>DATBLP010000101.1:0-25481 GCA_036555245.1 Burkholderiales bacterium
ATGCTGTTTTCGGGGGCCTCGGCCTCGACCGGCGCCTGGATGAAGTGCCGGTTGCTGTTGCTGCAGGGCGTGTTGATCTCACCGGCAGTCACGACGAGCGAGCCCGCGACCTTGCGCTGACCACGGACCTGCACGCATGCCAGTCCGTCCGCGGGCAGTAAGCCGCTCGTCAGCGAGTCGAGTTCGATCTTGACCATATAGCTGCTGGCGGCGATCTGCAGATCGAAGGTTTGAGCCACTGTATCCCGATTGGCAGTGGTCCCTTGCAGGCGGATCACCGAGCGCTTGAACTCGATCTTGCTTGCGATCAGTGTAGACCCGTTCCATGCACCGGGTATCGCGGGTCGGGGCGTGCGAGCCATTTGTCCAGTTGTTCGAGCCTGGGCCTGCTTGGCGCGCAGCCGGCGGAATTCCTCGAGCGCTTCGGCCGGAACGTTGTCGTACATCACCTTCCGCCCGCCGCCCCCGCGGAAAAACAGGATTGGGTCGCGGCGCTCGCGAAGAGCGGGCTGTTCCGCGAGCTTGGCGCGGAACCAGGCTGGCGCGACTACGCCGGCCGGATCATCGCCGCGCTGGAGAGGAGCCGTCGAAGAAGCGCTCGGCCGCCCGCTGACTTTCTGCGCCATTTTATCTCCAGCAAGCTAAGAGAAAGCTGAAAATCCCCGTTGCACTAGAGAGTTAGCCCGGCTCTGCCGCACTGCGGGAATCCTTCCTTGACTTGTGGATGGTGCGGCGCAATAATCCCAGCACTTTCAAGGACTACGGGGTCGTCGAACCCGAAGGCATGGCAGCCGAAGGTCCCTCTCCCGCCGTACCGCATTCCGACGCCGCCAAGGCGTTCCTGATCAATTTCCTCGGTTCACTCGGCGTGCGGCCCGACTCGGAATTCGGCCGCTCGCTGCAATCCGTCAACGTCGATCCTGCCCGGCTCGCGGGCTTGCAGGCGCGCCACCTTCAGCAGCACGCGGCGCTGTGGCAGTCGATGCTCGCCCGCAAGTCCGGCGAGAGCGCGGCGCCCGTGGCCTTGCCCGATCGGGGCGATCGGCGCTTTTCTGCGGCGGAATGGCAGCGCGACGCGTGGTTCGACTATCTGCGCCAGAGCTATCTCATCAACTCGCGCACTCTCGCCGACTGGGTCGAAGCGCTCCAGGGCGAGCCGCGCGCCAAGGATCGCATGCGCTTCATCGTGCGCCAGTTCGTGGACGCGATGAGCCCCGCGAATTTCGCGGCAACCAACCCCGAAGCCCTGAAGCTCGCGCTCGACACGAAAGGCGAGAGCCTGACACGGGGCATAAGCCGGCTCGTGGAAGATGCGCACAAGGGCCGCATTTCCACCACCGACGAATCGCAATTCGAAGTCGGGCGCAACCTCGCCGTCACCGAGGGCGCCGTGGTCTTCGAGAACGAGCTGATGCAGCTCATCCAGTACCAGCCGCTCGCGCCGACGGTATTCGAGCGCCCGCTGGTGATGGTCCCGCCGTGCATCAACAAGTACTACATCCTCGATCTGCAGCCGGAGAACTCGTTCGTGCGCTATGCGCTCGAGCAGGGCCACGTGGTCTTCATGGTCTCCTGGCGCAACATCACCGAAGAGCTGGGCCACCTCGCCTGGGACGACTACCTTTCGCAGGGCGTGCTGAAGGCATTCGAGGTGGCGCGCGCCGTCTCCGGCGCGCAGCGGATCAACGCGCTCGGATTCTGCGTCGGCGGCACGATGCTGGGCGCCGCGCTCGCGGTGCTCGCGGCGCGGGGCGACCAGACTGTGGAGAGCGCCACTTTTCTCGCTTCTATGCTCGATTTCTCCGACACGGGCGAGATCGGGCTTTTCGTCGATGAGGCGAGCGTCGCCGTGCGCGAGGCGGCCATCGGAAAGCGCGGCCTCATGCCTGGGCGGGAGCTCGCTATGGTGTTCTCGGCCTTGCGCGCAAACGACCTCGTCTGGTCGTACGTGGTCAACAACTACCTGAAGGGCAAGTCCCCGGGCGCGTTCGACCTGCTTTACTGGAACGCGGATTCCACCAACCTTCCCGGCCCCATGTATTGCTGGTACGTGCGCAACGCCTATCTCGAGAACCGGCTGCGCGAGCCGGGCGGGACGGAAATGCTGGGCGTGCCCGTGGACTTCGGCAAAGTCGCGGTTCCGGCTTACGTTCTCGCGACGCGTGAAGACCACATCGTGCCCTGGCGCACTGCATACCAGACGACGCAGCTCTTGAAGGGCGAGATGCGCTTCGCGCTCGGCGCGAGCGGCCATGTCGCCGGAGTGATCAACCCCGCCGCGAAACGCAAGCGCAGCTTCTGGACGGGCACGGCGCTCCCCGCGGGTGCCGATGCCTGGCTTGCCGCGGCGACGGAGAAGAACGGAAGCTGGTGGACGGACTGGAGCGAATGGCTCGAGCGCTTCGGCGGGGGGCGCGGGAAGGCGCGCGCGCGTCCGGGCAATTCGAAATTCAAGCCAATCGAGCCGGCGCCCGGGCGCTATGTGAAGCAACGCGCGGGGTAGCCGGCCGCTGTTCAAACGGGAGCAAAGTGACATGACGGGTACAACGGCAGTGGAGCACGGAAATGTGCGGACGAGCGCGGAGTCGGCGCGCGAAGCCGACAGGGCGGTCCGGCAGCGCATCGCGTTCGTGAGCGGCGGCATGGGCGGAATCGGCACCGCGGTGTGCCGGCGCCTTGCGAAGAGCGGCGCAAAGGTCGTGGCAGGGTGCCTGCCCGGCTACGACCGGAAGGAGGACTGGCTCGCGAAAATGCGCAGCGAGGGCCTGCAGATCCATGCAGCCGAGGGTGACGTCGAGGACTACGAATCCTGCGCCGAGATGTTCTACCTGATCGGGTCGGTCATCGGTCCGGTCGATATCCTCGTGAACAACGCGGGCATCACCCGCGACGGCGTGTTCAAGCGCATGTCGCCCACCGACTGGTATGCGGTGATCAACACCAACCTGAACAGCGTGTTCAACGTCACGCGCCAGGTGATCGAGGGGATGGTCGAGCGCGGCTGGGGCCGCATCGTCAACATCTCCTCGGTCAACGCACTCAAGGGCCAGTTCGGCCAGACCAACTACTCGGCGGCGAAGGCCGGCATGCATGGTTTCTCCAAGGCGCTCGCGCAGGAAGTGGTGAAGAAGGGCGTGACCGTGAACACCGTGTCCCCGGGCTACGTGGAGACCGATATGGTGAAGGCGATGAAGCGCGAAGTTCTGCAATCGATCGTCGAGCAGATTCCCATGGGACGGCTCGCGCAGCCCGAGGAGATCGCGAGCCTCGTCGCCTACCTCGTCTCCGAAGAAGCCGGCTACATCACCGGCGCGAACGTCTCGATCAACGGCGGCCTGCACATGGTTTGACCTGGATCAGATCGGTGCAATAATCCCCGAGGCACAATCGAAGTTGCACCGACTGGAATCCAAGGAGGAGTCATGGGAGGGCGGCTCGCGCTCATCACGGGCGGCATGGGAGGGCTCGGAGAGACCATCAGCACCAAGATGGCGGACGCGGGCTACGGAGTGGCGGTGACGTATTCGCCCTCGAACAAGATTGCCGACAAATGGGTGAGCGAGATGAAGGCGCGCGGCTACGCGTTCCGCGCCTATCCCTGCGACGTTGCCGATTTCGATTCCTGCAAAGCTTGCGTCGATGCCGTGGTCAAGTCTCTCGGACCGGTGGACATTCTCGTCAACAACGCCGGGATCACCCGCGACATGACTTTCAGGAAAATGACCAAAGTCGACTGGGACGCGGTGCTGCGCACCAACCTCGATTCGGTATTCAACATGACCAAGCAGGTATGCGACGGCATGGTGGACCGCGGTTGGGGACGCGTGATCAACGTCTCCTCGGTGAACGGCTCGAAGGGCGCGTTCGGGCAGACCAACTACTCCGCGGCGAAGGCCGGGATGCACGGGTTCACCAAATCGCTGGCTCTGGAGGTCGCGAAAAAGGGCGTGACCGTCAATACCATCTCGCCGGGCTACATCGGCACCAGGATGGTGACGGCGATCCCCAAGGAAATTCTCGATTCGAAGATCCTGCCGCAGATTCCCGTAGGCCGGCTGGGAAAGCCCGAGGAGGTCGCGGGCCTGATCATCTACCTGTGCTCGGAGGAGGCGGCCTTCGTGAACGGCGCCAATATCGCCATCAACGGCGGGCAGCACATGGCGTGACGTGATGCGATTCCCGCGCTGGAGTATGATGTCGCACCGCAGCAAGCGCGTTTCAAACGTTGTTTCAAACTGAGGCAGGGTTTTCGCCATGGCCGAGCAAGCCACCCGACAGATCAAGAAATACCCCAACCGCCGGCTCTACGACACCAAGACGAGCGCCTACATCACGCTCGCCGACGTCAAGAAACTCGTGCTTCAGGGGGAAGACTTCCAGGTCGTTGACGCCAAGACGGGCGATGACCTTACTCGCTCCATCCTGCTTCAGGTGATCATGGAAGAGGAGACGGGAGGAGCTCCGATGTTTTCCTCGGACATCCTCACGCAGTTCATCCGCTCCTACGGCAACGCGATGCAGGGCATGCTCGGCGCCTATCTGGAGCGCAACATGCAGCTGTTCAGCGAGATCCAGAAGCGCATGCAGGAGCAGTCGCAGAAGCTCTACGGCGAGCCCTCCAAGATGAACGACGACCTTTGGAAGCAGTTCATGAGCTTCCAGGGACCGGCGATGCAGAACCTCGTTTCGGCATATATGGAACAGAGCCGCAACGTATTCCTGCAGATGCAGGAGCAGCTGCAGAACCAGACGCGCAACGTGTTCTCGGGCTTCCCCTTCCCGGGTTTCCCGGGTATGCCCGGATTCGGCGCGCAACCCGGCTCCGCGCAGCAGCCCGAAGGCACGGGCCAGGCGGGCGGGGACGGGAAGCCGGACGAAGAAAAGAAGTCCTAGAGACCGCAGGGCAGAAGGCCTGCAGGTCGCGAACGAAGCCGTCCCGCCCGAGTCTGAATAGAGTGTCCCCAGTGCCTTCCGCGTCTTCCTCGTTGTCCGGGCGTGCGTAGCATGCCCGCGGCCCCCAAAGTCGGCTTCGTTTCGCTCGGCTGCCCCAAGGCGCTAGTCGATTCCGAAGGCATCCTCACGCGCCTCCGCGCGGAGGGCTATTCGACTTCGCCGACGTACGACGGCGCGGACCTCGTCGTCGTGAATACCTGCGGATTCATCGAGGCGGCGGTGCAGGAGTCGCTCGATGCCATCGGCGAGGCGCTGAGCGAGAACGGCCGCGTGATCGTGACCGGCTGCCTGGGCGCGAAAGGCGACGTCGTCCGCAACGCGCACCCCAAGGTCCTCGCGGTCACCGGTCCGCACGCGCTCGAAGAAGTTATGGCGGCGGTGCACCGGCATCTTCCCAAACCGCACGATCCCTTCAGCGACCTCGTCCCCGCCCAGGGCATCAGGCTCACGCCGCGGCACTACGCCTACCTGAAGATTTCCGAGGGATGCAATCACCATTGCAGCTTCTGCATCATCCCGTCGCTGCGCGGGGACCTGGTGAGCCGTCCCATCGGCGAGGTGATGCGGGAAGCGGAGAACCTCGTCAAGGCCGGGGTGAAGGAGCTGCTCGTCATCTCGCAGGACACGAGCGCCTACGGCGTGGACCTCAGGTACCGCACCGGCTTCTGGGAGGGCAGGCCGCTCAAGACGCGCATGGCCGACCTCGCGGTTGCGCTGGGGAGTCTAGGCGCGTGGGTGCGGCTGCATTACGTCTATCCCTATCCGCACGTGGACGCCGTCGTCCCTCTCATGGCCGAAGGGAAGATCCTTCCCTACATCGACGTGCCTTTCCAGCACGCGAGCAGGAGAATCCTCAAGCTCATGAAGCGTCCCGCGAGCGGCGAAAACAATCTGGAGCGCATTCGCGCCTGGCGCTCGATCTGCCCCGAGATCACGGTCCGCAGCACCTTCATCGCCGGATTCCCCGGAGAGACGGAGGGCGAGTTCCGGGAGCTGCTCGATTTCCTCGAGGAGGCCGAGCTCGATCGCGTCGGCTGCTTCGCCTATTCGCCGGTCGAGGGCGCGAGCGCGAACGATCTGCCGGGCGCGCTGCCGCAGGAGCTGCGCGAGGAGCGGCGCGGGCGTCTGATGCAGGTGCAGGAAAGAATCAGCGCGCGGCGCCTGAAGCGCAAGCTCGGGAAAACGATCCGCGTGTTGGTCGATGAATCGAACGCGCAGGGAGCGACGGGGCGCTCGGCCGCCGACGCTCCGGAGATCGACGGCGTGGTGCACATCGAAGGCGCGGGCAGGCTCGCGCCCGGGGATTGGGCGGAAGTCAGAGTGACGCGGTCCGATACGCACGACCTTTGGGGCCAGTTGATGCATCCCAAAGCGCGAAGGACGACGCCCGCGGGCGTAGCGTCATCTGAGCGAAGCGACGGATCTCAGCGGAACTGTACCGTTAGAGATTCTTCGGGCTTCGCCCCGGAATGACAATTCTTGCTGGATATTCGTTTGGAGGTTTTCGTGGCTCAGCGTGAAGTGGTGTTGGTCAGTGGAGTGAGAACCGCGATCGGCGACTACGGCGGCTCGCTCAAAGACGTTGCGCCGACCCGGCTCGGCGCGATCTGCGTGAAGGAAGCTGTTGCGCGCGCGAAGATCGATCCGGCGACGGTGGGCCATGTCGTTCTCGGCAGCGTGATCCACGGAGAGGCGCGCGACATGTACATTTCGCGCGTCGCGGCGATCGAGGCCGGCTTGCCCGCGGGAACGCCCTGCCTCACGGTGAACCGCCTGTGCGGCAGCGGGCTGCAGGCGATTGTTTCCGCCTCGCAGCACATCCTGCTCGGCGACGTCGACGTGGCGATCGGCGCCGGGGCCGAGAGCATGAGCCGGGCGGCCTATTTCATCCCCGCGGCGCGCTGGGGCCAGCGCATGGGCGACGCGCAGCTCGTGGACGCCATGACCGGGGCGCTGCACGATCCCTTCGGGCACGGCCACATGGGCGTGACCGCGGAAAACATCGCCGCGAAATACGGCATGACCCGCGAGCAGCAGGACGCCTTCTCGCTCGAGAGCCACAAGCGGGCGGCGAAGGCCCTCGACACGGGCCACTTCCGGAGCCAGATCGTGCCGGTCGAGGTGAAATCGAAAAAGGGACCGGCCCAGTTCGACACCGACGAGCACGTGCGCAAGGATGCCAGGATCGAGGATTTCCAGAAGCTCAAGGCAGCTTTCAAGAAGGAGGGCGGCACGGTGACGGCGGGCAACGCTTCGGGAATCAACGACGCCGCGGCGGCCGTGGTACTCATGGAAAGGTCCGCGGCACAGAGGGAAGGCGCGAAACCGCTTGCGCGCCTCGTCGCCTACGCGCACGCGGGCGTCGAGCCGCAGCTGATGGGGCTGGGCCCCATTCCGGCGGTAAGGCGCGTGTTCGAGAAGGCTGGCCTGAAGCCCGCCGACATGGACGTGATCGAATCGAACGAAGCCTTCGCCGTGCAGGCGATGGCGGTGACGCGCGACCTCGGGTTCGATCCGGCGAAGGTCAATCCGAACGGCGGAGCGGTGGCGCTCGGCCACCCGATCGGCGCGACCGGCTGCATCCTCACGGTAAAGGCGGTCTACGAACTGCACCGCACGGGGAAGCGCTACGCGCTGGTGACGATGTGCATCGGCGGCGGGCAGGGGATCGCGGCGATCTTCGAGCGGATGTGACGACGCACGCGACCCGCATCCGCATCGGACTCCTTCCCTCGTCCGCGGTCCAAGGTCCGCAGGCGAGCGGCGCTCCGCGCCGCAGGGCCGCGGACGCAAGGGGACCCTCCCGTCCGACGCGAATGCGGGTCGCGTTCCCAGCCTAGACAGTGGCGCGCAGACCCAGGATCGGATTCGTTCTCGGCGCGGGCTCGGCGCGCGGCTGGGCGCATATCGGCGTGCTGCGCGCGCTCGACGAGGCGGGCATCAAGCCAGACCTGATCGCCGGCTGCTCGATCGGCGCCGTGGTCGGTGCGGCCTACGCGGCCGGGAGGCTCGATCAGCTGGAAACCTGGGCTCGGTCGCTCGACTGGAAGCGCATGCTGAAGCTGATGGATTTCGGCCTGCGTGGCGGGCTGATCAAGGGCAGGCGCGTGCGCGAGGTGTTTCGCGAGCAGTTCGTCGAGCGCGAATTCTCGGAGCTCGACGTGCCGTTCGCCGCGGTGGCCACCGACTTCCATTCGGGACAGGAGATCTGGCTGCGCGAAGGGAAGGTATCGACCGCCGTCGGCGCGTCGGTCGCAGTGCCGGGCCTGTTCCAGCCGGTGCTCCACGAGGAGCGCTATCTGGTCGATGGAAGCGTGGTGAACCCGGTTCCGGTGTCCTTATGCCGGGCCATGGGAGCGGACATCGTCGTTGCCGTCGATATCGGCTCCGATCTCATCGGCCGCTACGTGCGGGAGGACGACCGGGCGCCGACCGAGGTCTCCACGCGAGGCTTCGTGGGCAGGGTGCTCTCGCGTTATGCGAAACCGAGCGAGCCGCTGGCGGAGCCCGAGCTCGCCCGGCCGTCGCTCCTGGAAGCGCTCATGGGATCGATCAACATCATGCAGGTGCGCATCGCGCGCAGCCGCCTTGCGGGCGAGCCGCCCGACGTACTCCTCACTCCGCGCCTCGGGCATCTCGGCTTGCTCGACTATCATCGCGCAGACTACGCGATTGCCGAGGGGCGTCAGGCCGTCGCGCGCATGCTGCCGGCGATCCGCAGCGCCATTCCTGCGTGAGCTGGAGCGGACCGTCCTAGCCGGATTGCATCAGTCGAACGAATCCCTCGATCCCGCTGAGCAGCATCTCCACCGCGATCGCGGTCAGGAGCAGCCCCATCAGGCGCTCGAAGGCCACAAGGGCGTGCTCCCCGAGCCACCTGCTGATGCGCTCGGCGAAGAGCATGGTCACCAGCATGACGGCCATGGCGATGGCCACGGCGGCCACCCACTCGATCAGCCGCCCCGGCGCGCGCGAGACCTGCAGGATCACCGTCGCGATGGCCGCCGGCCCGGCGATTGCCGGGATCGCGAGCGGCACGATGAAGGGATCGCCCGAGGTCTTTTCGCCGTAGATGTCCTGCCCGCTGCGGAAGATCATGTGCAGCGCAATGAGGAACAGGATCAGGCCTCCGGCAATGCTGAGCGAGCGCTCCGACAGTCCGAACAGATCGAGGAGCGTTTTGCCGAAAATCGCAAAGAGCAGCAACACGCCCAGCGCGACCAGGCACTCGCGCACGATCACGCGCGCGCGGCGCTTCTCCTCCACCCCCCGCAGCAGGGACACGAACAAGGGGATGTTGCCGAGCGGATCGGTGACGAGGAGCAGGATGACGACCGCCGAGGCGAAAGAGATTTCCATCTCTACCCGACCGCCAGCGCGACCACGCCCAGCGCCATCGCCGCGGCCGCTGCGATGCGGCGCGGCACGTCGCCTTCCTGCAGCCAATGCGTGCCCATCAGCGCGGCGAAGAGGATGCTGATCTCCCGCGCCGGGGCGACGTAGCTGACCGGGGTGAATACCATGGCCGTGAGCACAAGGATATAGGAGAGCGGGCAAAGCAGCGCGACCAGGATGACCGCCTTCTTCTTCTGCATCCAGGCAGCTCTCACCTCGCTGCGCCGGCGCAGCGCGAGCGGCGCCATGACGATGACCCGGCCGAGATTCGTGCCCCAGTCGAGCAGCAGTGGCGGCACGAACACCGCGCTCACCGCCTGCTTGTCGACCACGGTGTAGGCGGAAATCATGCAGCCGGTGAGCACAGCGAACGCCACACCGCGGATGGCGCCCGGCTCGCGCAGCTTCGCCGGATTTGCCGCCAGGAAAAAGGCGCCCCCGATGATCAGTGCCGCTCCACACATCGCGATGACCCCAGGGCTCTCGCCGAGCAGTGCGATAGCCACCAGCACGGTAAGGAACGGGCCCGTGGCGCGCGCGAGCGGATAGACGATGGAGAGATCGCCGTAGCGATACCCGCGGTCGAGCAGCAGGTAGTAGCCCGTGTGCAGGACGGCGCTCGCGAAGATGAGGGCAAGCGCCGCAGCGGAAAAGCGGAAATGCTGAAACCAGACCACCGCGGCGGCGAGCGGCGCGTAGAACAAGGCCGACAGCACGGCGAAGGCCCAGACGAAGCCGATGCCCCCGCCGCTCTTCTTCAGCCAGTAGTTCCAGGTCGCGTGGATGAGCGCTGCGCCGAGCACCAGGGCAATGGCGAGACCGGTCATTGCCGCGATTCTATTCGGCAAAACAAAAACGCGGGCGATCGCCCGCGTTTTCTTTTCTTGCCGGGATCGGTTCAGCGAAGCGCTGAACTCTTTCAGGCTCCCTAGCCGTTCGACTGGATCTGCCCGTCGATGACCTTGACCTTGTCGCCGATGCGCCAGCCCGGAGGCGTGGCCTGAACGAACATGCCCTTGGTGCCGTCTTGGTAGCGTACCCAGATCTGGTATTCCTTGGTCTTCTTGACGTTCTTCTCGATCGCATTGCCGGCGACGCCGCCGCCGATGGCGCCGAGCACTGTGGCGACGTCCCGGCCGCGGCCGCGGCCGACTTGGTGGCCGAGCACCCCGCCGACCACTGCGCCGCCCACGGCCCCGGCGCCCGACCCTTCTCCGGGTTTCTCGATCTCGCGAATTTCCTCGATCACGCCGCACTGCTTGCAGATTGTGGCGACCTGCACCGGCGGCGGGGGAGGGGGAACGGCGGCCGCCTGCGGCGCGGGTCTCACGACGGCTTTCGGCTTCGCATGCGGTGCGGGTCTATGTTCCGCCTGCTTCGCCGGTTCCGCTTCAACGGCCGGTTGCGCAGGGGCCTGAGCCACGGGCGCGGGGCTCGCGCCGCTCTGGTTCCCTACCGAAGTCGGAATCCACCCCAACATGGCTCCGATCCCGACGAGGCTGAAAAGCGTCACCGCCACTGCGGCGACGATCAGGAGCGGATGAGTGGAACGCGCGGCTTGTGCTTCCATGGAAAATTCTCCTTTGTTGCGGGGACGGTTGAGCTTACCCGCAGTAACGCCCGGAAGGCTACGGTGTTGACGTAACAGAATGTTGCAGAAATTACGCTTTCAGATTTCCCGCCGCAGGTGCGGGAAGAGGAGCACGTCGCGGATGCTCGGACTTCCCGTGAAAAGCATGACCAGACGGTCGATGCCGACCCCTTCTCCCGCGGTCGGCGGGAGCCCGTACTCGAGGGCACGGACGTAATCGGCATCGTAGTACATGGACTCCTCGTTGCCGGCCGCCTTGGCCTTGGCCTGCTCCTCGAACCTTTCTGCCTGATCCTCGGGGTCGTTCAGCTCGGAGAATCCGTTGGCGATCTCGCGCCCGGCGATGTAGAGCTCGAACCGGTCGGTGAGCTCGGGATCGGCGTCGCTGCGCCGCGCGAGCGGCGAGACTTCGGCCGGGTAATCGGTGATGAAAGTCGGCTGGACGAGCCGCGCTTCGGTAGTTTCCTCGAAGAGGTGCAGCTGCAGCGCGCCCAGGCCCGCTCCCGCATGCTGGCTGAAATCGATGCCGCGTCTTCTTAGCACCCCGATCACGCCCTCGCGCGTGAAAAGATCCGAGGCGGGGATGTCCGTGTGGAACTTGCGGATCGCCTCCAGCACGCTCAGCCGCTCGAAGGGCTTGGAGAAATCGATCGTGTGCTCGCCGTAGCTCACCTGCAGGCTGCCGAGCACCTGCTGCGCTATCCCGCGCAGCATCTCCTCGGTGAGATCCATGAGGTAGCGGTAGTCGCGATAGGCCTCGTAGAACTCGAGCATGGTGAATTCCGGGTTGTGCTTGGTCGAGATGCCCTCGTTCCTGAAATTGCGGTTGATCTCGAAGACTTTCTCGAACCCGCCGACCACGAGGCGCTTGAGATAGAGCTCCGGCGCCACGCGCAGGAAGAGCTCCATGTCGAGCGCGTTATGGTGCGTCTTGAAGGGTTTCGCGTTTGCGCCGCCTGGAATCGGCTGCATCATCGGTGTCTCCACTTCCAGGAATCCCTTCCCGGTCATGAATTCCCGGATCGATTGCACGATGCGGCTGCGCATGCGGAACACCGCGCGCGTCTCCTCGCTCATGATGAGGTCGACATAGCGCTGGCGGTATTTCTGCTCCTGGTCGGCAAGGCCGTGAAATTTCTCCGGCAGGGGCCGCAGCGCCTTCACGAGCAGGCGCAGCCCGGTCGCCTTGACCGAGAGCTCGCCGGTCTTGGTCCGAAACAGCGTTCCTTTCGCGCCGAGGATGTCGCCGAGGTCGTAGTGCTTGAACGCCTCGTAGGCGGATTCGCCGACGGCGTCGCGCGTCACGTAGAGCTGGATGCGGCCGCTTCCGTCCTGCAGCGCAGCGAAGCTCGCCTTGCCCATGACGCGCCTGAGCATCATGCGCCCGGCGATCGTCACGGCGAGGTGCTTCGGCTCCAGCTGCTCGTTCGCCGTTCCACCCCATTGCCGGTGCAGCTCGGCGGCGAGATGCTCGCGGCGGAAGTCGTTCGGAAAAGCGTTGCCGCGCTTCCTCAGCTCGGCGAGCTTGGCGCGCCGCTCGGTGATGATCTGGTTCTCGTCCTGTTGGGCGCCATCAGTAGGCTCGCTTACCGGCGGGCCACCCTTGCCTGGTTTGTCATTCATGGGTTTTCTTGTCATTCTGAGCGAAGCGAAGAATCTGCTTCTTTCATCCCGAGTCTCCGCTGCGCTCAGGAGGAATTCCGGGGAGAATGCGCCTCTGAGTTTCCTTTGTACCACTCATTGCTTAGATCTCGCCAAGTCGGGTTGCCGGATTCGATCAGAGCGAGCTTCTTTTCCCGCAGCCAGCCCTTTATCTGTTTCTCCCGTTCTATCGCGGCTAAGACGTCAGACGTCTCTTCGTAGTGGACGAGGCGGTCGATGCGATACTGCCTGGTGAATCCGTCCGCGAGTTTCTGCTTGTGTTCGTAGACACGACGTTCCAGATCATTGGTTACCCCTACATATAGTCTGCGGGACTTGCTAGCGAGAATATAGACGAAGTATTGACCTTTCGGCATGGAGCGGATTCCACAGCTTGTCATTCTGGGGCCGCGAGGCCGAAGAATCTTCTGTTGCAGCAAGCAAAAAAGCAGATCCTTCGCTACGCTCAGGATGACATCTCAACTCAAGATGACATTTCGGCTCGGGACACCTCAAACGCCCTGCTTCAGGCTCGCGGTGATGAAATCATCGAGATCGCCGTCGAGCACGCGCTGCGTATCGCCTTTTTCGACCCCGGTGCGGAGGTCCTTGATGCGCGACTGGTCGAGCACATAGCTGCGGATCTGGTGCCCCCACTCGATATCGGTTTTGGCGGAGGCGAGCTTCTCGTGCTCGGCCTGGAGCTTCCGCAGCTCCAACTCGTACAGCCGGGATTTCAGCATCGCCATGGCTTCGGCGCGGTTGCGGTGCTGCGAGCGGTCGTTCTGGCACTGTACCACGATGCCCGTCGGCAGATGGGTGATGCGCACCGCCGAATCGGTCTTGTTGACGTGCTGGCCGCCCGCGCCCGAGGCGCGGTAGGTGTCGATGCGCAGGTCGGCGGGGTTCACCTCCACCTCGATGTTCTCGTCCACCTCGGGATAGACGAACACGCTCGCGAACGACGTGTGCCGGCGCGCGGCCGCGTCGAACGGGGACTTCCTCACCAGGCGGTGCACCCCGCTCTCGGTGCGCAGCTGCCCGTAGGCGTAGCTGCCGCTCACCTTCAGCGACGCGCTCTTGATCCCCGCGACTTCGCCCGGGGATTCCTCGAGGATCTCCATGTGAAAGTCCTTGCGGTCGCAATACCTGGCGTACATGCGTTCGAGCATCTGCGCCCAGTCCTGCGCCTCGGTCCCGCCCGAGCCCGACTGGATGTCCATGAAGCAATTGTTGGGGTCCAGGGGATTGGAGAACATGCGGCGGAATTCGAGGTCGCCGACGTCCTTCTCGATCGCAGCGATGTCCGCAGCGATGCCGGCGAGCGTCGCGTCGTCGTTCTCCGCGCGCGCCATCTCGAAGAGCTCGCGCGCGTCGCGCAGGCCCGATCCGATCGAGGTGAGCCGCGTCACCGCCGCTTCGAGCGACTTCTTTTCCTTTCCCAGCTCCTGCGCGCGCTTCGGATCGCTCCAGACCTTGGAATCGGTGAGGAGCGTGTCGACTTCAGCTAGGCGCTTCTGCTTGCCTTCGAAGTCAAAGATACCTCCGCAGCTCTTCCGACCGTGAATTCAGGCCGGCGAGCGTCGAGGCGATTTGGTTGATGCGTTCGGCTTCCATGAGGCTTCCGCTGCAAAGGGGCCAATTATATTCGGCGTTTGCCGAGGCGTCGATGGTTCCCTCGCCTCATGCGGGGAGACCGAGGCGTTAGCCGAGGTCGGGGTTCTGAAACAGGCCGCGCGAGCCTTTCGCGCGGCCGGTCGTTTAGCGAATGCGAGTCGACGGAAAGCTCTCGTCGATCTTGTCCTCGAAGAAACTCACGGGCGAGGGCGCGGCCATGAACTGGCGGTGCACTTCCTGCGAGACGCCGCGGTACTGGATGACTTTGCCGTCGCTGAACTCGATCTCCAGGAGCTGCGACTTGGGATCGTATCCCGCCGAGCGGATCTTGCTCGAATTGACGCGCTTGCGTTCCATGCGGTGTCCGGGCGTGGAAAAGCTACTCCTTGCGTTGCGACTTCGCAAGGCTGCCGCTCCCACTGTGGCGATGACTGGAAACGGGTAAGAATGCGGGTGCCGCTGTCAGGTCCGGACCCGGACACCTAGGCGCATCGGCCAGTTGACGGCTAAGCTAGGATTGTGGAGGAAACAATGGCGATGCGTTTCTCATCCTCACACCCGGTCTTGTATCCACGGTACAGCTCGTCCCCTGCGCGCCTTGCGGAGAACAAAGTTACGCAACTCCGATGGAATCACAATCGAGGTCCGTGAAGCATGCCGCAATTCAAGAAACCAAAGCCGTTGGCGATCTGCAACGTGTGTGGCGCCTTTACCGGTGAGCATCGGGACCTCAACCACCGGTGCACCAGAGCGCGCCACGGCAGGCGATGCTCGGGCACGTTCAAGAGCAATCTGGGCCTGGTGTGGGATGAGTGCCAGGGCTGCTACGCAACCGGGGAAGTGGGGTCCGAGACTTGTGTCGAGTGCTCCGGCTGGGGCTGGCGTCTGGTCGGCTGAGGCAGAGACTCGCGACAGTGTGCGGCTTTGTCCGGAGGGACGTGGCGTCACACAGCCGATCGACATCAGTTGCCTCACTCCAGCGTCAGCGTGATCGAATCCCCGCTCCGCACCGACGCGAGCTGCCTCGCCTCGCCGTCGATTCTCCCGAGCACGTTGCAGCGGGTCACGAGCTTCGGTTCATCGCCCTCCGAGACCGGAGTGCGACCGAAGGGGAGGGCGAGCGAGCTGCCCTCCACCCAGAAGCACACCGTTCCCGCCGGCACGACCTGCTTCGCGCTCGGCTCGAGCTTCGCCTTCACCGGGATCTCGAAATAGACTTCCTCGCCCCAGGTCTGGGCCCGCGTCGTGATGGGCAGCGCGGCGACCAGGGCACGCGCGGTCGGCGTGTCCTCGAGCATGGCGCCCGCCGCGCCCTTCGGCCACGAAATCCTGATGCGTGCGAAGCTCATTTCGCCGCCTCCCAGTGCTCGATCACCAGCTGCAGATTCTGCATGCCGTTGAACTCGTTGACCGAAAGCCGGTACGCGGCGCGCACGTTCGAGGGCAGGGGGTCGAGCGCGTTGAAGCGCATCGCCTCCAAGGTGCGCCCGCCGCGCGCGAGCTTGAGCTTTAGGTGCTTCTCGCCGACCACGCGCTGGCCCAGCACCTCGAACTCATCGCAGAAGAGCGGCTGCGGGAAGCCCTGGCCCCAGATTCTCTCTTCCAGCATCTGCGCGAGGCCGAGATCCATATACGCCGTCTCTAGCGATCCGTCGGTCTCGATCGCGCGGGCGAGCTGCGCCGGAGAAAGGAGCTCGCGGGCCACCGACTCGAAAAGCTCCGCGAAGCGCTCGAAGCTCTCCTCGCGCAGCGTCAGCCCCGCCGCTGCGGCATGCCCGCCGAAGCGCAGGAGCAATCCCGGCGCGCGCTTCGCGGCGAGGTCGAGGGCGTCGCGAAGGTGCAGGCCGGGGATGGAGCGCCCCGAGCCGCGGATGTCCCCGGCTCCGGCCGGGGCGAACGCGAAGGTGGGCCGGTGATGGCGGTCCTTGACGCGGCCGGCGAGGATCCCGACCACGCCCTGGTGCCAGGAGGCATCGTAGAGGCTGATGCTGCTTGATTCTCCGACGGAGAGCCCGGCGAGCAGCGCTTCGGCCTGCGCCTGCATGTCCGCCTCGATCGCGCGCCGGTTGCGGTTGAGGTCGTCGAGCGCTCGCGCGATCTCGAGCGCGCGCCCGCGGTCGGCGGTCACGAGCAGCTCGATGCCGAGGCTCATGTCGGCAAGCCGCCCGGCCGCGTTCAGCCGCGGCCCGAGCAGGAATCCCAGATCGAAGCTGCCCGCGCGCGAAGGGTCGCGCCCGCAGACGGCGAAGAGCGCGCGCACGCCTTCCTGCATGCGTCCGGCGCGTATGCGTCTCAGGCCCTGCGAGACCAGCACGCGGTTGTTGAAATCGAGCGGCACCACGTCGGCAACGGTGCCGAGCGCAACCAGGTCGAGCAAGTCCGCGAGTACCGGCTCGTCCTTTGCGGAGAAGGCGCCGCGATTCCGCAATTCCGCCCTCAGGGCGAGCATCACGTAGAACATGACGCCCACGCCGGCGAGGCTCTTGCTCGGAAAGGCGCAGCCGGGCTGATTCGGGTTCACGATCGCCGCGGCCCGCGGCAGCTCGGTCCCGGGGAGGTGGTGGTCGGTGACGAGCACGTCGATGCCGAGCCGCCTTGCCGCGTCGACGCCTTCCACGCTCGCGATGCCGTTATCCACCGTGATGAGCAGATCGGGTTTCGATTCGGCGGCGAGGGCGACGATCTCGGGGGTGAGGCCGTAGCCGTACTCGAAGCGGTTGGGAACGAGGTAGCCGACTTTCGCCCCGAACGCCGAAAGCGCGCGCACCCCGACGGCGCAGGCGGTCGCGCCGTCGCAGTCGTAGTCGGCGACGATCAGCATGCGCTTGCCCTCCGCGATCGCGTCGGCGAGCAACGCGGCGGCGCGCTGCGCATTGAGCAGTTCCGACGGCGGGATGAGGCCGGAAAGCGCGTCGTCGATTTCTCCGCGGTGGCTGATGCCGCGCGCGGCCAGCACACGCGCCAGCACCGGGTGCAGTCCCTCGCGCACGAGCTGGTCGTGCGTTCGCAGCGAGACCGCCCGCGTGACGATGCTTGTCCGTGCATTCATGCGAGATAGCTCTTCAAAGGCTTTTTCCGTCGCCAGAAGCAACGCAGATCGGAGCGCACGGTCTCGACCTCGAGCCCCGCATCCGCTCCGAGCAAGCAAAGGCTCAGCATGCCAATTCTACCGGCATGCAGAGCGGCGAGCAGAGGCTTGAGCCAGTCTCGTTCGAGCGCGGCGCATCCGTCCCGGTTCTGCGGGGCGTTCAGAACGACGAGCGGCGCGCCGTCTTCTTCAGGAGATGCCAGCATGACGCCCGCGTCCTGCGGCAGCCTCCGTGCCGGGATCCCGGCGGCGAGCGCGAGTCCGCGGGCGAGCGGATCGTCGGCGATCACGGCGGAGAACGGACGGGCGGGCGCGCGCTCGATCGCGCCGCCGCCCCAGAGCCAGAGGCTGTTCAGCGCCGGCTCGCCGCGCGCCTCGCGCTCGATGTTGACGGCGTGCTCGTGCAGGAGCATCTGAGTCTCGTTCATCAGCGCGCGAAGGCGCATGGCGTCGCGACCCGAAGGAAGCTGCGCCTTGATTTCCTCTCCCTGCGCTGCCGCGACAGGCGTCGTCTGCGCTTCGGGCACGGGCTGGAGGCGGGCGTACCAGCGTCCGGACTCCGTCAGATCGATCTGCAGGCTTTCGCCGAAGTGGCGATTCAGAGTTTCGGCCAGGGCTTGCGCCTCGCCGCGCGAAATCCCGGAGGGCGGGACGCCGATCAGCACGATCGAGTCGTTGCCCGCGCGCAGATGCACGGGATCTGCGCGCATCCAGAAATCCGGTCCGGGCGATCCGCCGTCAGCCAGCAGCGCGTAGGGGGCGACCGGCCAGTCGCGCTGTCTTGCGATCTGAAATCGCTCGAACAGCCAGGCTTCGTGTGAGCTCGCGGGCAGGCGCTTGCGCCGTCCCTTCGAGACAAGCGTCTCAGCCGCGACGAGGCGGACAGCAGCCGGCGCTTCATCGTGAGAGAAGAAACCGGGAATGAGCAGCTGACAGTGCATCCGATTTCGAGTTTAGCACCGCTTATGGCACACTTCGCGCGTGCAATACGAACTCCTCGTCGGCCTGCGCTACACGCGCGCCCGGAAACGATACAGCGGCCGCAATCATTTCATTTCCTTCATCTCGCTCACCTCGATGCTCGGCATCGCGCTCGGCGTGGCGGCGCTGATCGTGGTGCTGTCGGTGATGAACGGCTTCCAGAAGGAGCTGCGCGCCCGGATTCTCGGCGTCGCCTCGCACGTGCAGATCACCGGCGCGGGAAACGAGCTCAGAGACTGGCGGGACATCGCAAGAGAGGCATCCGCGCATCCGCTGGTCATGGCGGCGGCGCCTTTCGTGAACGCGCAGGCCATGCTCTCCTCGGGTCTCGGTGTGCGCGGCACGGTGGTGCGCGGGATCGTCCCTCGGCTCGAGGACAAGGTCGCCGATATCGGCGCACACATGGTGTCGGGGAGGCTGGATGCGCTCGCTCCCGGGCAATTCAACATCGTCCTCGGGGTGGAGCTCGCGCGGGCGCTCGGCGCGTCGACCGGCGACAAGGTGACCTTGATCGCGCCGCAGGGCCTGGTCACGCCCGCGGGGATATTGCCCAGGCTCAAGCAATTCACGGTTGCCGGCATCTTCGAGGTCGGCATGTTCGAGTACGACTCGGGGCTCGCTCTCGTCGATCTCGAGGATGCGCAAAAGCTGTATCGGATGGAAGACCGCGTCTCGGGCGTGCGGCTCAAGCTCGAGGATCTTTTCCGCTCGCGCGAGGTGACCCGGGACCTGATGACGCGCCTGCGCGGCGATCTCTACGTCTCGGACTGGACCCGCAGCCACGCCAATTTCTTCCGCGCGGTGCAGATCGAAAAGAACGTCATGTTCATCATCCTGCTTCTGATCGTCGCGGTAGCGGCCTTCAACATCGTTTCGACGCTGGTGATGGCGGTGACCGACAAGCGGGCCGACATCGCCATCCTGCGGACGCTGGGGGCGAGCCCCGGCGGAATCATGAAGATCTTCATCGTCCAGGGCGCGCTGATCGGAGTGATCGGAACGCTGATCGGAGTCGTCGCCGGGATCGTGCTCGCGCTCAACGTCGGCGTGGTGGTGCCCTTCCTCGAGCGCCTGTTCAACGTGCAGTTCCTCTCGCGCGAGGTGTACTACATCAGCGAGCTGCCCTCGGACCTGCAGCGCGGCGATGTCCTGGTGATCACGCTGGTTTCGCTCGCGCTCTCGCTCCTCGCGACGCTCTACCCGAGCTGGCGCGCTTCCAAGGTCAATCCTGCCGAAGCGCTGCGCTATGAGTGAGGTCCTCGCCTGCAGAGGCTTGCACAAGACTTTCCGCGAGGGCGCGGATGCGGTGCGGGTGCTGCGGGGCGTGCAGCTCGGGGTCGGCGAAGGCGAGATCGTCGCCATCGTCGGCGCCTCGGGCTCGGGGAAGAGCACGCTCCTGCATCTGCTCGGCGGCCTCGACGAGCCGACCTCGGGCGAGGTGGAGGTCATGGGGCGGCCGATGCACAGCCTCTCGGACGCGGAGCGGGGCCTCGTGCGGAACAGTTCGCTCGGTTTCGTTTACCAGTTTCATCACCTGCTGATGGAGTTCACCGCGCTCGAAAACGTGGCGATGCCGCTCTTCATCCGCCGCACGCCGCCCGCGGAAGCGAACGCCGCGGCGGCCGAAATTCTCGGAGAAGTGGGGCTGAAGGAGCGCTTGAGCCACACGCCCGGCGAGCTTTCGGGCGGTGAGCGCCAGCGCGCGGCGCTCGCACGGGCGCTCGTGACGCGGCCCGCGTGCGTGCTCGCCGACGAGCCTACGGGCAATCTGGATCGCGAGACCGCGGCGGGCGTGTTCGAGCTGATGCTCGAGCTCAACCGCGCGCACCGGACGAGCTTCGTCATTGTCACGCACGAGCCGTCTCTCGCGGCCAGGGCGGACCGGGTGATGCGGCTGCAGGACGGGGTGCTGGTGGGGGAGAGGTAGTTCGCCGGCTCCAGGGCCTGGCCCTCAAGCCTTTGCCCAGGACACGCAGGTTGGCAGGGCGCCGATCTCGACGAACTCCTGAAGCGCCCGCATTCCCGCCTCGAGCGGAATCACGCTTCTGCGTGGGAACGTGATCGGGTGGGTGAAGGAGGAGTAGCACTGCATGACCGGATCGTCACTGGCCGCGGAGCCGCGGCTTTCGTGATACTCGGCCTTGCGATAACCGTAGGTAAACCCGAGGACGGTTTCGTCGCCGCCGACGACCATCATCAGCGTGTTGCCGTCCCGCGCCTCGATGAAGATAACGTTCAGCATGCCGCGCTCGCGTGCCTCGTCGGAGGCTCGGCGAAGGACCTCGTCGAGCTCGGCAGCGGTCGTGACGCGGGTCGGGGGTTCTTCTTCGTGGAGTTTTATGAGGGCTTCCATCGTGAGGGCCAAGCCGAATGTGTACGGGCCTGTGCAAGGTTACCCCGACGCCCAGGCGAAGGAAACCCGCTACGACCACGTGCCTACCTGACATTTCGTTGAGGGATCCCCATACCAGGATTGAGCAGTCCAAAGGTCTCGGGTGTGGACGGAAGCTTGCGGGGGCGGCGCTACTCCCGCGCGATCCGCCGCTTCCTCCGTCGCCACTTGAGAATCACGTACGCGCGCCAGGCGAGCTGCACGAAGACGTAGCCAATCACCGCCAGCCCGATGGCGAGCCCCACAAGTCCAACGGCGAGCGGCTTTCCCAGCGACAACGCCCAACCGGCGAGCGCGTGCAGCCATTCGCCGAACTGCGGCCAGTCCAAGGCCGGGGGGGCGGCGAGAGGCGCGTGCTTGCCTGGGAGGATCAGCGTTCCGATGGCGTAGGCGAGCACGTACAGCGGGCCGATGGTGAGCGGATTGGTATAGAGCGTGGTGAACAGGGCCACGGGCAGATTCACGTGCAGCGGAACCGCCAGAATCGCCGCGGTCAGCATCTGGAACGGCCCCGGTACGAGGCCGGCAAAAAGCCCGATCGCCACGCCGCCCGCCACCGAATGGCGGTTCAGGTGCCAGAGATTGGGATGGTGCAGCACGGTGCCGAAGCGCGCGATATAGCGGTTGTGCCGGATCGAGTCGTGGCTCGGGAGGTACTTGCGGAAGAATTTTCTCGGCATGGATGGGAAGGATATCAACCTTCGTGGTGCTCGGCCGTTAAGCGCGGAATGAGCTCTCAAGCCGATCCCCGATGAGGCTAGCCGTACTGGGATTCGCGATCGGCGTTTGGCTGCTGCAGAGACAGCCGGATCTTCCGGGAATCGCATGGCTCGCGGCAGGTGTTGTGTCTGCGTGCGCGCTGCTCGCGGGAGGGCGATTCTGGAGGCGCGCGACGCCGGCTTTCGTCTTCGCAGCGTTCGCGATCCTCGGATTCTGCTGGGCCGCGGGGTTTGCCCAGCTGAGGCTCGCCGACCGGCTCGATGCGGAGATCGAAGGCCGCGATGTCGCGGTCATCGGTGTGATTGCGGGTCTTCCCCAGGAATTCGAGCGCGGCGTCCGCTTCGATTTCGACGTGGAATCCGCGCAAGCCGGCGTGCCGCGGCAGATCATCCTCTCGTGGTATGGCGACGTCTCAGGGGTGGAGGGCGCGCCGCGCCTGCGCGCCGGAGAGCGCTGGCGCTTCACCGTGCGCTTGCGCCGCCCGCACGGCAGCCTCAATCCTCATGGATTCGACTACGAGGCCTGGCTTCTCGAGCGCGGAATACGCGCCACGGGCTACGTGAGATTCCCCTCGGCGCACAGCGCGGCTGCGGCGCAGCCCGAGCGCCTCGCCGAATTTGTCCCGCGCCCCGGTTACTGGATCGAGCGCCTGCGCGAAGGCGTGCGCGAGCGCTTTCGCGCCGTCCTTCCCGGGCACCGCTTCGCCGGCGTGCTCGTGGCCCTCGCGGTCGGCGATCAGCGCGCAATCGACCCGGACGAGTGGCAGCTCTTCGCGCGCACCGGCGTGAGCCACCTGATGTCGATTTCCGGCCTGCACGTGACCATGGTCGCGGGGCTGTTCGCCGCACTCGTCTCTCTCGGCTGGCGGAGCAGCGAGCGCTTGATGCTCGCGCTGCCCGCGCAGAAGGCCGCCGCACTCGCCGGATTTCTCGCCGCACTCGCCTATTGCCTTCTTTCCGGATTTGCCGTGCCGGCGCAGCGCACGCTCTACATGGTCGGCGTGGTCGCGGCCGCGCTCTGGCTCGGGCGCACGCAAAGCGCTTCGCGCGTGCTCGCCGCGGCGCTCCTGCTCGTGCTCGCGCTCGATCCCTGGGCGGTTCTCTCTCCGGGATTCTGGCTCTCCTTTGCCGCGGTCGCCGTGATCTTCTACGTCGGCGCCGGGCGCACCGCGCCGGTGCACCGGCTGGCTCAATGGGGGCGAGTGCAATGGGCGGTCACCATCGGACTCGCGCCGCTGCTCCTCGTCCTTTTCCAGCAGGTGTCGCTCGTCTCGCCGCTCGCCAACGCCGCGGCGATCCCGCTCGTGAGTCTCGTGATCACGCCGCTCGCGCTCGCCGGCGCGCTGCTCCCGTTCGACTGGATCCTTGAACTTGCGCACGCCCTGATGGAGATCCTCATGGCGCTGCTCGAGTGGCTCGCGCTCCTGCCCGGGGCCGTGTGGCATCAGCATGCGCCGCTGCCGTGGACCGTGCCGCTCGCGCTCGCCGGCATCGCCTGGGTGCTGCTGCCGCGCGGATGGCCGGCAAGAGGGCTCGGGTCGCTGCTGATGCTGCCGCTCTTCGCCCTGGCTCCGGTCGGGCCGGGAGCGGGCGAGCTCTGGGTCACCGTGCTCGACGTGGGGCAGGGGCTTGCGGTGCTCGTGCGCACCGAGCATCACGCGCTCCTTTACGACGCCGGGCCGGCGTTCAATGCTTTCGCGGACAGCGGCAAGCGCGTGATCGTTCCCTACCTGCGCGGCGAAGGCATCGACCGCCTCGATGCGCTGGTCGTCTCTCACGACGACAACGACCACGCCGGCGGCGCGGGCTCCGTCCTGGAGGCCATTCCGGCCGGCATGCTGTGGTCCTCGCTTCCCGCGGACCACCCCCTGCTCGAGACCCCGACGTGGCGCGCTTCCTGTCTCGCCGGCCGCGCATGGAATTGGGAGGGCGTGGCGTTCGAATTCCTGCATCCGGCGCGGGGAGCGCGATCCGCGCCGGGGATTCGCGCGAACGACCGGAGCTGCGTGCTGAGGGTCGAGGCGCCGGGCGGTCGGCTGCTCCTGACCGGAGATATAGAGCGCGCGGCGGAGCGCGAGCTGCTCGAGCGCTCGCCGGAGCGGCTTCGCGCGGAAGCGCTGCTCGTCCCGCATCACGGCAGCGCCACGTCCTCCACGCCGGATTTCGTGAAGCAGGTCGCGCCGCGCTACGCCGTCTTCACGGTCGGCTACCGCAACCGTTTCGGGCATCCGCGCGAGGACGTGCTCGCGCGCTATCGCGAAGCGGGGAGCGCGATGCTCCGGAGCGATGCGGCCGGCGCGGTCGAGCTGCGCGTCCGGCGGGAAGGCATCGAGCTCACCGCGTGGCGGGATCGGGCTCGGCGCTATTGGCACGGGCGCTGATGGGGTGAGGGCCGTCCGATGGTTCGCTATACTCCACTGCCGTGAATCTCACCGCCACCGTCACCGTCAAGGGCGATCCCGAACAACTGCGCGAATACCGCGGCCAGGTGCGGCTGCTTCTCGAGGAAGAGAGCGCGGATTCCTACCGCGAGCTGCACAGCGAGGCTCAGCTCGAATACGAATTCAGGCTGCGCGGTGGAATTCCCTTCCCTCCATTCGTCGAAGCCTCGCAGGCGTTCCCGGAGCTGACCATCGAAGTGCGCTGGACGGAATCCACCGAGGGTCGCACGGGTGGCGCCATCATCCAGAACGGCGTGCTGCGCGAGCAGGCGCTGCATTCGCACACCCCGAGCGTGAGCACGCTGCAGGAGGTGCGCGCGGAGGCCGACGGACGGCTGCGGCTCGCGCTCGTCTGCGAGCGCCGGGGCGAGGCCTGGCTGGGCTACGCGATCTCTGCGGACCAGCATGCTTTCTTCCGCATCGCCGGCTCGGAAGGAGACTGCGAGCTCTCCGCCTCCGACGGCCTCGAGGCCGAGTGGGCCGAGCGCTGGTCGGTGAAGCCGGGGCGCACGGAATACTCCGAGGTCGCTCCGCGAGAGCCGATCGGGCAGGAAGCGCTGCGGGAGCTCGACCGGATCGCCGAAGCGTTTACGCGCGAGTGGATCTGGTTCGAGGAAAGTCCGCCGGAGGAAACGGCGGTCGAGCGTCGGCGGTTCGAGAACTACGGATACCCCGTGCGCGCGGCGAATCTGCGCTCGGAGAAGCTGCGCAAGGTGCTGCGGCCCGAAGGGGACGGCTGCCTGGCGCTCGGTTCCTTCGGCGAGGATACGCGCTGGATTGCCGAGCTGCTGCGACGCTGCTGGCTGTCGTCCGGGGACGCAGAGCAATGAGCGAGCCTGCCCGCGCCCGCAAGGTACAGTGCCTGGGCGCAAGCGGCCTGCACCGCGTGGCTTATGTCGAATGGGGCGAGCGCGACAATCCCAACGTGCTCGTGTGCGTGCACGGCCTGACGCGCTGTGCGCGCGATTTCGAGTTCTTGGCCGCGGCGCTCGCCTCGCGCTATCGCGTCGTGTGCCCCGACGTCGCCGGCCGCGGCGACTCGGACTGGCTGCGGGATCCCAGGGAATACGAGGTTCCCAACTACGCGGCCGACATGGTGACACTGATCGCCCGGCTCGATGTCGATTCAGTACACTGGGTCGGCACCTCGCTCGGCGGGCTGATCGGGATGGCGATCGCCTCGCTTCCAGAGTCCCCCATCGCGAAGCTCGTTCTGAACGACGTCGGTCCGGTCCTCACCGCGGCCGCGCTCCGGCGCATCGGCGAATACGTCGGTCAGTGGCCTCCGCTTCCCGACATCGACGCGGCGGAGCAGTTCGTGCGCTCGACCAGCGCGACTTTCGGTCCACACACGGATGCCGAGTGGCGTTTTCTCACCGAGCACGTGGTGCGCAGGAACCCGGATGGGTCGCTGCGCATGCACTACGACCCGGCGCTCGCCGAGCCGTACAAGGCGGACATCCGGGAAAAGGACCTCGAGCTGTGGAACTACTACGACTCCATCCGCTGCCCGACCCTGGTGCTGCGCGGGGAGCAGTCCGACCTGCTCACGCGGGAGACCGCGAAGAGGATGACCGAGCGCGGCCCGCGCGCGAAGCTCGTCGAGATTCCCGGCGTGGGCCACGCGCCGACCTTGATCCACGCCGACCAGATCGCGATCGTG
>DATBLP010000081.1:0-22089 GCA_036555245.1 Burkholderiales bacterium
AGGGGTGGTGATCGTGCAGGTATTGTTCAGCTGGTTCAACCCGCACACGCCAATTGCGCCGCTCCTGGATGCGCTCACGCGTCCGTTCTACGGGATCTTTCGACGCTTCATTCCGCCGATCGGCAACGTGGACTTGTCTCCGATTTTCGTTCTCATCATCGCTCAAGTGCTTCTCTTTCCGATCGGCGATCTGGTGCGGCCATTTTGAGCGCCTGGGCAAGGCGCACTGCGCAAGGCTGGCTGCTTTCGATCCACGCGCAGCCCGGCGCAAAACGGAGCGAGGTCGCCGGCTTATACGGCGAAGCGCTCAAGCTGCGCCTGGCCGCGCCGGCCGTCGAAGGCCGCGCCAACGAGGCGCTCGTGGAATTTCTCGCCGACGCCCTCGGCGTGCCCAGGAGCGGCGTGCGCCTCGTGAAGGGCGCGTCCGGGCGGCGAAAGACGGTTCTGGTCGCTGCGCCGCAGGCCGATCCGGCCCGTCTCATTGCCGGCAAACACTGAGAGACTGGAAAGAGAAAAGTCCACTCTGGGCGCGTGGCTCCTGCGACGCACGCGACTCCACTGATGCATTCGCCTGCGGTCAGCCCGGCTTGCCGTCCGCTCGCGGGCGCACGAGTATGGGGGCATAGACGACCGCGTAGACGGCGAACGCGGCGGTCCAGAGGGCTCCGGAGACGAGAAGTGTCCAGGAATAGTGCGACGGCCACAGTACTGGGGCGAACACACGTACGGCCACGCCGACCGTCAGGATCACATAGGCCCAGGCGATGCTTCGGCTCACGGTCAGCGCCCGGCCTGTGTGCCCCAGTGCCGTGCGCGTCATCACGGCAAGGATCATCGTTCCGAAGACGCCCATGGTGAGGGCGTGCAGCCAGAGCGCGGCCCACCCCGCGCCAAGCAGCAGCCACGACGCCTTGAGCGCAAAACCGATCGGAAGCCACGCGTAGCCTACGTGGAGTACCCAAAGAATCGCCTCGCCGCGCGTTCGCAAGCTGCGCCACCCTGAAAGCCGCAGCGCCTGGGCGACCGCGACGAGCGCGGCGAGCCATCCCGCCGCGGAGCCGTTCGGCTGAAACATATCGACGACAGCGACTCCAACCATCAGGGCAATGACGCCGCGCTCCAGCCAGAGCCGGTTCCGCACGCTCGCCGTTTCACCGCGGCGACGCAGTGCATTGGCGGTAAAGGCAGGCACGATGCGCCCGCCGATCACCGTGACGACGAGCAGCATCATGTCGATCGCAATACGCAGACTATGGCTCGCCAGGGTCGAATCTCGAAGCACAAAGCCCACGACGAAAGCCACGTCAGCGAGCCACAGCACAGCAAGCACGATCAAGAGCGGCGTGTTGCGATTGCGGGAGCGAAAAAGCGGAGGGGCGAGCAGGACGCCGAGCCCGGGCAGGAACGCGAGTTCCGTGGCTACGAGCACCCAGACGGGTAGCACGCCAGCTAGGGCGAAGGCCGTCCGTCCGAGCAGCCAAACAAGCGCAAGTGCAATCAACGGCGGGCCGCCAAAGCCCTTGGCGCCGGTCCAGCTCGGCACGGCGGTCGACAGAAAACCCGCCACCGCCGCAGCGACAAACCCGTAGATCATTTCGTGCGAGTGCCACAACTGCGGTGACAGCGCGGGCAGGAGCATGGTGCCGCGGTGGTACAGCGCCAGCCACACCGGCACGGCAGACGCTGCAAAGAGGCCCGCCAGCAGAAAGAACGGGCGGAAACCGTAGGCAAATAGCGCGAAGCCGCGAACTGCGGAGGGCGCGGCTGGCGGTTGAGGGGTCACGTCAGAAGATCGCGCCGCTTGGCGGGTCCGGTGCTTCAGGCGGTGTAGACGACCTGCCCGCCGACCAGCGTATAGCGCACCTTGCCGGGCAGCTCGTAGCCGATGAAGGGCGTGTTCTTCCCCTGGCTCTTCAGGAAATCGGCGGTGATGCGCACGTGGGCGGCCGGGTCGAATACGCACAAGTCCGCGGCGCAGCCGGGTGCGAGCTCGCCCGCCTGCACGCCGAGAATCCCCGCGGGCCTGCAGGTCACGGCAGCAAGCGCCTCCGGGAGCGCGACGCGCGCCTCGTCGGCCCATTTCAGAGTAAGCGGCAGCAACAGCTCCAGGCCTGTTGCTCCGGGTTCTGATTCCGCGAACGGGATCTGCTTCGCGTCCTCGTCCACAGGCGCGTGGTCCGAACAAAGCGCGTCGATCGTGCCGTCCGCGAGCCCCGCCCGCAGGGCGTCGCGGTCGCGCAGGGAACGGAACGGGGGAATCACGTGACAATGAGAGTCGAAGTTGCCGAGGTCGATCTCCGAAAGATGCACGTGATGCGCGCCCACATCGCAGCTGACCGGGAGTCCTTCCTTCTTTGCAGCACGCAGCATGGCCACACCTTCGGCGGTGGAAAGCCGGCACAGGTGTACCCGCGCGCGTACGTCGCGCACGAGCTGCAGGATGGTCGCTAGCGCGATCGTCTCTGCGAACGCCGGAATGCCGGGCAGGCCCAGCCGGGTAGCCACCTCGCCATCGTGCGCGACGCCGCCGCGCGCGAGATACCCATCCTGCGGCCGTAGCCATACAGAGAAACCAAAAGTGGCGGCGTACTGCAGCGCGCGCCACAGGACCTGCGTGTCGGGAATCGGTGTGTCGGCGTGCGAGAACGCAATACAGCCCGCATCGCGCAGCACCACCATCTCGGTGAGACGCTCCCCGCCAAGCTTCCAGCTGAGCGCCCCGACCGGATAGACGTGCGCGAGGTTGAGGCTTTTCGCGCGATACTTGAGCATTTCCACCAAGCCGGGCTCGTCGAGCGGCGGATCGGTGTCGGGCGGGCAGGCGAGGCTGGTAACGCCCCCGGCCACGGCCGCCTGCATCTCCGACTCGAGCGTCGCCTTGTACTCGAAGCCCGGCTCCCTCAACCGCGCCGAGAGGTCGATGAGACCCGGGCAGACGACGAGCTTCGAGGCGTCGATGGTGTGCTCGGCGCGAAATCCGGCTGGTTGGCGCCCGAGAGCGGCGATCTTTCCGTCCGAGATGAAGACATCCTGCTTCGCGTCGATCCGGTTCTTCGGATCGATGAGCCGGCCGCCTTGAATATGGATCGTCCTCACTTGTAGGGACTGCCGTCCTTGTGGGTGAAAACCCATTTCCCGTCGACCATGCGCACCGCCAGGTCGACGTCGGGGTAGCTCGCGCTGTCCTCGGGGGTGCGGTCGCCGATCTCCAGATACAGCACCGGCTTGTCGGTCTCGTTGACCAGCTGGTGGCCATCGGCCTTCCCGGCCGGAAATCCGGCAGCCATCCCCGGTAGCAATTTCTGCCTGCCGGCATCGGTCACGAGGGTCACCTCTCCTTCAAGCACGTAGATGAATTCGTCCTGCTTCACGTGCCAGTGGCGCATCGAAGACTCGGCGCCCGGATCGAGGCGCGTGAGGTTGACACCGAAATTCTTGAGTCCCGCGGCGTCGCCGAGGCGCCGGCGGTGGCGTCCCGCCACGCGGCTCTTGTACGGCTCGGGGTAGCCGGTGCTCGATGTCTCGGGCAGCTCTCTGGGGTCGAACGCGGGCGCTTTGGGCTTGCTCATGTCAGTTCCCCGCTAAGATGCTCATCACCGCCATGCGCACGGCGATGCCGAACGTGACCTGCGGCAGGATCACCGAGTGCGGGCCGTCGGCGACCGACGAGTCGATCTCCACGCCGCGGTTCATGGGCCCCGGATGCATGACGATGGCGTCGGGCTTGGCGAGCGCGAGCTTCGCGAGCGTCAGCCCGTAGGACTTGAAGAACTCCTGTGCGGAGGGCAGGAGCGGCCCCTTCATGCGCTCGTTCTGCAGGCGCAGCATCATCACCACGTCGCAGCCCGCCAAACCCTCGCGCATGTCGTGATGAACCGAGACTCCGAGCTGTTCCACACCGGTAGGGAGCAGTGTCCTCGGACCGATGACGCGCACATCCGGCGTGCCGAGCGTCGTCAACGCGTGAATCAGGGAGCGCGCCACCCGGGAATGCAGCACATCGCCGACAATAGCGACCGCGAGGTGCGCAAAGTTCTTCTTGTAGTGGCGGATCGTGTAGATGTCGAGCAGCCCTTGCGTGGGGTGCGCATGCCTTCCATCACCGGCATTGATCACGTGCACGTGCGAGGCGACGTGGTTCGCGATGAGGTGCGGCGCACCGCTCGAAGAGTGCCGCACCACGAACATGTCGGCGTGCATTGCCGAAAGGTTGTCCACGGTATCGAGCAGCGTCTCGCCCTTGGTCGACGACGATGCCGCGATATTCAGGTTGATGACGTCAGCGGAAAGGCGCTTGGCCGCGATTTCAAAGGTGGTACGGGTGCGAGTCGAGGGCTCGAAGAACAGATTGAAGACCGACTTGCCACGCAGCAGCGGTACCTTTTTCACCTCACGATCGCTCACGCCGATGAAAGACGAGGCCGTGTCAAGGATGTGCGTGAGTATCTCTCGCGGCAGCCCTTCGATGGTGAGGAGGTGCTGCAGCTTGCCTTCGCCGTTAAGCTGCGGGTTTGGCATCGGAGAGCCTGAGGGAGAATCGGCCGCGCTCGTCGCGTGCGAGCCGCAGCAGCTTGCCCGCGGGGACCGAGAGCGATGCCCCCAGGTATTGCGCGGCGATCGGCAATTGCCGCTCGCCGCGATCCACCAGCACCGCGAGCTCGATCTTCCCGGGGCGCCCGTAGTCGAACAGCTCATTCATTGCCGCGCGTACGGTGCGTCCTGTGTAGAGCACGTCGTCGATCACCACGATGTGCCGGCCGTTTACGTCGAAGGGAATCTGCGAGGGCTTCACCTGATGGTGAAGCCCCGCCGTGTCGAAATCATCGCGGTAGAAGGAAATATCCAGCACGCCCATGGGCGTCGGGAGTGCCAACTCCTGATGCAGGCGCTCCGCGAGCCACGCGCCCCCGGTGCGAATGCCAACGAGCCCGGTAGAAGCGGTGACGCCCGAGCGCAGCTTGCGCGCGAGTTCCTGACACAGGACTTCAGCGTCGGGAAGATTCATTGAGATGGCTTTGCAGGATGACCTGAGCCGCCAGCGCGTGGACGGCGTGCTTGTGCCTGCGCGCGCCCCGGCCGGTCTCGCGCAAGGTCGCTTCCGCCGAAGCCGAGGACAAACGCTCGTCGGCAAGGTCGACGGGGAGCCGGAAGCGCGCTTCGAGCTGCCGTGCGAAGCGCTTCGCGCGCCGCGTCATCTCGTGCTCCGCGCCGTCCCGCGCTAGCGGCAATCCGACCAGCAGGCGTTGCGGCTGCCACTCGCGCACCAGCGCCTCGATTTCGGCCATGCTTCGCCGACGGCTCGAGGTCTCGAACATTCCCAGGGGATTGGCGAGCCGCGTCTCGGTATCGCCCACCGCCACGCCGACCCAGCGGGTGCCGAAATCAAAAGCCAGTATGGTGTGGCCGGAGGCCTTGGAAGGGGCCACGGCCGCGTCGCTCACGCGTGCCCTGCCTCCTCGGACAGCTTCGCGAAATCGATCCCAAGCAGACTCATCGCCGCAGGAAGCCGCTCCTCGGCAGGCATTTCGAACATGATGGCGTTCTTCGCCTCGACCGTAAGCCAGGCGTTCTGTTTGATTTCGTTCTCGAGCTGTCCCGCAGCCCAGCCGGAGTAGCCGAGCGTCACGAGCATCCGCTGCGGGCCAGCGCCCTGGCCGACTGCCTCGAGGATGTCTTTCGAAGTCGTAAGGCCCACGGCGTCGTGCACTGACAAGGTCGATTGCCACTTCCCGAGCGGCTGGTGCAACACGAAGCCGCGGTCGGTCTGCACCGGCCCGCCGAAATACACCGGCTCGTTGAGCAGAATCTGCGAGGAGAGCGGCAGGCTCAAGCGCTCGAACAGCGCCCCCAAAGTCATCTCGATCGGCCGGTTCACCACCACGCCGAGCGCCCCCTGGTCGCTGTGTTCGCAGATGAAGGTCAGGCTGCGCGCAAAATACGGGTCCGCCATGTTGGGCATGGCGATCAGGAAATGGTTGGTGAGATTGACCTGGGCCACGGGAGAACAGCCTGTATTGTAATGCTACGGCGGCGGCGGGGACAAATTCCCCTTATGCGGCGGCACGGCGATCCTTCAGGAAACCGTAAATCTTCTCCAGCAAGTCGTCTTCCTGATAGGGTTTGCCGAGGAAGTGACTGACTCCGATTTCTCTCGCATAGTTCTGATGCTTGTCGGCCGTGCGCGAGGTGATCATGATGATCGGCACCTTCGACAGGCGAGCGTCCGCCCGAACGTTCCGGGTAAGGTCGAAGCCGTCCATGCGCGGCATCTCAATGTCCACCAGCATCACGTCGGGAACAAGCTCCTGCAGCTTCTCCATCGCTTCGACGCCGTCGCGCGCGGTAACCACCAGGAAGCCCTGGCGCTCGAGCAGGCGCCCGGTGACCTTGCGCACGGTGAGAGAATCGTCCACCACCATGATCGTTGGCTGCGCGGCCGCCACGGCCTGTGGTTTGGGAGCTGCGCGCACGAGACCCCCGGCGGCAACGGTCTCCTTCAGCGCCAATTGCACGGGGTTCAGGATCATCACGATCTCGCCCGTTCCCAGCACCGTGGCCCCCGTAATGCCTGCAATTCTTTGCAGCTGCGGACCGATCGCCTTGACCACGATTTCCTGGTTGCTGGCGACCATTTCGTCCACGTGCAACGCGATTGCGTTGGTCCCGCTGCGCAGAAACAGTGTTGGCGAAAAGCGCTTTTGCTCTGCGACCGCTTCGGACATCCCGAGCAGGTGCGGAAGATAGTGGAATGGATAGCGGCGGTTGTGCCACTCGGTCTGGTGCGACGCGTAGGCAGCGGCAAGTTGCTCCTGCCTGAGCTGCTGGACCTGTTCCACCATGACCGCCGGGATCGCATAGGTCTTGTTGCCCGCGCGCACCAGCACCGTCTGGGTCAAGGCGAGCGTGAGTGGGAGGTAGATGGTGAATCGAGTGCCCTGCCCCCGCGTGGACTCCATTTCCACCCGCCCGCCCAGCGCGGCGACTTCGCTCCGCACTACGTCCATGCCCACCCCACGGCCTGCGACCTGGCTTATCTCGGTCGCCGTGGAGAATCCCGCATGGAAAATGAAATCGGCGATCTCCGCTTCGGAGAGCGTCACTCGCGGCCCCATGAGGCCTTTCTCGATCGCCTTCTCGCGGATGAGGTCGATATCCAAGCCACCGCCGTCGTCGGAGAGCGCGAGCTGCACTTCGTTGCCCTCCTGTCGCAGATCCAGTCGTATTTCGCCGACTTCGGGCTTGCCCGCCGCGCGGCGCGCTTCGGGTTTCTCGATGCCGTGCGTCACGGCATTCCTCAGCAGGTGTTCGAACGGTCCCGTGATGCGTTCGAGCACCGAGCGATCGAGTTCGACCTGCGTGCCCTTGATTTCCAGATTTGCACGCTTGCCGACTTCCTTGGCGGTCTGGCGCACCACGCGATACAGCCGTTCCGAGAGGCTGCCGAAAGGAACCATTCGCACGCGCATGAGGTCCTGCTGCAGGTCGCGATTCAGCCGCGCTTGAGCGAGCAGTGCCGCCTCGGTTGCGTCTACGGTAACGACGAGGTTGCCGTGGACGGTTGAGACGTCGTTTACGCTCTCCGCCATCAGCCGGGTCACCTCCTGGAAACGGGTGAAGCGGTCGAATTCGAGCGGATCGAATTCGCGTTTGGCCTCGCGGGCAAGCTCCAAGCGCGACTGCATTTGCGACTCGGCCTGGATCTCGATCTCGCGCAGTTGCGCGCGCAGCCGCACGACGTTGTCGGTGAGTTCCTGCATCGCCGCCTTGAGCGCGCGCATTTCGCCTTCGATCCGGCTGCGCGCGATGGCGACTTCGCCCGCCTCGTTGACCAGTCGGTCGACGATGTCGGCACGCACGCGCAACACCGCGCGCGACTGTGACTGTATTTCCCGCTCGGCGGGAGCGGGTTCCGGCTGCGGTGCCCCCACGGGGCGGTCTCGGGGAGCGTCAATAGCGGGGGCAACCTCGCCGACCGGCTTCGCCGGCACAGGCTTTTCTTCGGCGGCCGCGGGCTTCTGCAGGCGCTCGAACAGCAGACCCATGCGGTCCCAAGAAGTCTCCAGCTCCTCGAAGAGCATCGCCGGAAGGGTTTTCACCGTCAGCGCGTTCTCCACGCGCGTTTCCATGCGGTGGGTCAGCTCTCCGAGCGCCATCGCGCCCGCCATACGCGCACTGCCCTTCAAGGTATGCAGCACTCGCTGCAGCGCTTGGCCAAGCTGCTGGTTGTCCGGATTTTCGCGCCAATCGCGCATCGCGGCGCCGACCGATGGAACCAGCTCGTGCGCCTCGTCCAGAAAGATCTGCAGGAGCTCGGGATCGAGGTCGTCGTCCAAGCGTCGCTGGCGCCGCTCGAGCTGAATCTCCTCGGACTCGAGCTCGCCGAAGGCTTCCCCAGAGAGAGCCGGCTCGGTGTCCGGCTCGTGTAGGGCTGGGCCCTCTGCTGTGCCCTCGAGCTCGGCGCCCGACAAATCCGCTTCCAGTTCGGGCAGCCCGACGGCTGCAGTACCTTGAGCCCCCACTTTCTCGAGACGAGCCACAAGTTGCGGCACACCCACCGGCACGCGCAGATCGAGCACGCTCGTCAGCATCGACTCGACCGTATCGATGGCTTCGCCGACCAATACCTGCTCTTCTTCGGAGAGTTCGCTGGTGGCCAATTGATGCAGCGCCTTCTCGAGAGCGTAACCTAGGTCGGAGAGCGCTCCTATCTTGATAGTCCCCGAGTTCCCCGCGAGCGTGTGCACTGCGCGCATGAGGGTATCGGTGACGATGCCATGCTGGCGCAAGGTTTCATGCTCCGCCCTAATAGCGGCCACATGAGAGCGTGCTTCCCCGCTGAAGATGGTGAAGAGTCTGGTCGAGACCTTGTGCGTGCCCAGCTGGAGGAAGCCTTCTGCTTCACGCGGTTCAGGGGGCGGTTGCACCGACTCCGAGACGGGCGCCGGCCGCGCTTCGGCCGGGGCGACCGCTGCAACCGCCTCGCCCTTGCGCACCTTTTCGGCAAGCGAGACCAGAGCATGTTCGTCGCTCGATGTACCGCCCTTCTTCAGACGCTGAACGTTCTCCACGAAGTACTCGTGCGCGGCAGCGAGCAGGTGTAACAGCTCGGGTGTCGCCGGGCGTGCATCCTGGAGCCACTGATTCATCGTTTGCTCCACTGCCCATGCGGCCTCGCCGAGCCGCGTGAGGCCGACCATGCGGCCGCTGCCTTTCAGGGTGTGGAAGCCGCGGCGAATCGTGGTGAGCGCCTCCTTGTTGGCGTGCTGCTCGTGCAAGCCGCCCAGGTTCTCGCGCACCGTCGCGAGCACTTCGTCGGATTCTTCAAGAAACACGCCCAAGAGCTCGGCGTCGACTGTCTGGGCGCTTGCGTTGATCAATTTCGCGGCTTCCGGAGAGGGCAAAGGTGCGCTCGCCGCCGGAACGATCTTCTCTATCGCATCCTTCAGGAACGGCGTCAGGGGCATGGTGGCCGCCTTGCCCAGAGCTTTGAGCGCCTGCCCCGCAGAGTCTTCGAGCTTGCCGTTGGCGATGAGCTCGGCCTCCTTCTTCAACTCCACCAGATTCTTCTGCAGTTCAGCGCGGAGGGAGCTGTCTTCCGGCTTCCTCTTCCATTCTTCGTACAAATTCGCGGTCTCGCGCCGCTGCTCGGCGATCTGCGCTTCTACGCTTGCAAGCGGCGGTGTCGGCTCCGCCTCTTCTCCCTTTGGTGCCGTGGCGGTTATCGGCCGCATTGCCGCATCGAAGTCGGCATTGCCGTGAGCTAGCGCTTCTATGTAGAAACCCAGACCCGATAACGTCTGAGCTATGCGCTCAAAGTCTCGCGGGTTCGCAACGTATTCCGCCATGGAAAAGCGGCGAATCTGCTCGCCCGCCGCAGCGAGCGTATCGCGGGCACGCTGCTCGCCCAGCATCTCCAGCGCTCCCAGCAACTGGTGCAACGGCTTGTCCAGAGAGGCAAGGTCCTCCCGCCTGGATGAATCGCGGAAGAAGGCATCGAGTGCTTGCTCGATGGTGCGCAGGTTGGCCTGGATCTCCGCGACTACCTGATTCATGAGTAAGCGCTCCTGCGCCTTGCGCGACATTTCGTCCAGGAGCGGGATCTCTGGGGTCCTGCGCAAAGGTTTGCCGAGCGTGCAGTCCTTCAAGCGTGAGCCAACAACCTGTGCCTGCTGCGCAAATTCGGCGGGGAGCTCCGACGACCCTGCGAGCGCGTTTTCAAGGAGAAGGAGCGCGGTTGCCACTTCCAGCGCCACAGCCTCACTCATCTTTTCCTGGTTGGCTGCGACCCACTCCGCCACCGCGGCAATCTCTTCGGTGAGCGTGGCGAGCCCTGGGTTGCCCAGTTGCGTCGCCTGATCTTTTAGTCCCGACGCGCTCTCGCGAAACGCAGCCAGTGACTGCGGATTTCCGGAAGCGAGCTTGTTCCAAGCATCCTTCGCTTGGCTGAGGAGCTCGCGCGCGGACTTCAATGCGACCGATTCAGTGGAGGCCGTGTCACCGCCGTCGGTTGGGGGGATGGTCTGAGCAAGATGGTAGGTTTCCTGTACCTTGCGTATGTGACCGTCGTGAGACCTCGCCCGGGCCACGTAATACAGGACCTCTCGCATCAATCGCTCGGCAACGTTCGGGATGCCTTCAGCCAAGCGCTTGATCTGCTGCTCGATCCGGTTACATAGCTGCTTGACATCCAGTTCCTGCGGCAACGCTTTGTGTGCGAGAGCCTCGAAGAAAGCCAGCGCCACCCACCAGAATGCTCGCTGCGAGGTCAACCCCTGTGTGGCCTCGACGGCCGCAACTGCGGTGCGCATGTCCTCCGCCCCGCTCGCGTCATTCTTTAACCACTTGAGAAGCCCACGCTGATAGCGGCTACGCTGCTCGCGCAGAAACTTTTCGGTCTCGCCCGGCTTGAGCACGACGGGAACCTTGTCGCGCTTGGGCGGGCGGAGGGACAGATCCGGAAAATAGAGATCGGTGGGATCGGCCTGGCCGCCCTGGGCGGCAACCAGGTCACGGTACAGGGAATAAAGTCGAAGAGGTTGGTTGGGATTGCCCGCCATCAACTGGTTCAGATAGGCGTGGATCCCCCTGTATGCGCGCGCGGCAAGGTCGAAGATTTCGGCCTTCCTGAGCGATACATCCTTGTCGAGCGCGGCAAGGAGACCTTCCAGCTCTTCCGATAGGCGCGTGACACCATCAAGTCCGACGATTGAGAGCGCACCGCGCGCCTGGTGTAGATGTCCCAGGCTGGATTTCAGCTGCGTGGCATCGGACGTGTTGGTCGCAAACGCGCGCAGTGCCTCCTCGCCCCTTTGCAGGGCGAGGTCGATCTCGCCCTTCACCCAGGAAAGCGGTCCGACGTCGAATTCGGCGCGCGGATTCATTGCGTGCGTTCAATCCCTCAGCCTAGGCGATCTTGAAACCGGCGACCGAACCCTTCAGTTCCTTCGCGAGCTCGGCCAGCTGGCCGATTGAAACCGCAGTTCGCTTGGTGCCTTCCGTGGTTTGTTGGGTGATGTTGAGTATGTCCTGCATGCTCGTGGCCACGGTGCTGGCAGCCTTCGCCTGTTGCTGCGTGGTCGCGGTGATGCCCTCGATCAGCCGCGAAAGATGCTGCGAAACCGTCCCGATCTCCGAGAGCGCCTGGCCCGCGGCGTCCGAGAGCCTCGCTCCTTCCACCACACCCTGCGTACTCTTCTCCATGGCTGAAACAGCGTCCTGAGTGTCAGTCTGAATGGTCTTTACGATCGCGCCGATCTGTTTGGTCGCTTCGGCGCTTCGCTCGGCCAGCCGCTGCACTTCCTCGGCGACCACCGTGAATCCGCGCCCGGCCTCCCCGGCGGACGCCGCCTGTATTGCGGCATTCAAAGCGAGCACGTTCGTCTGCTCGGTAATGTCGGAGATGAGCTCCACGATCTCGCCGATCTCCTGGGAGGATTCGCCCAGCCGCTTGATGCGCTTGGACGTTTCCTGGATCTGTTCCCGGATTTCGTTCATGCCGGAGATCGAGTTCTGCACCGCCTGCGTGCCCTTTTGCGCGGCCACCAGCGATTGGCGCGCCACCGTCGCCGACTGCGAAGCGCTTGAGGACATGTCGCTCATGGCTTTCGCCATGTTCAGCACCGACGCGCTGGTTTCGCGTATCTCAAGGGACTGCTTTTCCGCGGCGGCGAGCAGCTGCGCGGAGGTCTTCTGCGCAGCCTCGGTGGCGTTCGTAACCTGAGCGGCGGTGGTGTTGATCCGCCCGACCAGGCCTCTCAGCTCGTCGATGGTGAAATTCACCGAGTCGGCGATGGCGCCCGTGATTTCCTCCGTGACCGTCGCTCTCACCGTGAGATCGCCCTCCGCGAGATTTCCCATCTCGTTCATGAGGCGAAGAATCGCGTCCTGATTGGCCCTGTTGGTGCGCTCAATCTCGGCGCGCTGGCGCTCGGCTTCCTCGGCGCGGCGCCGCGTGTCGCCCAAGTACACCATGATCAGCAGCACGATGACGAGGATGCCGCTCAGAATCACGACGGCCAGCTGAATGAAGTTGGTCGTGCGCCCGCCGAGTTCCGCTTCATAGGCATCGCCGAGCTTTTGCGCAGCAGCGAGCAATGGCTCGGAGTCGTCCACGACCCTGCGGCCGGCTTGCTTTGCATTCACCAGCGCCTGAAGGTTCCCGAGGATCGAGGCGACGGCCGCCTGGAATTCCTGATTGGACTTGTCGAGCTCGGCCAGTTTCGCCAGCTGCTCGGGATCCTTGGTGGCAGAGATACGAAGCACGTCGCTGCCCTTGGTCATGCCCTGCAGAAGATCTCGGAAGGTCGTGGTGTCCTTGCCCATGAGGAAGGCGACTTCCGGGTCGATGACGTCCGCACCCAGCATCGAGTTGGCGTTCTTCGCCAGGCGCTGGGTCAACATAACGAGCTGTCCGGAAAGCGAAATCTCGCGGGCCGGCGCTTGTGCCTGGAGCTTCAGGGCTTGAATCTGCTCCGCCAGGTCGAGAAGGACCGGGTTGTTATTGTTGATCTGGCGCACCGCGCTGCCCAGACCGACGAGGTTCTTGCTTTGCTCCAGCACCAGTTGCACGCTGCGATCGGTCTTTTCCCATTGTTTGGTAAGGGCATCGAGCGCGGGCCTCACCGCATCGGACGTGGGCGGCAGGGAGACATCGCCGGCCGCCTGCCCCCCTTCCGTGAGGAGCTTGAGTGCCGCGATGAACTCTTGCCGCGATTGCTGCAACTGCTTGAACGCCTCAGGGCTGCCGATGAGTCCCGTCTGCGCGGCCTTGGCGATGCGCTGAGTCAGCATTCGCATCTGTGCCGAGGTGGACAAGTAAACCGTGCCGAAAGTGGCCGCGCGGTTGTCGATGAACACGATGACGGCAGCCGCGACAAACAGCGCCGCGAAGATAAACCCGAGGATCGCGTACTGCTGACCGACGCGCAAAGACCCAAGACCGAGCATGCGCCGCTTTGGCCCTTCCATGACCGTCGTCGGGCCCGGGGTCTTGCGGGCTCCGGGTACGTTAGGCACAGCCCGCGGCGCGGCCCGGGAAACCACCTTGGGCGCCTGCGGGGCCGGCGCGGTCTCCTTCTTGTTCCCCATCATCTTCAGCGAAAGCTTGAATGCCATAGAACCTCCGGAGTTGTGCCTGCGCTACACGCAACGCGCTGCGCTGTTGCTTCTCGACGTTGAAATGCACCCTGTTGTGCTCTCAAGACAATCGGCTGTCTTGTTTCGATTCACGCGACAGCCCCTAAACACCGACACCCAAGAAATCTTCGCTTGACATGAGTTCGCCGATGTTCAATTCCTGCCAAACACGGCCCTCTTCGTCGCGATACGACGCGCCTACCCAAGGACGCTCGCCGGTCTCTTTCACGAGCTCGAGCTTCTGGACGTTCTTCAGTCCGAGCATACGGCTGATCACCAGTCCGCTGAAAGACTGAAAACGATCGGCGATCAGCAACAGCCGGCAATCCGGCGTCCGGGGCGTTGACTCGCCCCCCATGAACGCCCCAAAATCCACCACGTTCGCGAGCATCCCGCGAATGTTGGCGAGCCCCAGATACCAGGCCTTCGTGAGCGGCACGGAAGATATCTCTGGTAGCGGAAGCATCTCCCCCGCATCGTCGAGCTTCAGCAGCCAATGGCGCGAGCCCGTCTGAACCCCTAACCGGGAAGTCGGTTCGGCCTCCGCCCGAGCCTCGCGCAATCTCTGCGCAAGACCCTGCTGAAATTCGCGAAGGCTGATCTGTTTGGCCATGCTGGCGGGTCTACTTGACCGACGCGACCTTGGCGATCAACTCCCTCGCCTCGATCGGCTTCACCAGATAGTCCGTTGCGCCCTGGCGCATGCCCCAGATCCGATCAGTCTCCTGGTTCTTGCTCGTGACCACGATTACCGGGATGTGTTTTGTTGCGTCGTCACGGGTGATCGCGCGAGTCGCCTGGAACCCGTTGATACCGGGCATGATCACGTCCATGAGGATGAGATCGGGCTTCTCGGATTTGGATTTGATGATCGCCTCGTCGCCGTTCTCCGCAGTTACGCATTGGTAGCCCTGCTTGGACAGTGTCTCCATGAAGAACTGGCGGTCGGTAGGCGAGTCATCAACGATCAGAATTTTCTTGACGGGCATGGCGATCTCCTCAAGTACGAACAGTCGCGTGCACTCCAACCGCCCTTATAAGACTGTCCTTGGTGAACGGTTTTGTAAGGTACTCATCGGACCCGACCATGCGACCGCGCGCCCGGTCGAAAAGCCCGTCTTTCGAAGAAAGCATAATCACCGGGGTCGTCGCGAAGCGGGTGTTCTTCTTGATTAGGGCGCAAGTCTGATAGCCGTCGAGACGCGGCATCATGATGTCCACGAAAATGAGATCGGGTTGATGGTCGGTGATCTTGGCGAGCGCGTCGAAGCCGTCTTCGGCGAGGATGACTTTGCATCCCGCCTGAACAAGGAATATCTCGGCGCTGCGGCGAATCGTGTTTGAATCGTCGATCACCATCACCTTGACGCCGGCCAGTCTTGCAGCTTCGCTCACTCTCTCCTCTTCTTCCAACTGTGTTGTTCCCCGACATTGCTGTCGAAGATATTGCAAGCGTCAGCGAGGGCGCGCCGAATATGACGTCTTCATACTATACAGCCATATCCTGTCAAAACAAAGCCTTGTGCGGCTTACTTGAGAAATATTATCAGAGTTGGAAGCGGACCCCACAGCGGCCCTAGGCCTTGTAGGTGACAAGTAAGCAGGAAACGGGCCGACTTACACTTTGACCATCTCAAAATCCTCCTTCCGGGCTCCACATTCTGGACAGCTCCAATTCATTGGAATGTCCTCCCAGCGGGTCCCGGGAGGGATGCCTTCCTCCGGCAAACCGGCCGCCTCGTCGTAGAGGAAGCCGCAGATCAGACACATCCAGACATTGAAATCTTTCTTTTCCATCATTAGGTTGTGATTGGGATACAATGAGTCGTTGCATCTTAACCTGATCAGCGCGACGTGTGCCACATGCGCTGCTTCTTTTGCCGCCAATGTCCTCGCCAGCCCTCCCGCCGATCGTGCTCACATTTGCAGCGACGGATCCCACGGGAGGCGCGGGTTTGCAGGCCGATTTGCTGACCCTCTCTTCGATGGGGTGTCACGCCCTGTCGGTCGTCACCGCGATCACCGTCCAGGACACCGCCGGGGTGGAAAGTCTGCATGCCGTCGACTCGGACTGGGTAGTGGACCAAGCCCGCTTGCTGCTTGAGGATATGCCCGTGGCCGCATTCAAAGTGGGATTGGTCGGCAGCATGGAGAATGTAGCCGTAATCGCGGAAATCGTCTCCGATTACCCCGATGTGCCGCTGGTTTTCGATCCGGTACTGGCCTCAGGCCGGGGGGACGAACTCGCCACCGAAGACATGATCTCGGCGATGCGCGAACTGCTCTTGCCCCAGACCACGATTCTTACACCTAACAGCCGCGAGGCAAGGCGCCTAGCTCAGGAAAGCGGCGAAGACGACGAGGAGATCGCGCTGGCCGGTGCCGCCGAGAAACTGCTGGGCCTGGGGTGCGAATACGTCCTCGTTACCGGTACGCACGAGAACACGCCGCAAGTGGTGAATACTCTGTATGGACCGGAGGGAGTGGTGCGCTCGGACAGCTGGCAGCGGCTCTCCGGGAGCTATCACGGATCGGGTTGTACGCTTGCTGCGGCAATCGCCGCCACGCTTGCAAACGGGCTCGAGCTTCCTGAGGCGGCGCGCGAGGCGCAAGAATTCACTTGGCAGGCGCTAAACGCCGGGTTCCGCCCGGGGATGGGCCAGTTCCTCCCGGATCGGTTTTTCTGGGCACGGGAAACGGATGAACCGGGCAGCGGTGCCTGAGCGGTCCACTACCGCAACAGGGCTGGTTTCGGGGCTCTACGCTGTCACCCCGGAGGAACGCGACACCGACGCCCTCGCGGAAAAGGTGCGCCAAGCCCTGGCGGGAGGAGCGCGCATCGTTCAATACCGGAACAAATCTGCCGATCGAGCGCTGCGAGTCAAGCAAGCGGCAGCGCTTGCCGTTCTGTGTCGCAGCGCAGCAGTCCCGCTTGTCATCAACGACGATCTCGAGCTCGCGCTGCAGATCGACGCGGACGGGCTGCACGTGGGACGCGGGGACGTCGATATCGCTCGCGCGCGAAAGGGACTCGGTGAAAAGAAAATCCTGGGTGCCTCGTGCTATGACAGCGTCGACCGTGCCGTGGCGGCATCGAGTCTGGGTGCTGACTATGTCGCATTCGGCAGCATCTTCCCTTCGACCACCAAACCCGGGGCAAGCCGCGCCCCGCTCTCGCTTTTTGATCGAGCCCGGGAGCGCGTACGCGTGCCCATCGTCGCGATTGGAGGGATCACGCCGGAAAATGCATCGAGCGTCATCGATGCCGGGGCCGATTCCATCGCCGTCATCAGTGCCCTCTTCGATGCGACCGACATCGCCGCTACAGCGCGCAGCTTCGAGCATCTCTTCCGCAGGAAATCGCCGTGAACCGGAACGAAACGCTGTTTGCACGCGCGCAGAGGGTCATACCCGGTGGGGTGAATTCGCCCGTGCGCGCGTTTCGCGCGGTCGGTGGCACCCCGCGATTCATCGTCCGCGGCCGCGGCAGTCGGATCTGGGACGCGGACGGGCGCGAGTATCTTGACTATGTGGGTTCTTGGGGACCGCTCGTGCTCGGGCATGCAGACCCGGACGTTGTCGCTGCAGTGCACGAGACGGCCGGCCGCGGCCTGTCCTTTGGCGCTCCCACCGAACTCGAGGCCGAGATGGCGGAACTGCTCGTCCGGCTCATCCCGGGGCTGGAACTGGTGCGTCTGGTGAGCTCGGGCACCGAAGCGACGATGTCGGCGCTGCGGCTCGCGCGCGGCTTCACGGGCCGAAGCCGGATCCTCAAGTTCGAGGGCTGCTATCACGGGCATGCCGACAGCCTGCTCGTCAAGGCTGGTTCGGGCGCTCTCACGCTCGGCCTTCCCGACTCGGCCGGCGTGCCGCCTGAAACTGCTGCTCAGACCCTTGTCCTTCCCTACAACGACACCGCTCAGCTCGATGCCATGTTCGGCGAATTCGGCAGCTCGATAGCCTGCGCCATCGTTGAACCAGTCGCCGGCAACATGAATCTGGTTGCGCCGCGCGCCGGCTTTCTGCAGCGACTGCGGGAACTATGCACGCGTCACGGCGCGCTCCTTATATTCGATGAAGTCATGACGGGCTTCCGCGTGGCGCTCGGAGGCGCACAAGCGCTTTACGGCGTCCATGCCGATCTGGTTACCCTTGGAAAAGTGATCGGCGGCGGCATGCCGGTGGGCGCGTTCGGGGGCCGCCGCGAGATCATGGAGAAGATCGCGCCGCTTGGGCCGGTATATCAAGCCGGAACGCTGTCGGGAAATCCGGTCGCCGTGGCTGCCGGCCTTGCGACACTGAAGAAGGTCCAGGCTACCGGATTCTACGATTCGCTGGCTGCGACAACGCGCTCGCTCTGCGAAGGGCTCACCGGTGCCGCACGCAAGCACGGCATTCCGTTCTCGGCTCAGGCGATTGGGGGTATGTTCGGCATGTACTTTCGCAAGGAGCCGCCATCGACCTACGCCGAGGTCATGCACTGCGACAAAGAGGCATTCAGTCGGTTCTTCCACGCCGTGCTCGAACGAGGCGTCTACTTTGCGCCGTCTGCCTATGAGGCCGGATTCGCCTCCGCCGCGCACAGCATGGCGGATGTTGCCGCCACGATTGCGGCGGCCGACGCTGCGTTCGGATCGCTCTGAAGCAGAGCGCGCCTAGACTAGGAACAGCGTGGCGAGTCCCAGGAAGATGAAAAAGCCGCCGCTATCCGTAATGGCGGTAATCAGCACCGACGACCCCAAGGCTGGGTCCCGACCGAGCTTCATCATCGTGAGCGGGATCAGCACGCCGGCTGTCGCCGCAAGGGAGAGGTTGAGCGTCATCGCGGCCGTCATCACCAGACCGAGCGATACTTTCCGGTATAGCCAGTAAGCGATCAAGCCAAGCGCGCTACCCCAGATTAGTCCATTCGCAAGCGAAACGCCGAGCTCTTTTGCCAGGAGCTTTCTGCCGTGCTCCTTCTGCACCTGTCCGAGGGCGATCGAGCGCACGATCATGGTAATGGTTTGGTTGCCTGAGTTCCCCCCGATACCCGCCACGATAGGCATGAGTGCGGCGAGCGCGACGAGCTTCTCTATCGAATGCTCGAACGCGCCGATCACTCGTGACGCAACGAACGCCGTTACTAGGTTGATCGCCAGCCAGGACCAGCGATTTTTCACGCTCGCCCAGACCGAGGAGAACACGTCCTCCTCTTCGCGGAGACCGGCCTGGCTCAGCAGCTCGCTCTCGCTCTTGCTCCGAATGAAGTCCACAACCTTGTCGACCGTGACCCGGCCGACGAGCTTGCCTTGTTCGTCCACCACGGGAGCGGAAACGAGGTCATAGCGCTCGAACGCCTTCGCCGCCTCCTCTGCTTTGTTGCCGGGCTGGAGAGTCACGAAGTCGTTGACCATGACCCGCTCAACTTGGTGCTCCAGCTCTGAAACGATCAGCTTGGAAAGCGGCAGCACGCCCTTCAGGCGCTCATCGCCGTCGACGACGAATAGTTGATCGGTATGGTGCGGCAGCGCGTCGAAACGACGCAAGTAGCGCGTTACAACCTCGACGCGGGTGCCTGTGCGCACGCTCACTACGTCGAAATCCATGAGCGCCCCGACCGCATCCTCCGCATACGACATCGCGGCGCGCAACTGCTCGCGCTCCTCGACAGGCAGCGCCTTGAATACGTCGTGAATGACCTCGTCGGGGAGATCGGGCGCAAGGTCGGCAATCTCATCGGCTTCGAGCTGCTCCGCGGCGGCGACCAGTTCCTGCGAGTCCATGCTGCGGATCAGCGTCTCGCGCACCGCGTCTGAAACCTCGAGCAGGATCTCGCCATCCCGCTCCGCCTTGACCAAATGCCAGACCATGAGCCGCTCTTCGAGAGGCAGCGACTCGAGCACATAAGCGATATCCGCGGGATGCATCGAATCGAGCTTGGTGCGCAGTTCCCCGGCAGTCTGGCGGCTCACCTGGGATTCTCCGTGCCCAGGCCCTGTGGCCTCCTGATTCTCGACCAAACCCCCATCCGGCCGCTGCCGGCGCAGCAGCGCCTGGACCTCGCGCAAATCGGCCTTGAGGTCCTCGAGTTCCTTCTTCGGGCTCAGGGTCTCGTTCATAGGGTCCGGGCGAGAGTCTGTGCAACGCGAATTGCACGGGTCTTTTCATATCGCGCGGCGTCGAAGTCGACCGCGGCGGTTGCGGCGATTCTAGCAGCGGGTTGTATGATGGAGGAAGAAAAATCGCGCTCCGATGCCAGCCACACGCGTTCTGGGAGAAGACATTCGTCCCGCGGAAATATTTGCTTGGGCGATGTACGATTTCGCGAATTCCGGCTACACGACGGTAGTGATCACTGCAGTGTTCAACGCCTACTTCGTAGCGGTCATCGCCGGAAACGCAGCTTGGGCGACGTTCGCCTGGACGGCGGCATTGTCTGTCTCGTACGCTTGCATCCTACTGACGGCGCCCCTTATCGGGGCATACGCCGATCTACGCGCAGCAAAGAAGCGTGTGCTCCTCTTTACGACCGTGGGTTGCATCGTCGCAACTGCCCTACTTGCTCTTACTGGCCCGGGGACGCTCGCGCTCGCTGTGCTCCTGCTCGTGTTCTCGAATTTCTGTTTTGGCTCCGGAGAGAACATCGTCGCCGCGTTCTTGCCCGAACTGGCGCAAGGCAAAGCATTGGGTCGGGTATCCGGGTGGGGCTGGAGCCTCGGTTACCTGGGGGGTTTGCTCACCCTCGGGCTTTGCCTCGCGTATGTGACATGGGCCCAAACGCAGGGCCAGGGAGCGCAGCAATTCGTTCCGGTCACCATGCTAATCACCGCAGCCACCTTCGCCGCTGCGAGCCTGCCGACCTTCCTTATCCTCAGAGAACGCGCCCGCCCCGCGGTGGCGGTCGCGGGGAAGAGCATCGTGCGGGCCGCTTTTGGGCGGCTGGCGCAGACCGTGCGCGACGCCGCGCGCTATCGTGACCTAGCCCGCTTTCTGATCTGCATCGTCTTTTATCAGGCCGGCATTCAGACCGTTGTCGCGCTGGCGGCGATTTACGCCGAGCAGGCGCTGCATTTTTCGGCTAAGGATACGATCACGCTGATATTGGTGGTCAATCTGACTGCGGCGGCCGGCGCACTCGCCTTCGGCAACATCCAGGATCGGCTCGGCCACGTGTCCACCATTGCGCTCACTCTACTTCTGTGGATCGCCACCACCCTCCTAGCTTGGGCGGCCTCGGGGCCGGGACTTTTCTGGGTGGCGGCCAACTTGGCGGGACTTTGCCTTGGTTCCTCGCAGTCGGCTGGGCGCGCGCTGGTCGGCTACTTGAGTCCGGTGGGCCGGTACGCGGAATTCTTCGGTTTGTGGGGCCTCGCGGTAAAACTGTCCTCGATTCTCGGTCCGATCACCTATGGCGCGGTTACGTGGATCTCGGGTGGGAATCACCGTCTGGCGATGCTGGCGACGGGTAGCTTCTTCGTTGCGGGGCTTGCGATCCTCGCCGGGATCGATGTCCAGCGCGGCCGCCTTGCAGCGATGGGCTGGGAAGGCGAGCCGCCACCGGCGCCTGCGGACTAGGGAACCTGCGCCGTGTACATTCTCTCCAGGATGCTCGCGCTGTAGCTCGCTAGGTAGGCCGAGCCGCGATTGCGGTCGTAGTAGCGCGGCCGCGGCAGCATGGCTGCCAGGTTCGCTGCCTGGTCTGCACTCAAGTCGGCCGCCTTCACTCCAAAGTAGTGATGTGCGGCTGCTTCGGCCCCGAACACATTCTCTCCCCATTCGGCCACGTTTAGATAAATCTCAAAGATGCGGCGCTTGTCCATCACTGCCTCAAGCATGGCCGTTATGGCCGCCTCCTGGGCCTTCCGCCATGCGCTGCGCTCGCCCGAGAGGAAGAGGTTCTTGGCCAATTGCTGGGTAATGGTCGAGCCTCCGGCGACGATTTTCCCCCGCCTCTGGTTCCTGTCCATAGCGCGCTGAATGCCTTCCCAGTCGAATCCGTCATGATCGACGAACTTGGCATCCTCGGCCACGATGATCGCGCGCTTGAGATCGATCGATATCGACTTGTAGCCAGCCCACTGGAGCTGCAGTTGCGCTTTCGGATTCTTCTGGTGAAGCGCTTCCAGACGCGCCTCCATGAAGCGCGTGGTCCGCGGATTGTTGTCGACCCAGTAGAGGATCTGGGCAAAAAACCAGAACTCGTATGTCGCGAGCGCGATGACAATGACTCCTGCCGTGTAGCAGAACGCCCTCCATAGGGTTACGACCAGTTTCATTCTGACCAAAGGTGCGGGTATGTGCGGTGGACATCTCGCCGGCGAACGAGGCCCGGCGGCTTGCTCGAGTGCGAAAAGAGTCCTTCTCTTACTCGCTGAATACTTTTCCGCCAGGCGCGAAATGCCAGGTGCGGGTAATCACCAAGATGTCGGTGTCCCTGCGAATGTCGGGCGGAAACTTTGCATAGGGCGCCCC
>DATBLP010000090.1:0-8182 GCA_036555245.1 Burkholderiales bacterium
CAGCGCGGTGCGACACTCATCGCAAAGGGCGTCCGGATCAGCCACGCCCCGGTATTCTCCGCCGTGCCGCAAGGCGCGGCGTTCTGGTATCCGAACAGCCAGGGTCTGGCAGAAATCGCGGTGAATCAGGGAAACGCCGCCGAGGCTCTCCGACTGCAAATCGGAGATCCGGTGGGATGGGCGAGCTGAGCATCTGCGCGATCGGCCCCAGCGCCCGCACACTCGAGGGAGCCGGGATCTTCTTGGCATCGCCGCTTATTCCGCTCGGGTGATCAAGATTGCCCGGTAGTCGTTGACATTCGTGCGCGTAGGCCCGGTAAGCACGAGATCGCCGATTCCGGAAAAGAAACCATAGGCGTCGTTGTCGGCAAGCAGGGCCCGGGCTTCCAGACCGGCTTTCAGTCCGCGCTCGAGGGAATCGGGAAGAAGCACCGCACCCGCATTGTTTTCCGAGCCATCGATCCCGTCGGTGTCGCAAGCAATCGCGTGGACATTCCGGGCACCCGCCAGATCGAGGGCGAGCGACAACAGGAATTCGGTGCAACGACCACCGCGGCCCCTGCCGCGCACGGTGACGGTGCACTCGCCCCCTGAGATCAGCGCGAGCGGCGGCTTGGCGAGGTCGCCGTACCGGGCGACCTGGCGCACGAGCGCCCCATATACCTTTGCGACCTCGGACGCTTCTCCCGTAACACTGTCGCCGAGGATCAGGCTCGAAATGCCCTGCTGGCGGAAAAAATCTGCGGCTGCGCGAAGAGCCTGCTGCGCAGTGGCCACCACGCGGTTTTCCGTGCGTAAGAAGATACTGTCGCTGGGCTTGGGCGTTTCAGGGACTTCGCCTCTCGCTCCGCGCTCAAGATGGGCGCGCACCGATGGCGGCACGTCGACGCCGTAGCGCCGGATGACCGCGAGGGCGTCACCGAACGTCGTCGGATCGGGTGCGCAGGGGCCCGATCCTATGTGGGTAGGTTCATCTCCGGTCACGTCCGAGATGAGGAGCGCGAGAATCGGAGCTCTGCACGCAGCGGCAAGACGGCCTCCGAGGATTGCGGAGAGATGTTTCCGCACCGCATTCATTTCCTGGATCGGCGCACCGCAGCGCAGCAGCTCCCGTGTGGTTGCCTTCAGCGCCGCCATCCCCACTGTTCCCGCCGGCAGGCAGAGCAGAGCCGAGGCCCCCCCGGAGATAAGTGCGATCAGCAGGTCGTCAGGTCCGAGGCTCCCGACCTTCTGCAGGATTTCTCCGGCAGCAGCCTCGCCCGCCTCATCGGGAACGGGGTGGCCCGCTTCGACGACCCGGATGTGCCTGGTTGGCAATCCGTGGCGGTAGCGCGTCACTACGATACCTTCCAGCGCGGCACCAGGGGGCCAGTGCTGCTCGACTGCAAGGGCCATGGAAGCCGCGGCTTTCCCCGCCCCGACGACAAGGGTCCTACCGCGAGGCGGAGAAGGAAGATGGCGGGGAAGGATCTTCAGCGGATCGGCAGCCGCGACTGCTGCCAGATAGCTGTCCACCAGCAGCTGCCTGAATTCCATCGGCCTTTCCACCCCGCTGTTTCCACACTATCGAGCCAGCCGGCATTGCTGATCGTCATGTCGGGTTTTCCCCCGGATCCATCATCCGTAAGACAGTGCCTAACAGCCTGCCCTCGGGCCTGCAAAGTTGATCGAGGATTGTAAAGTGATTCTCTCCCGAGCAGGGTACATCTGCCTTGCGGGCCTTGCCCCATTTCCTCGCGATGAGGGCATTCTGGATGTGGAATCCCTCGTTCTCTCTGCTGCCCACGGCGGTATAGAGCGGCGCATCCGTCGCCGGCGGCATGAACGCGGGGCTCACTTTCATCGCGGACTCGGCCGTGAGGCGCACGTCATTGTTGATCGACGGGACTTTCATCATTTCGGTTAGATCATACAAGCCGCTGATCGAGAGCGCTGCCGACACCACTTTTTTCGGAAGATCGGGCGCGTACTTCGCCCATTGGCAGCAAAGCATCATCGCCGCTAGATGGCCGCCTGCCGAGTGCCCGCAGACAAAAAGTCTGTGCGCGGGTGCCCCGAAATTGGCGCCGTTCCTGTAGAGCCAGGCGCAGGCCTGAACCATCTGCATCACGATATCCTCGACGCGCACTGTGGGGCAGAGCGCGTAGTTCGGTATTGCAACCGTGATTCCTGCCCTGACGAGAGCCGGAGCAATGAAGGAAAAACGCTTCTTGTCGAGGGAACGCCAGTACCCTCCGTGAACGTACATCAGCAGGCCACGGCTTTTGCCTTGGGCGCGGAACAGGTCAAGTTTCTCGGTTTCGGCCGGTCCGTAAGGGACATCCAGATAAGGCTCGAGGTTTGCGCGGGCCCGTTCCGAGTCGCTTTCCCAGCGGTCGAAGATTTGCTGATGATCCGGAACGACGAGGCGCGGATTGTACAGCAGCTCGTAATTGGTCTTTTCGGTGTTCATCCGGTTGATCCGTGGCCGCGTGCAACGGTGCTGAGATACACTGCGCGCCGAGCGGTTCTTCTGGGATAGATGTCTTCGCGGTGCAAGAAGGGCCGCCCGCGGGCGGCCCTTTCTCGAAGCGCCTCGAGCCTCAGAATGCTTCGCGCCAGAGATCGAGCGCCTGCTGTACAGGTCGATCGGAAAAACTGAAGAGGACCACAGGCTCTTCAGCTTCGAAACGGTAGGGCAGCCACGAGGGACAGACGAACACGTCCTTGGGTCCGAAGGCGAGCGTTTCGCCTCCTACAATGCATCGTCCGGTCCCTTCTACGGCAGCGTAGACGGTCGAGTCGGTCGAACGATAGTTCTTCCCCCTGAAGCCCTTCGGCAAGAGCTGCATGAAGGTGCCGATCGTGGGCATCGCCCAGTCACCCGTGACGGGATTGGTGTACTGCAGCTTGTAACCCCAGCAGGGATGCGAGTCCCGGCCCCGCGTCATGCTCTCGAGCGCCTCGCGGGTACGCCCGTAGGGGTACCAGAACAGAGGTGAGGTGCGGCTTCTTGCACGGTACTCGACCGGTTTCATCGTATTGCCGAACTGTGCCAGGTTGTCGCCTTCGGTAAGGTGCGTATGCTGGGTTTCCTCCAGACCTTTTTCCATGAATTGCGCATCGAGCAGTTCGACGATCGGCACATCCAATCCGTCCAACCATACCATCGGCTCCTTGGACGGGTTGCCGTGGTCGTGGAAGGTCCAGGAGGGCGTAATCACGAAATCGCCGACGCTCATCGTGACCTTTTCGCCGTCGACCGCGGTATAGGCGCCGCTCCCGAGCAGGATGAAGCGCAACGCCGATTGCGAGTGCCGGTGCGCCGGTGCGACTTCTCCAGGGAGTATGAGCTGCAGCCCGGCATAGAGACTGTGAGTGATGGCCGACTTGCCGCGCAAGCCCGGATTTTCGAGCACCAGTACCCGGCGCTCGGCCTCCTTCGCGGTGATCAGGTGCCCAGCCTCCTGAATGTAGGGCCACATCTGCTGCCATTTCCAGATGTGAGGCTTGCAGGAGGTGTTCGGGATCGGTGTGATGAGGTCATGCAGGACCTCCCACAGGGGTGCGCTGCTCAGCTTGTCCAGCCTGGCGTAGAAGGCTTTGCGTTCCGCCGAAACTCCGGCTTGAAGGACCGCGGACATGAATCCCTCCGAAAAAGTGTTTCCAATCCGAATTTTCCGCCTTTGCCATGGGCAGGACAACTTCGGGAAAACCTCTGCCAAGGCGCGGGGTCCGTGCCGCAAACAAGCTGCAGGGTAGCACCTCGTGATAGTGGGATGAAGCCCACAAAGAGCCTAAGCTCCCAATAGCATCGCGCATCGTGCAGCCAGATTGACGTTCGGTGGAAGAGGGAGACCTTGTATGATCACGCAAAACCACACAGGGATACATGACATAGCTATATGAATCAACTAATATATTATTATGTATATTCGCACTCACTTGCGGTTTGTCCCACTGCCATGGATTTATCCCACTATTCTGCCCACGTTCATGGTGGGCACGATTGTGGTTGACCGGGCGTAAGCGGCCGCCTTGTAATGGAGACGGTCTCGCGGGCTGAGAAGCAAAGGAGGGCGAGATGACCGCAGAGCAGCTGCTGAGCGAAATTGCGGACTACTGTCGCAAGGTCGGTATGGCCGAGTCGACGTTCGGCCGGCGCGCCGTCAACGATGGAAAACTCGTAAGCCGGCTGCGCATCGGCGGGCGCGTGACCATGGAGACGGTCGAGCGCGTGCGCAATTTCATGACCGAGCACGCAACAATCGAGACGCGCGGCTTGGTGCGTCTGCGATCCGCGGCGGGCAGCCTGAATGGCAGCCCCGCCCCCGCTCTGAAACCGGCGGGGTCAATGACAACAGCCGCCGTGCCTTCGACGCGGGCGGATGAATCGAAAAACAATTTCCGCTTCTACGACAATCGGCAGAAGTATCTCCTCTTTGTCAGCACCTGCAGCGAAAAATGGGTCGTCGCGCAGCGCGTCGGCATGGAGCTCGCCAACATCCACCCGCGGCCGCCGGCGGTGAGAGTGTTCGATGCCGGCGTAGGCGACGGCACCGTGCTTGCACGGGTGATGCGCGCCATGCACCAACGCTACCCGACCATGCCTTTCCACATCGTCGGGAAGGAAATCAGCCTGGAAGACGTGCGGCTAGCCCTTGACCGGATGCCGGACCGATTCTTCGAGCACCCCGCCACCGTATTGGTGATGACCAACCTCTACTATTCGGAAGCGCCGTGGCTCACGCCGAAGTCCGTTACCGCCGCAACGAGCCTGGTGTGGAAGGAAGTCCCGCTGACCGGGGCAACTTCCAGCGAGTTCGAGCAGCAGATCACCGACCTCCAGCCGTTCCTCAACGAGCATTGGCGGGCAACGGTGAGCAAGGTAAGCGGCAACCCCGCTTACACGAAGCCGGTGGTGCTCGTGCTCTATCGCGAAGACCACAAGTTCCTGCTCGACCAGGTCCTGCCGCGGCGAGGTGTGGCCCGCGCCGACCACGATCTGGTAATTGCCTCGCAGCCGTATCGTGCCCGCGCCTCGGCCGAATTCAAGGCGTCGAAAGTGCTCGCGCCGCTCGCGCGTAGCCTCGCGCCTGGGGGGCGCATGATCGCGATCCATTCGCACGGCCGGGATCCGGGCCTGGAGATCGTGCAGCGCGTCTGGCCGGGCGAGAGCCCGTTCCATACTGACCGCCACCAGTTGCTGAAGGCCACGCGGACGGAGCTCGGCGCCGATGGCCGGGACCTCAATTTCAACGCCTATGCCGACAACCGTTCTATCTTCCGCTACGAGATGCACACGCTTCCCGAAGAGATCAGCGACGCGATCGGCACTTCGACTCTGCTCGCGGCCTGGAACGCCGCAGTGTACGTAGCGCAGATCGAGGACCAGCGGCTTGCCGAGGTGATGGGCGACCGCGGCTATCTCGAAGCGACGCAGGAAGTGCTGCGGCGCCACGGGGGGCTGTGGTTCCTCGACGAGTCCTTCGTGATATCGCGCAAGCGCGATTGACGTGCAGCTGAGACCGATGGCAGATCGCGCCGTGGCACCAGTGGCAGGTCCGACTCTCGAGGAAGAGCGGAGGGACATTTCCGCGCTCCTTGCCGGGGCGTCCTTGGAGCTGTCATCGCGCGACCCCGCCGAGATCGACGCTTGTGCAGGCCTTCTTGAGCCGGGCACGGCCGTCTACATCAGCATGCCGCCGGGGCAAACGTACCACGGCACGGTAGCGCTCGCCTCACGCTTGACGCGCGCTGGTTTTCGTCCGGTGCCGCATGTCGCCGCTCGGCGCATTGTGGGCCGCGAAGCGCTCGACGAATACCTCGCACGCGCAGCCGGCGATGCCGGCGTGGACGGTGCTTTGTTGATCGGGGGCGACAACGACCGACCGAGCGGGCCGTTCGACTCCAGTCTCGCCCTGCTCGAGACAGGCCTATTCGAACGGCATGGCATCGTGAAGATCATGGTGGCCGGCTACCCCGAAGGTCACCCGAAGATTGCAAGCTCCGCGCTCGAGACTGCGCTGGCGGCGAAAAAGACTCTTGCGCGCCGCGCGGGCATCGACCTAGGCGTCGTGACCCAGTTCTGCTTCGAGGCTGAACCGATACTGTCCTGGGCGGCGAAGATGAAAGGGCACGGGTTGCCGGTGCGCGCCGGACTCGCCGGACCGGCCAGCCTGCCCCGATTGCTGCGCTACGCAGCGCTTTGCGGAATCGGAAACTCGGTGCGTGCGCTGAAAGCACGTCCTCAGGCGATCGCGCGGCTCATGATTGAATCCGGCCCGGAGACAGCATTGCGGGATCTCGCGCGCCGCGCCGGCCCGCCGATCGCCGGCGTGCACTTCTTCTGCTTCGGCGGCCTGGTGCGTACGGCGCGCTGGCTGCGGGCGATCCGCGAGGGACGGTTCGAGGTGAGCGAGGACGGAGGGCTTCGGGTCGGATCAGCCTGAAGTGATCCTCGCTCAGAGAACGAAGCTCACCAGCCCCATCGAGCCCAACTCCATTGCATCGAGCACCGCCTGGCGTTGCGCGATCTTCAGGTGCCCACGCTCTGCGCGAAGCAAATAGCGGTAGCGGCCGACGTATTCGCGCACGCTCTCGTCGCGCCGGAAGCGGTACACCACGAAGTTCGCCTCGACTTGCACCTCCCGAGCCTTCCTGCCGACGATGCGCACGTTGCTGATGAACCGCCGGGTGCGCGAGCGTGGGGACTCGGCGTGCGCGTCCCTGTCCTTGAGGCGAGTGACCCGCGCGCGAATGCGGTTGACGTCGTCTGCGATGGTGAAGAGGGTGCTCGCGGGATCGGCATCGGGCCGGTCGTTGGACGGTACTTCGTAGCGCGCGTCCACGGTCAGGAGGGCGAGCCAGTCGTCCAGGCGCCAAGCGTCGAGCAACGCCGCTTCGTGAAAGAGGAACTCCTCGACCTCGCCGCGCGTGACCCGCGCCGCCCCAGGGCCGCCCTGGGCCCGTCTCTTCATTGCGCCTCCCGAGGATTGGTGCGCATCAGCTTGTCCCACTGCAGCCAGAAAGCGCGCAGGTGCAGCTCATCGGAGTTGAGCTGCTCGCCTGTCTTCGCCATGCCCCGCGACATTACCGACCAGGGCACTTCGCGGTACGTGGCGGCGATGCCGGATTGCACCATCTCGAGCGCTTCGACGTCGTCTGGCGTGGCGAGTCCACCCGGGCCGTAGAAGGTGAGGAAGGCATCGAGCCGGATCGCGCGCGCCGCGGGCGTTTCCTCCTTCGGCCCGAGCGCCCAGGCGCACACGCGCATGCGATCGGGGGCAAGCGGATAGAAGGTGCGGATGGTGACCGAGGACCCGTCGGCAAGGAGCAGATTCGGAAAGACGATCAGGTTGCGGTTGGTGTCGGCGACGCGTGCGGCGCGCGCCTCGCCCAGGCGCGCAACCAGCTCCGCGCGGATGCGCTCGATTTCCGGTTTCGCCCCCTCGCCGTATACGGGAATCCATTTCGCGACGGGCCGCCCGCGGAAATTCACGTTGTCGGTTGTCGCGTGGCCGTTGCCGAGCGGCTTGCCGACGCCGTGCGAAGGCAGGAGGTGACCCTTGTCGGGCCGCTGCATTTTGACCCCGGCATTCCTGAGGTAGTCGAGCCAGGTCGCATGCGTGGTGAGCAGGTGGTAGTCGTCGAAGCTGTTCTCGACCAGCAACTTCCAGTTCGCGCGGATCTCGTAGTCTTGGGTGCCCTGGATGACTTCCATCTGCCCGGACGGCGACTGGTCGAGGACGAGATCGATGTATTCCTTCGCCCCGGAGAGATAATCGTCGAGCGGTACGGCTCGCGGGTCGAAATTGAGGAACACGAAGCCGCGGTAGCTCTCGACCCGCGGCGGCTCCGTCAGTCCGTAGTCACGCTTGTCGAAGCTCGGCGGATAGGCGCTTTCGCCCGGCACGCCGTCCAGCCTACCATCGCGGTCGTAGCTCCAGCCGTGATAGAAGCAGGTGTAGACCTTCGCGTTCCCTTCCGCTTCCCGGCACACCATCGCGCCGCGGTGGCGGCAGGTGTTGAGGAACACGCGCACCGCGCCCTTGGAGTCGCGACAGAGGATCACCGGCCGGCCGCATACCGAGCGCGTCCTGAAATCGCCTGGGCTGCGCACTTCGGACTCGTGCCCGACGTAGATCCAGCACACATCGAACACACGCCGCCGCTCGAGCTCGAGAATCTCCGGGTCGACCAA
>DATBLP010000100.1:0-3430 GCA_036555245.1 Burkholderiales bacterium
CTCGGTGATCGCAGGGGCCTGGCGCAGGAGCTTGAGGTATTCGTAGCGCCGCTGCTCGATGACGTTGCCCCCCGCGGTGACCTGGGGAAGCGCCGTCCAGCCGAGCTGGTGCTCGATGTCCACGATGTACTGCTCGATGCGCGTCGCCGCGGCGAGCGCCTTCTCGCGCTGCAGGGTGATGAGGTGGTCCTGGTTCTCCCGGTAGGAGAAATACAGGCTCACCCCCCCGCTCGCGAGGAGCGCCACGCTCACCAGGATGATGATGAACGCGGCGTACTTCGTGAACAGGCGCCAGCGCGGGGTCACTCGATCACCTTGTCGGCCCGGAACAGCAGGTTCTGCGGGATCGTGAGCCCGATCGCCTTGGCGGTCTTGAGATTGACGACCAGTTCGATCTTCGTAGCCAGCTCAACGGGCAAATCCGCGGGCTTCGCACCCCTGAGGATCTTGTCCACGTAGGTGGCCGCCCGGTGGAAGTGTTCCCCGATGTCCTGTCCGTAGCTCATCAAGCCACCGGCTTCGACCATCTCCCGCGTCCAGAACATCGTTGGCAGCCGGCGCTGCACGGCAAGATCGGCGATGCGGCGTGCCTGTGTGAAAAAGAGCGGGTCCCCCAGCACGATCAGCGCAGTCGCCCGCTCCCGCGTCATGGCGCCAAACGCAGACTCGATTTCGCTCGTGGTGGCCGCCTGCAACGGCATGACTTCCACGATGGCCGTCTTTGCGGCCGCCCGAACGTTCTTCAACATGTCGGGGTGATTCGGATGGCCCGGATTCACGAGCACCGCAACCCTCGACAGCTTTGGAACCGCCACCTGCAGCAGCTCCAAGTGCTTGATCGTGAGATCCACGATCTGGTTGGACAGGCCGGTGATGTTTCCGCCCGGCCGCGCCAGACTCTTGACGAATCGGCTGCCGACCGGATCGCCGCTCGCGGTCATGATGAGGGGTATGGCGGCCGTCGCCTTCTGCACCACCCGGATGGCGGGCGGCGAGACAACCACGATCACGTCGGGTTTCAGCCCCACTAGTTCCGCTGCAAGGCCGGGCAGGCGCTCGTAGCTGCCCTCCGCCTGGCGGTGTTCGATGACGATATTCTTGCCGCTCACGTAGCCCAGTTCGCGCAGGCCTCTCAGCAGCGCCTCCATCCGGTAGCTGGAGGTGGCGGTGCCGTCCAGGACGCCGATCCGGTAGACCTTCGCCGGCTTCTGCTGCGCGAAAGCCGACAGCGGCGCGGCGATCGCACCTGCTCCGAACGCGACTAGCAATGTCCTGCGCGTAATCACTCGATCACCCTGTCCGCGCGCACCAGGATCGACTGCGGGATCGTCAGCCCGAGCGCCTTGGCGGTTTTCATGTTAATCACCAACTCAAATTTCGTGGGCTGCTCGACCGGCAGCGTCGCTGGCTTTGCGCCCTTGAGGATCCGGTCGACGTATATGGCTGTGCGTCGATATTGCTCCGGCCGGTCGGGGCCGTAGGAGATCAGCCCGCCCTCGTTTACGAAGTCGGCGTAGCCGTAGACCACCGGCAACCGGTAACGCGCCGCCAACGCGACCGCCTGCTTCCGGTGGCCCCAGAGTACGGGATCGTCGAACAGGACCACCCCCTCCGTGCGCAGCTTTGCGGCCGATTCGAACGACCGCTGCATTTCCTGCTCGTTGCGGGCGTGCAGCGATTCCAGCCGCACGCCCAGCTTCGCTGCCGCAGCGCGTGTCTCTTCGAGAAATACCGCGCTTACATCGTTGTCGGGATTGAACAGCGCCGCCACGCGCCCGTTGCGGCCCGAAACTTCGAGCAGGAGCTGGAGCCGCCTCCCGCTGAGCTCGGGCGTCAGCAGGCTCAAGCCGGTGATGTTTCCCCCGGGTCGGGCGAGACTCGACACTAACCCGACCTTTACCGGATCTCCAACTGCGACCATGACGATCGGAATCGTGCTTGTCGCAGCTTTGGCAGCACGGTTGGCGGGCGTCGCGGCGGCGACGAGCACGTCGACCGGGAGACGTACCAGTTCGCGCGCGAGGTCGGGCAGGCGATCGTGGCGTCCCTCGGCCCAGCGCGGCTCAAGCAGGATGCTGCGTCCCTCGATGTAGCCGAGCTCGCGCAATCCCCGGCGGCACGCATCCCACAGGTGCTGCCCCTCCGCCGGCGTGAAGGAAAAGAGATAGCCGACGCGCGGGATCCTCCCAGCCTGCTTCTGCGCAAACGCGACGCGCGGCGCCATCGCCGCCGCGCCGATTCCCGCCAGGAATGTGCGTCGCGTCGTCATTCGATCACCCGGTCGGCGCGCACGAGGACGGACTGCGGCAATTTCACGCCGAGGGACTTCACGGTCTTCATGTTGATCACCAACTCGTACTTGGTTGATCGGTCCACCGGGAGTTCCCCGGGATTCGCCCCCTTGAGAATCCGGTCGACGTAGGATGCCGAACGGCGGGAGATGTCCACGAAATCCACGCCGTACGCGAGAAGACCGCCTTTTTCCGCGATCTCGTTCCAGCCGATGATGGGAACATTCCTCCTCGCCGCCTGGTCCACCAGTTCCCTGTCATTGGCGAGCAGCATTGCATCTTCGATCGGCACAATCGCCTCGGCACGCCAGGTGGCCATCGCCGAAAACGCTTCCCCGAACTCCGCGGGGCGCCGCACATCGAATCGCCGGAATTCGAACTTCAGCACTCTTGCGGCGCTTTCGAGCGCGGGGATGATGGGTTTCATGGATTCGTTATCCGGATTGGCGAGGATGGCGATGCGCCGTGCGTTCGGGAATACCTCTTTCACCAGCTCCAGCCGCTTCTCGTTCAGCTCCTGGGTAAAGAACATCAGACCGGTGAGGTTCCCGCCGGGCCGCCTCAGGCTCGCGACCAAGCCCGTGGCGACGGGGTCGGAGATCGCAGAAACGATGATGGGAATGCTGGTCGTCGCTTTCTTGGCCGCCTGCGCCCCCGGCGTTCCGTGGGTCAGTATGATGTCCACCTTGAGCCGGACGAGCTCTGCCGCAAACGCGTGCAGTCGCTCGTAGTTGCCTTCCGCCCAACGGAACTCGATGGAGATGTTTCGCCCCTCGACGTAGCCGAGGTCGCGCAATCCCGCCCTGAGCGCCTCAACGCGGTACGCGTATGCCGAGGCCGACGCCGAGCTGAGAAATCCAAGGCGCCAGACCTTGCCCTTCTGCTGGGCATGGGCGGCAAGCGCTGCCGCGAGGGGCGCAAGTCCAAGCGCAATGAGCAGTTCGCGGCGCTTCACTCGATCACCCTGTCTGCGCGAAACAACAGGCTCTGCGGGATCGAGAGGCCGAGGGCCTTGGCGGTCTTCATATTGATCACCAGCTCGAATTTCGTCGCCTGCTCCACGGGCAGGTCAGAAGGTCTGGCGCCTCTCAGTATCTTGTCCACGAAAACTGCGCCGCGTCGGTACAAGTCGGAGCGTT
>DATBLP010000011.1:0-5086 GCA_036555245.1 Burkholderiales bacterium
GGGGGGCACACCCCTGCGGGGGTTCCGGCGCTGGTCTGGCTCACGGTGAATCCCGCGGGGCCGCTGCGGACCTTGGACCAGTCTATCCCCTGCTGATACTGGTTGTTTAGCTGCACTTCGGCGATCGTGGCTTCGATCAGCACCTGCCGCCTGGCGTTGACCAGCACCTGGTCCAGGAACTCCTGGATCTTCTCGTGCTGTCTCGAGGTTGCGCGAATCGTGAGCACGCCGGCCTCGGGGTTGGAGATCACCGATGCAGCCTCGCGAAACGTGACGTTCGGTGCGCTGGCCGCGCCGGGTGCAGGCGCCCCGGCTCCCACTCCGGCGGCCGCCGCGAGCTGTTGCAGCGCACCGCCCGGGGCGGCAGCGAGCTGCCCCGCGCCGGCCGGGCCGGGAGCCGGCAGGATCTTGTCGGTTTCACGCAGGAGGTCCTTGATGTTCTCGACCAAGCGTTCCCAGAACTTGTTGTCCGCCTTGTTTTGCACGGTGGTGGTCGATTGATTCGCGCCCCCGGCCGCTCCTCCGCCCCCGGAGGTCTGGGTGCCCGGGGTCGCGATCTGCGTCGACACGCCGACCGTGCCCTGCGTCGTTCTGTCCATGTTCAGGTAATCGATCTTGTAGATCCGCAGATACGGGCTGTCCGGCATGACCGCGAGGTTGGGCCCGTCGAGCTCCCAGCGCATGTCGACCTGCTTGGAGATTCGCGACAGGAGCTGCTGCAGGGTCTGATCGACCGCATTCAGCGTAACGGTACCGGCGATCCCCGGATGGACGTCGATGTTGAGTTTCGCGTCGCGTGCGAGGGCAAACAACAGCTCCTGCACTTTGACGCCATTGACTACGACGCTGTAAGTCTCCGGCCGCACCGAAGGTTTCGGTTTGGGCAGAATCGTGGAAAACTGCACGGGGGGCGGCGCTTTCCCCTGGGGGCCCTCCTCTTGGGGCAGCACGTGCGCATCAGACTGCTCAACGGGGACGTGGCTGCATGCCCCCAGCAGCAGCACCAGAGCCGCCACCAACAGTTTTCGCACGAATCCCCCCGGTTCTTGCCTTCAGACGGCAAGGCATTTTATCCAAGTTACATAAAGTACCACGTAACGAACTGATTAACCAAACCAAAAATGCTCACGCTACTGGCGATTCTGGCTGCGCATTCTCTCGATGCTTCGATAGTACGGGCGATAGGTGCCGAGCGGCGGCGGAAGTTCCCTCATGGCGGAAAGGACTTGCACGGAATTTGGATAGGCTCCATAGGCGACGCGATAATGCTGCCGTCCGTCGAACTTCACGCTATACACGAATAGATCGGTCGCGGGCACCACGCGCGATGCCCGTTGCAGAAACTCTTCAAGCTGCGCGAGCTCGCTCGAATCGACCGTAAGCACTTGAATCGAATAGTAGTCGCCGGGCGCGGCTCTCAGCCATTCCTGGGTTGCGGCGAACCGCGCGATCGAGAGTTCCCCCGCAGCCGGAGGCGATGGAGGGCCGGAGGCAGCCGCCGACGGAGCAATGGCTGCCACGGCGGAACCCTTGGTCCCTGCCGCCTGTTCCAGGCCCGCAGGGGCCTGCGCGCCCGTCGCCCCTTGCTGGGCGAGGCTCGGCTGTCCCGCAGCCGCGGCAGGAGCCAGGACACTCGCTGAATTGTCGGCGAGGGAACGGGCCGGGGCTGCTGCGCTCGTTCTGCCCTGGGACTGCAGGAAGACATGAATTGCCCAGCCCAGGATCAAGCCCGCGACAAGCGCCCCGCCGCCTATCCACATCTTTTGGGGGCTGATTCCCCTGCTTCGAAACTCGGAATCGCGCACGGCCTTGCGGACCTCCCTCTCGGTGACCGCGTGGCTATCTTCGGCAAAGGCTGCGAGCAGGGATTTGTCGGCGAGGATATTGATTCTGCGGGTGAGCCCCTGGGAGGCCGCTGCAATCTGTCTGATGGCACCCGCGGTGAACGGCTTGGGGCCGCGGTATCCGGCGGTGCGCATCCTGAAATCGATGTAACTATCGACGTCGCTGCGCACCAGAGGCTCCAGGCGGAAACCGTGGGTTATGCGCTCTTTCAGTTGGCGCATATCAGCCGTATCGAGATGCGCATCGAGCTCCGGCTGCCCGAAGAGGACGATCTGCAGAAGCTTGTGGCGATTGGACTCGAGGTTTGACAGCAGCCGGATTTCCTCGAGCGTTTCCTTCGGCATGGCGTGCGCCTCGTCGATGAGCACGACGACCCGCCGGCCCGCCGCGAAGAGCCCGATCAGATGATCCTGCAGACTGCGCAAGACGCGCGTGATGCGCCCTTCGTGCAGGTCGAGCTTCAGCTCATCTGCGATGGCGAACAGGATTTCGTCGCGCGAAAGCGACGGGTTGGCAAGATAGATTGTTTCCACACTGGGCGGCAGTCTCTCCATCAGAACCCTGCACAGCATGGTCTTTCCGCTGCCGACTTCGCCGGCAACCTTCACGATGCCTTCGTCATGGGTGATCGCGTAGAGCAACGCTTCGAGCGTCGCGCCGCGATTGGCGCCCTGGAAGAAGAAATCGGTGTGGGGAGTTATGCGAAAGGGAGGTTCCTTGAGGCCGAAGTGATCTAGATACATCGAGTTCCCTCCCCGACGATGTGGCCCGGGGGCCTAGTGGGGCTTTTGCTGCGTTTCCATGCGCGAGTACAGGGTGGTGCGGTTGATGCCGAGCATCTTCGCGGCCTGACTGACGTTGCCTCGCGTGAGTTTCATCGCCGCCTCAATGTATCCCTGTTCCCAGGCTTTGAGCATCTCATCGAGATTGAATCCGCGCTCGCGCTGCAGGTGACGCTGCGCCTGCTCGACCAGCGTTCCGGGGTCCGACGGCAATCCCGGTCCTCCCTCTTGCGGAGTTTCGAGATCGAACTCCGGCTCGAGTTCGGCCGTAGACAACTTTTGCCCCGCGTATTTGGTAGAGAGTCGTATGACGATATTGCGCAGCTCGCGCACGTTCCCCGGAAAATGATATTCGCGCCAAGCCTTCTGCGCGCCCTCGTCCAGCGAGAACGGCGCGAGCTTTGCCTGTTCCGCATAAAACTTCCGGTAATGCTCGAGCAGCAGCGAGCGGTCGTCGTCCATTTCCCTCAGCGATGGCACACCGATGGTGAACACCGACAGGCGGTGATACAGGTCGGGGCGGAAATGCCCCTTCTTCACTTCCTGACGCAAGTCGCGGTTGGTGGCCGCAATGACGCGGGCCTTGGAAAAGCGCTGCTGCGTCTCGCCGACTCGCTGGAATTCCCCATTCTCGAGGACGCGCAGGAGCTTCGCCTGGAGCTCGAGCGGCAGCTCGCCAATCTCGTCAAGAAACAGGGTGCCGTCGCTTGCATCCTCGAAATACCCGGATTTGTTCTGGGTCGCCCCCGTAAAGGCCCCTTTGGTATAGCCAAAAAGCGTTGGCTCCACCAGAGTCGGCGCGATCGCCGCGCAATTGAGAGCGAACCACGGCTTCGCCCGCCGGAAGGACAAGCGGTGAAGAAGGTTGGCCACGACTTCCTTTCCGGTTCCGGATTCGCCCTCGATGAGCGCGGGAAAGGGTGAATCGGCGTACTGGCTGATCTGGCTCTTCAACTTCTGCAGCGCCGGGCTCTTGCCGATGAGCGGGTCCGTGTCGACAATTCCTTCCCCAGAGATTTCCGCGGCACGAAACTGCAGTGCGTGGAGCAGGATCTTCTTGAGGTTCTCCGGATCGCAGGGCTTGGCGACGAATTCGGCCGCGCCAAGCGCGCGGGCGTGCCTGGCGTTGGCGGCATCGTTCTGGCCCGAGAGCACGAGGATCTTCATCGCCGGCGAATGTGCAAGCAGATCGCTGATCAGATGAAAGCCTTCGTCGGGTCGGTGGGGCAGCGGCGGCAAACCAAGATCGACCAGAGCCAGCTGCGGTGCATCGTCGAGCTGCCTGAGGAGGCTTACCGCGTGCCGCCGCGAATCGCTCACCATCACGTCGAAATCCTTCCCGAGGGCGTAGGAAAGCGTCTCGGTAATCAGCGGGTCGTCGTCGACGATCAGCAGGCTCGGTTTCGCACCGCCCGGCTTTGCGTTTTCAGGCATAAGTCTCGATGCACTTCAGGTAAGCACGTTCGAGGGAGGATTCGCCGAAGCGCTCGCGCAATTCGTGCGGGGAGCCCGTGTAGGCGAGCGCGCCCTTGTGCAGAATGGTCATGCGATCGCAGACCTCTTCGACATCGGCCAGCGAATGCGAGGTCAGGAACAGCGTCCGTCCCTCGGATTTCAGCTTCAGCATGAGCTCCTTGGTGCGCGCCCGGGCCTTGGGATCCAGGCCGGTCATCGGCTCGTCGAGCACATACAGATCGCGTCCGGAGAGAAGACACGCGGCAAGTCCCAGCTTCTGGGTCGTGCCCTTGGAGAAGGCGCGTACCGGCTTGTCCAGCGCGTCGATCTGCAGATCGAGCGCGGCGAATATGGCACGGCCGCGCTCTTCTTCGTATCGGCGACCGAACAAGCGCAGCATGAGCGAAAGGAACTCGCGTCCTGTCAGAAAATAGGGAGGCGTGAACCGTTCGGGCAGAAAGGCAAGGCGCGCGCGCGCCTCCGGGCGGCGATGCCCGATTCCCTGAACTTCAATCGTGCCCGCGTTGAGATCGCAGAAATCAAGCATGCATTTGATGAGCGTCGTCTTGCCTGTGCCGTTAAGCCCCACGAGCCCCGTGCAGCTTCCTGCGGGAAGGTCCAGATCGATTCCACGCAGCACTTCAGCGCGGCCGAAGCTCTTGCTTACTCCGCGGAATCGAACCATTGGACCGGACATTGGGCTGGCAAACTCCCGGACGATGCGTCGATGATAGCGCAAAGGACGCACGCTTTCATCACGAAATCATCCGTGGCGGAACAGCGTTCGTTCCTCGGCCGGGTGGAACTGTTGGGGCCTCCTTTTCTGGGCTAGAATCCACGCTTCGCATTCTCGCGCAGGGCATCGTGGCGACAGGCAATCTGGTCGAAGTTGCGAATGTCACTTTCGGCTACGACGAACGCCAGGTCCTCAAGAACATCAATCTTGTCGTGCCGAGAGGCAAGGTCGTCGCGATCATGGGCTTGTCCGGCTGCGGCAAGACGAC
>DATBLP010000014.1:0-10819 GCA_036555245.1 Burkholderiales bacterium
AATGGCATGCCTCTCGATACCGTGGAAGAAAGGAGAGCCGCCTATCTGGGTTCGCTGGGGGCGGGGTTCAATCTCAGGAAGCTGATGGCCGGCGTACTGCAACCTGAAACGATGCAGTACATGCGGTTTAGGCTATATGGACCCCAGGTGGAGGGATCGGATCCGAATTCTTCAGGCGACAATCGAATGCTTTTCGACAGCAGTAGATTGAGCGGAACATCACCAGCTGAAGCCAGTGTGGCCGGCTCAGACTCAACTTTCATTCACGTGGAACAGATGGAAGTTGCGGGACGCCCTTGGGAGATCTCGTTCAGTGCCCCCAAAGCAGCCATCATTGGCCGGGTAGATCGATGGGTGCCTTCAATCGTGTTCGCAAGCGGATTGCTCTTGAGTCTTCTCCTTTTCGGGATTCTGTATTCGCTGTCATCCTCCCGGAGCCGCGCCGTGAAGATTGCCGATCAGATGACCAAGGACCTGCGCGAAACCGAGGAGCGCTTCCGCCTGATCACGGAGAACGCTTCCGATCTGATTACCGTGATCGATCCGCAGGGCCGGCGCGTGTACGTGAACCCGGCCTTCGGGAAGCTCTTCGGCAACACCGAGACGCTGATCGGGTCCGATGCGTTCGGCGAGGTCCATCCCGAGGACAAGGCGCATGTGCGCGAGACATTCTTCGACACGCTCAAAGACGGGCAGAACCGGCGCGCGGAGTTTCGTTTTCTCCTTCCAAGCGGCGAGGTGCGCTATATCGAGAGTCATCGCAGCGCCGTCCTCGATCCGCACGGGCGCGTCGCGCTGGTCGTCGCGGTGGCGCGCGATGTGACCGAGCGCAAGCGCGCCGACGAGGACTTGCAGAACTACGCCGAACGGCTGAGAGTCACCTCGCGAAAGCTCGTCGAGGTCCAGGAGACCGAGCGCCGCCTCATCGCCAGCGAACTGCACGATCGCGTCGGGCAGAATCTCACCGGGCTCGGGATCAACCTCAGCATCGTCGCAGGCGGCCTGCGGTCGGAGGACAAGCCGGAGCTCGCGGCGCGCCTGGAGGACAGCACCGCGCTCCTGCGAAACACGGTGGACGCGATACGCAACGTCATGGCCGAGCTGCGGCCCCACACGCTCGACGAGTACGGGCTGCCGTCCGCATTGCGCTCGCTCGCGGCCGGATTCTCGAAGAGGACTGGAATCCAGGTCACCTTCAAAGGGGACCCGGCGCGAACGGGACTGCCGAAGACCGTGGACCTCGCGATGTTCCGCATCGTCCAGGAGGCGCTCAACAACATCGCCAAGCATTCCAGCGCGGATCGCGTGGAGATCGCCGTCAGCCGCTGGAACGGCCACGCGCTGCTGTCGGTTCGCGACAACGGCATCGGCTTCGACGCGGGGAAGGTGGAGTCGTCGGAAAGCTCGGGCTGGGGACTGCGCATCATGCGCGAGCGGGCCGAAGCCGTGGGGGCGCGTTTTTCCCTGAAGGCGGAGCCGAACGCCGGGGTGAAGGTGGTGGTGGAATACAACGCCTAACAGGAGCCCGACATGCCGGTTACGATTCTTCTGGCCGACGATCACGCCGTGGTGCGTGACGGTCTGCGCGCGCTGATCGACGACGAGGAAGATCTCAAGGTCGTCGGCGTCGCCGGAAACGGCCGCGAGGCGGTGGCCGAAACTCAGCGCCTGCATCCTGACATCGTCATCATGGACATAGCGATGCCGGAGCTCGACGGGGTGGAGGCGACGCGGCGCATCAGGGAAAAATACCCGGACACGCGCGTACTGATGCTCTCGATGTACCTGAGCGCGGAGCACATCTATCGCGCTCTTCAGGCAGGCGCGCAGGGTTACGTGCTGAAGGAGTCGGCCGGAGACGAAGTGGTCGAGGCGATTCGCGCTCTGCGCGCCGGCAAGCGCTATCTCAGCCACCGGATCACCGAAACGGTGATCGACGACTATCTGCGGGAAGGCGCGAGCCTGAGCCCGCTCGACAGCCTGAGCCTTCGCGAGCGCGACGTGCTTCAACTCGTGGTCGAAGGCAGAACCAACGTCGCGATCGCGCAGGCCTTGTCGCTTTCGCCGAAGACGGTCGAGACGTACCGCGCGCGCATCATGAGAAAACTGAAGGTGCACGACACCGTCGAGCTGGTGAAATTCGCGATGCGCCACGGACTGGTCACCTGACCGGCTTCGAGAAGCGCGCCCTCCGGCCCGCAGCGGAGGATTCTCGCGATAACATTGCGGGATGACCCGCCTTGTGGTCCGCCGCAATCTGCTGCTTGCTCTGCTGCGGCAGCACAAGGGGAGGCTCGCCCTTTCCGTGCTTGCCATCGCGCTCGGCGTGGCGCTCGGCTGTGCCGTGCAGCTGGTGAACCGCGCGGCGCTCAACGAGTTCTCGGCCGCCCTGCAGCTGCTCTCCGGGGAAGCGGATCTTGTCGTGCGCGGCCCTGCCTCCGGTTTCGACGAATCGCTGTACCCGCGCATCGCCAGGTTCGCCGAGGTGGCGCTCGCCAGCCCGGTGCTCGAAGTGGACGCCAGACTCCCCGGCCGGCGCGATCCGCTGAAAGTGCTGGGCGTCGACATATTCCGCGCCGCCAGGATTCATCCGTTCCTGTCGGGCGTCGCGGTCGCCGACCGCATGGATTTTCTGCGTCCGGACCGCCTCTTTCTGTCGGCCGCGGCGGCCGACTGGGTGGGAGTCGGGAGAGGCGACTCGCTGTCCGTCCAGGTGGGCCTGCGCCTCGTGAAGCTGCAGGTCGCCGGAATTCTGGGCGACGCGGGACGCCAGCGCTTTGCGATCGCGGACATCGGCGCGGCGCAGACGCTGTTCGGGCGCCCCGGGCTGCTCAACCGGATCGATCTGCGGCTGCGCCCCGGCGCCGATCCGCAGCGGCTCATCGAACGGCTTCGGCCCGAAATCCCCGCGGGCGTCCTGCTCGAGCGGCCGGGAGCGGAGGCGGAACGCAACGAATCGCTGTCGCGCGCCTATCGCGTCAACCTGAACGTGCTCGCGCTGGTGGCATTGTTCACCGGGGGACTGCTGGTTTTTTCCGTGCAGGCGCTGGCGGTCGTGCGGCGGCGCGCCCAGCTCGCCGTGCTGCGCGTTCTTGGCGTGACCCGCCGCGGCTTGCTCGCGCTGCTTCTCGCCGAAGCCGCCCTGATCGGCACGGCGGGATCGCTCGCAGGGATCCTGATCGGGTATGCGACGGCCGCGGCTGTGCTGCGCCACTTTGGAGCCGAGCTTGGCGCCGGATATTTTCGAGGACTCGATCCGGTGCTGGTGCCCGACTGGCCGGCGCTCCTGCTGTTCTTCTCGCTCGGGGTGGTCGCGGCGCTCCTCGGAAGCCTCGCGCCGGCCCTTGAGGCCGCGCGGACCGAACCCGCGCAGGCGCTGAAGGCGGGCGACGAGGCGCGTGCGTTCGAGCGTCTCCAAGCGGCGTGGCCCGGCATTGCGATGCTCGCGATCGGCGCCGCGCTCACGCAGGCGGGGCCGGTCGGCGGTTTGCCGCTGTTTGGCTATCTCGCGATCGCGCTTCTCCTCGTCGGCACCATCATCCTCATTCCCCGCATCGCTTTCGTCTTCTTCCGCGGAGCACCGGCGCTCGGCCCGGTGGCGGCACGCGTGGGACTCGCGCAGCTTCGCAGCGCGTCGGGCGCGGCGGGCGTGAGCCTCGCTGCGATCGTGGCGAGCGTCAGCCTGGTCGTTTCGATGGCGATCATGATCGCCTCTTTCCGCCAGTCGCTCGACGAATGGCTGGAGCGCGTCCTGCCGGCCGATCTCTACGTCCGCACCGGCGCGGGTGGCGACACGGCGTTCTTCTCGCCCGACGACCAGCAGGCCATCGCCGCACTCCCCGGGGTTCGCCGCGCCGAGTTCCTGCGCAGCCAGCGCCTCAACCTGGCCCCTGAAAAGCCGCCGATCGCCCTGCTCGCGCGCGCGGTGGAAGCCGAAGGAAGGCTGCCGCCTCTCATCGGCGCCGGTTACGTGCGTGGGCCGGGCGATCCGCCCGCGGCCTGGGTAAGCGAGGTCGCATCGGAGATCTACGGCTGGCGCCCGGGCGACGTGATCGTCCTGCCGCTCGGAGGACGGGCTGCGCGCTTCGCTGTCGCCGGCGTGTGGCGCGACTACGCGCGTCAGCAGGGGGCGGTGCTGATAGAGCGCTACGAATACCTGCGCCACACGGGCGACGCGAACGCCAACGACGCGGCGCTGTGGCTCGCGCCGGGCGCAAGCGCTGCGGAGGTCCGGCGCCGGATCGCCGAGCGCTTCAGCGAGGGCGTGAATCTCGAGATCACGGGGCCGGCGGAGCTGCGCAGGTTCTCGCTCGGAATCTTCGACCGCACGTTTGCCGTCACCTATGCGCTCGAGGCCGTCGCCATGGTGATCGGGCTCTTCGGGCTTTCATCGAGCTTCGGCGCGCTCGTGCTTGCGCGCCGGCGCGAATTCGGCATGCTGCGCCACATCGGAATGACTCGCCGCCAGATCGGCGGAATGCTCGCCGGGGAAGGCGCGCTCGTGAGCGCCCTGGGGCTCGCCGTCGGCCTCGCGCTGGGCTGGGCGGTGAGCCTGGTGCTCGTCCACGTGGTCAACCGCCAGTCGTTCCACTGGGGGATGGACCTCCATGTTCCATGGGGGCTGCTCGCCGAGTTCGTCGCCGCGATGCTTGTTCTAGCCACGGTCACCGCCGTGGTGAGCGCCAGGGCGGCGATGAGCGGTGACGTGATCCGTGCGGTGAAGGAAGATTGGTGAGCACGCCCGATCGAAGGCCCGGAACCCGGGGCGGCGCGGCAATTCGATTGCGGCGGATTACGCTCGCGCTGTTTCTTGCGGCGATGTCGCCCTTCGTCTGCGGGCAATCCGATTTTGCGCGCGTGCAGCGCGGCGTGGCGCTGAAATTCCCGCGCGATCACGGCAGCCATCCGCAGTTCCGCAACGAGTGGTGGTACATCACCGGGCGGCTCAGGGCCGGCGGGCGCGAGCTCGGCATGCAGATCACCTTCTTCCGCAACCGTCCGCGCGTCGCCGAGGACAGCCCGAGCCGGTTCGCGCCGCGACAGCTCCTGTTCGCGCACGCGGCCCTCTCGATTCCGGAGAGAGCGCGCTACCTGAGCGACCAGCGCGTCGCTCGCGCCGGTTTCGGCCTGGCGGAGGCGGCCGAGGGCGAAACCAACGTCGTCATCGAGGACTGGTCGCTGAGGGCGGACGGAGCCGGCTACGCCGCGGAGATATCGGCGCGGGATTTCCGCTATGCCCTTCGCTTCGAGGCGCGGCAGCCGCCGCTGCTTCAGGGCGAACGCGGCTTCAGCCGCAAGGGGCCGAACACGGCCCAGGCGAGCTACTACTACAGCCTGCCGCATCTTGCGGTAAAGGGCAGCGTCTTCGTGCAGGGCAGCGAGCTCGAAGTGACCGGCGAGGCGTGGCTCGACCACGAGTGGTCGAGCGAGCCGCTGGCCGAGGGAGCCGCCGGCTGGGACTGGGTCGGAATCAATCTTGCCGACGGCGGCGCGCTGATGGCGTTCCGGATTCGCGGGAAGGACGGCAGCACGATCTGGGCCGGCGGCGCGCTGCGCGGCGCCGGCGGACGCCTTCGCAACCTGCAGCCGGCCGAAGTGCGCTTCACCGCGGTCAGGCGCTGGCGCTCGCCGCGAAGCGGCGCCGAGTATCCCGTCGCGGTACGCGTGGAGGCGGGAGGCTTCGCGCTGCAGCTTGATCCCCTGATGGACGACCAGGAGCTCGACGCGCGCGCGAGCACCGGCACCGTGTACTGGGAAGGCGCGGTGCGCGCGAGGCAAGGGGAGAAAACGGCCGGGCAGGGCTACCTGGAGCTGACCGGCTACTGGAAGCCGCTCGGATTGTGACCGCCGGCGTCGCGCGCGGAAGTCGCGTCGGCTAAACTTCGGCCCGATACCCTCGAGAAGAAGCCGACATCGCTTGCCGGAAAATCAAGAAATCTCGCACCTAAGCGTTCAGGGACACAAGCTCGAATTCAAGCGCATCGGCGCGGCCGGCGCCGGCCCCACGCTCATATTTCTGCACGAGGGTCTGGGCTCGGTGTCGATGTGGCGCGATTTTCCGGACAAGGTCGGGGCGGCTACCGGCTGCAGCGCGATCGTTTACTCGCGCTACGGCTACGGCAACTCCGAGGTGCTCAGGGAGCCTCGTACGGTCGACTACATGCACGTGGAGGCGCTGCAGGTGCTGCCGGAGCTGCTCGCGCGGCTCGCGGTGCGCGATCCGGTGCTGATCGGACACTCCGACGGCGCCTCGATCGCGCTCATCCATGCCGCCGCGCACAGGGACGTCAAGGGTCTGGTGGCGCTGGCGCCGCACGTCTTCGTCGAGGACGTAAGCGTGAGCAGCATCGCCGAGGCGAGGGCGGCCTTCGAGGCGACCGATCTGCCGCAGAGGCTCGCCCGCCATCATGCCGACGCCGCGAAAACGTTCTGGGGCTGGAACGACATCTGGCTGCATCCGGATTTTCGCCGCTGGAACATCGAGGAAGTCCTGCCGCGCATCCGCTGCCCGCTGCTCGCCATCCAGGGCTTCGACGACGAATACGGCTCGATGGCTCAGCTCGAGGCGATCGCGAGGCAGGCCGGGGGCCCGGTGGAGCTGCTCAGGCTGACGGACTGCCGGCATTCTCCGCATCGCGACCAGCCGCAAGTGGTGCTCGAGGCCATAGCGCGTTTCGTCGAACGGCTCGACGACGGCGCGTGAGCCGTCCCCGAAAAACCGTTTGACCGGCGCGACGAACTCCGTATCCTTACAGCCTCAAACGCGATTCGAGAAACCAGAAAATGAAACCCGACCTGAAGCTCGACATTTTCCCTCACATCTTCCCCAAGGCATTCTTCGAGCGCGTGAGCTCTATCGCCGGACAGAATCCGTCGCTTGCGGCGCAGATCAAGCGCTGGCTGCACATCCCGGTGCTGTGGGACCTCGATGCGCGCCTGAAGATGATGGAGCGCTTCCCGGGGTACAGGCAGATCCTCACGCTGTCCCTGCCGGCGATCGAGTTCCTTGCGCCGCACGACCAGTCTCCGGAGCTCGCGCGCCTGGCGAACGACGGCATGGCCGAGATCGTGGCCGCCCATCCCGAGCGCTTCCCGGCGTTCGTCGCGTCTCTGCCCATGAACAACGTGCCGGAGGCGCTGCGCGAAATGGACCGCGCCATCGGCGAGCTCGGCGCGAAGGGCATCCAGATCTTCACCAACGTCAACGGGCGGCCGCTCGACGATCCGGAGTTCTATCCGATCTTCGAGCGCATGGTGAACAAGTACGACCTGCCGATCTGGGTGCACCCGACCCGCGGCGCGAAATTCGCGGACTATCCGAGCGAGGCGAAGTCCAAATACGAGATCTGGTGGCTGTTCGGCTGGCCCTACGAGACGAGCGTCTTCATGGCGCGCATGGTCTTCTCCGGGATGCTCGAGAAGCTTCCGAATCTCAAAATCATCACGCACCACCTGGGGGCGATGGCGCCGTTCTTCGACGCGCGCATCGGCCTGGGCATGGACCAGCTGGGCGCCCGCACCGCGGACGAGGACTACACCGAGATCCTCAAGCGCATGGGCAGGCGCCCGGTCGAATTCTTCAAGATGTTCTATGCCGACACCTCGGTAAACGGATCGCGCGCCGCGACGCGCTGCGGTCTGGATTTCTTCGGGATCGACCATGTGCTCTTCGGCACCGACTGTCCCTTCGATCCGGAAGGGGGCCCGCTCTTCATCCGCGAGATCATCAAGACCATCGACGGGCTCGAGTTGAAACCGGGCGACCGGCGCAAGCTCTATTTCGGGAACGCCATTCGCATGCTGAGGCTCGATCTGCCCGGCGTTGCCGGGGAGAAGCCCGGGGCCGCACCGGCCCGAAAGAAGGCGAGGAAAACCGGGAAGAGGAAAGGCAAATGAACGTTTGCGCTCAGGTCGTCCCTCGCAAGCAGGATCTCTTCCGGGGGACACGTCCATGACCATTCCTCGCGACCGCGTCGCATACTCGGCGATCGTCGACCGGCCGAAGCTCAGGCTCCCCGCGGGCAAGCGCATCGTCGTCTGGACCATCGTCAACCTCGAAGTCTGGGACATCTCGCGCCCGATGGCCCGGCAGGTGCTGCCGCCGCCGACCGGGGCCTCCCTGCTTCCGGACGTGCCGAACTGGAGTTGGCACGAGTACGGCATGCGGGTGGGCTTCTGGCGTTTCCACGCGCTTTACCAGCGCCTGAAGATCCGGCCGACCCTCGCGATCAATGCGCGCGTGTGCGTGGACTATCCGCGCGTCGCGCAGGCCTGCAGGGACGCCGGCTGGGAATTCATGGGGCACAGCTACGAGCAGGGCCCGATCCACAACGAAAAAGACCAGGCCGGGATGATCGCCCGCTCCCTCGACACGATAGAGAAAGTCACAGGCAGGCGGCCGGTGGGCTGGCTCGGGCCGGGGCTCACCGAGACCTACGACACCCCCGAGCACCTCACCGCTGCCGGCATCAAGTACATCGGCGACTGGGTCTACGACGACGAGCCGACCGAGATCTCGACCGCGAACGGGCCGCTGGTCACGCTTCCCTACACGGTCGAGTGCAACGACATCCCGATGATGATCGTGCAGCATCACGAGGCCGCGTACTGGACCCGGAAATGCATCGACTGCTTCGAACGCTTGTACAAGGAGGGCGCCGAGCGGCCGAAGATCATGGCGATCGCCATACACCCGTACATCAGCGGCCAGCCGTTCCGCATCAAGTACCTCGAGCAGGTGTACGAGCGCATCGCCAAGTTCAAGGGCGTCGTGCACTGGAACGGGGAGCAAATCCTCGAGTGGTATCTGAAGGCGAGGAAGCAGGGGAGCTAGTTTGATCCAGAAATGGAGGACTCCATCATGACCGAACGAAAGTATCTCAGTAGGCTGCACGTCGGCATTGCCCTCGTCGCGACGGGACTCGTCGCGGGCGCCTGCGTGAGCACCGGCACCTTCGAAGAGATGCAGGCGCAGAAGAACGAGGAGATCACTGCGCTGCAACGGCAGAAAGCGGCTCTTGAAAATCAAAAAAGCTCCCTGGAGCGGCAGAAGGCCGGCCTGGAAAGGGACAGCGACGACCTGAAAGCGAAGATCGCGGCTCTGGGCCTCGAGAAATCGGCGATGGAGCAGCAGGTCGGGTCCCTCGAGCGGGAGAAAGCCTCGCTCCTCGAAGCCAGCCAGCAACGCCAGCGGCAATACGACGAGCTGGTACGGGGGCTGTCGCAGGAAGTGGCCAAGGGCCAGCTCCAGGTGCGGCAGTATCAGAACATGCTGGCGGTGGACCTGGCGGAGCAGATCTTCTTCGATTCCGGCCGGGCGAAACTCAAGCCCGGCGGGAAGGAAGTGTTGAAAAAGGTCGGAGCAGCCCTGAAGTCGTACGAGAACAAGGTCATCCGCGTTGTGGGCCATACCGACAACGTCCCGGTGGCCAAGGCCCTGCAAGGCACATTCCCGACCAACTGGGAGCTTTCCGTCGCCCGGGCGACCAACGTGGTCCGATTTCTCCAGGAGAACGGGATTCCGCCCGAGCGCATGTCCGCGTCCGGAAGAAGCGAATACGATCCCGTGGCTCCGAACGACACGGCGGAAGGACGCCAGAAGAATCGCCGGATCGAGATCATGCTGATCGACAGCAACCTCGTGAGCGAAATGTCCCGGCCGCACAACTGAGACTGCCCCTGGGGAAGGCCCCTGGCGCGAAGCAGGGGCCTGCGGCGCTACTTGCGGCGCGATGCGCGGGAGCTCGGGGGCGCCTTGCCGAAGAGAACCCGCAGTTCCTCCTTGGCTTTCTCGAGCCGCCTGCGCTCGGCTGCGGGAAGCTGGCTTCCCGCGCGGTTGATGTAGAAGCAGAGCATCGACATCGCGGAGCGGAAAGGGCCGGCCTTGCGGCGACGGCTGCGCTCGGCGGAGCGCTTGAGCGATTCGGCGATCCGGCGCGGATCCTCGTAGGTGAAGACGCCAGGATCGAGCTGAAGGGCGGCGCTGCGCTCGGTTACGCGCTGCGACCACCTTTTCTTTCCTGGCGAAGTCACCGGGACCCCGCGTTTCCGTTCCAGCTAACTGGCGCTCGCCTTGCAGTCATCGCCGCGCCATTGCCATGCGACGACGCGACCGTCCTTCACCTCGAAGGTCGTGACGCAGCTTACCCCGATGATGTAGCCTGGCGTGCCGCCGACCTGGGTCGTGTATGCGGTGTTTCCGACGATGGTCGTGTGGTAAACCGGAGCCGCACCAGGCAGGTAGACGTTCCGTCGGGAGGTATAGGTGAGGAACTTGCTGCCCCCGACCTCGTAGCTTCGACTCGGCGCCCCCCACTGTCTGACCAGATCGACTTCTTCGGCGCCGACCCAGGCACTGAGGAGCTTTTCGTAGTTCGCGGTCGTCGCGCACGCGGAGAGGAGCGCGACTGCAAGGACCAGGAGCGATTTCTGCATGGAGTGTCACCAGGTGAGTGATACCGGCCTACAACTATCAGAACCCCGGCTGCGATGGCGAGGATCGCCATTACCGTCCCCAATCCGGAGAAGCTTAGATTGAGCAATGGCACCAGCCCGGTGAAGATGAGCCAGACGGCCAACAACAACATCCCAATGTTTCTCGTCAGTTTCGTTGGTGACTCCCTTGAGTTGACGCCCAACGTGCTTGGTCAGCCGCGCGCGGCTTCATGCGCGTCGGCTGACCAAGGGGTTAAGCGACCTTGTGTGGCAGCTCATAAGATACCTTGGTGCCGCTCACTGTGACTATGCCTTGAGTTTTAAGGCGCTCAATTAGTGATGACACTTCTTGGTCCGACAGTTGCTTCTGAAAAAGCGCGCTGAT
>DATBLP010000030.1:0-3150 GCA_036555245.1 Burkholderiales bacterium
AAACGCCGGCAGAGGTCGCGGACCATGGGCAGGTAGTCCCCTGCCATCTCGCGCGAAAACTCGAGCGGAATTGGCTTCGACCCGGCGGCAACATTTACTGCCCGCGGCAATTGCACCGGAGCCGCCGAGATTGGCGCCACGCCAAGAAATGACAGCACGCTCGAGGTCAGCGTCTCGGGCTGGTCGCGAAGATCATCGAAGAAACAATAATGGATCTGGCTGGCGGGGAACACCGCCTCAAGCCGCCTGATGGTATCGGCATAGGCCGAGCGCGCCACGGCTCCAGACTCGCGCGCGCGCTTCACCGAACCCTGCACGGTGGAAGCATCGGCCGCGCCCTTCTTCGCCGCATTGTTGACCGCCGACCAGGCCCGCTCCACCGGATCGCGCATGACGAAGATCAGCTTGATCTTGTCGTTCATGCGCTGCACGCGCCGCAGGACCTGCTCGTTCAGCGTGGCGTAAGCAGGGGTAATCTCGCCCGCGATCAGGCCCCTCGCCTGAGCGTTGCTGAACAGTCGCGCATACCATTCGTCGCTGCGCGCGCGGAGCCAATAGTCGATGAGCCACGGATCGAGCGACAGGAGGCGCTTCAGCCCGACGCGGCGCCGCTCCTTGGGGTCGAGGATGGTGCGCTTGGTTTCCAGCCGATCGAAATAATGGAGCTCTTTCACCGGAGGCAGCCAAAGCGAAGGGTGCTGCCGAAGCACCCGATGCAGCCACGTCGTGCCCGCTCGCTGGGCGCCGATGACCAGGAAATCAGGACCCTTGCTAGCTACCGGCGACATGCGAGGTCCTTCCCGTCACGCTTTCGGTGGCAACGATTCGGTGGGGATCCCTGTTCACTGCAGCTTGATGCCGACCTCGTCGACCACCGCCGGGACGAATCGGTCCCTCACATTGCAGCTGACCAGCGACTGCAAAAGCCCGTTTACCTCATCGAGCTCGATGTAGCGCTTCTGCATCTTCTTGGGGGCGTGTCCCCTCGACACCTTGTTCATCAACTTAGCCCAGGGCGGAGGGGCGCGGAAGCTCTCCATGGCTGCGGCCATTTCGGTATAGGCATTCGGCTCACGGGCATTCTGCAGGTGAAAAGCAATGAGATCGTCGGAAGACGCTCGGCGATTGACCGGAGCTTCCTTGGCGAAATTTGCCTCGATCCATTTCGCCAGCTCCTCGATGGTGTGGATGGAGCCGGTGACCTTGCCGGGAAGCACCGGATCCAATTCGCTCCGCGGTATCTCTTGCGGATGATATTCGGTGACGGGGCGGTTCAGAATATAGGCTTCGATGCCGGTGGTGCAGGCGCTGTGGACGACGCATCGCGCTGCGATCAGCCAAGGAATGACCGAGCCTCCGGTCTGAACCGCGACGTTCGGCGTATCCTTGAAGTGCTCCCTCCACGTCTCTGGCTCTTCGAGCGGATGCGGACGCACGAGGAACCTCAGGTTGGGAAACCGCGCAGCCATCTGGTCGATGCCGCTCATGTAAGCCTCGAAGAGCCGCCGCAGATAGCGGAAACGCTCTGGCGCGCTGTCCACGGCGTCGCCGGTATAGGTCTCCATGCGCTTGTCCACGGTCTCGTCGAGAGTCCTGCGGAAGTGGTTTGCCGAGCCGAAGCGTGACGTGAAGAAAACAAAGTCACCATGCTCACGCAAAATTTCCTGCTTCTTTTCTTCCCAGGACTGGGCGAAGCGGGGATGCAGAAGATCGAAGCGCGGACTGCCGGTGACGTGATAGCTGCGGACTTTCGGAAGAAGACCCTCGAGGTCTTTCTTTTCTCGTTCGCCCCAGAGGAACAGATAGTCGACGTTCGCAAGCGTTTCGCTGAACACGCGACGGTCGATGTAGTCGTCGCCGGAGCGGTAGGTAAAACCCTCCTGGCACATCACGGCAATGATGTGCCCGGCCCCGCGAATCGACCGGAACTTGGGCAGGCAGCCCGTCGTCACCCCCTTTTCCAGGATGATGCTCGGCGCGAAGGACGCCGGAGACTTGCGAAATCTGCCCTTCTCGATCAGCCAGACGTGATGACCGCGGGCCGCCAGTTCGCTGCCGAGCAGCACGCTCGCCGGCAATTCCCGCTCGAGCATCTCGACCAGAAGAATAAAGTTCTTTGGTGCCTGCTTCATGTGGTGACGTGACCGGTCGACGGCCGCTAGCGGCGGTCAACTCGGCCTGCTCCTTCGAACGATTTGCCCCTCATTGGTCAACCCTAGGGATGTGCACCAGGGAGACGGATTGACGATATTGATACCGCTCGGGGGCAAGCGGGCCAAGAGGTAAATATCGGCGGCATGCGCCGCCTGGGAATCCAGAAATATCAAACAATTCAATGAATTGAATGCGCAAACCAGATTGCGCTTCGGCAAGATATTCTCTGCGCATTGCTCAACTTGATCGGGGGTCCGAAGGGCGTCACACTGCCGCGATTGCGGCCGTGCTTACGGAACTCGCGGGGAACGGGGACGTGTTCTTCCATATCGGCCTTCATAAGACGGCAACGACCTGGTTCCAGCAGCATTTGTTTCCGAACCTCGCCGGCGTCACCTGTCTCAGAACAAAGCACATCGCCGAAATCGCCAAGCCCAGCAGTGACACCCCGATCCTCATCGTCTCGCATGAGTCCTTGAGTGGAACGCTCTCGAGCGAGAAGCAGCCTGGAGACAACAAGAAGCGGCTCACCGAGACGCTCGGCTCAATCGCTGCGGTGGCGCCCGGCGCGCCAATCATCATCGGTTTCCGCGAGCACGCATCATGGCTTTCGGCTGCCTACGCGCAGAAGGCCAAGAAGCAGGGCGTGGAGTTGAAGCGCTATATTGCGACCTTCTCGCGCGACGACCTGTCCTGGTGCCGCTCGCTCGACCTTATCGAGGATGGACGCAGGCCCGTGTTCCCCTTCCTTCACGAGGAGCTGTCTTACGCGCCAGAAGCATTAATTGACGATCTCTGCCGGTTTCTGGGGACGGATATCCCCGCCAATCTCTCCGAGCTTTTGGCGATGCGCGAAAATGCCTCGCCGCGCAGCAAGGCCGGACAAATGCTCTCCAGGCCTTTTTTTCAGACCTCCTATGCTCTGAGAAGCTTCACCTCCATCAACACAAAACCCCTGCGCGAATTCGGTGGGCGGCTCGGCACGAGGCTCGATCA
>DATBLP010000034.1:0-3053 GCA_036555245.1 Burkholderiales bacterium
GTCCACCAGCCCGTAGCCTCGCACCCACACCCTGTACACCGCCCACGGCAGATCCGGAATCGCGTAGCGCCCCTGGTCGTCGGTGACCACGATCCTGGTGAACCTGGTCGGCAGCCCGTCCGTCTCGGCGATCACCCACACCCCGGCCTCGGGGCCGCGCGCACCGGTCACCACCCCGACGATGTCGTCGCCTTCGCTGACCGCTGCGGATTGAATGCCGCCCGTCTGGCAGCCGGCCTGCGTCAGCGCCAGCGCCGCGGCCGCCGCAATGAGGAATGCCTTGACGTTCATATGCCCTCCCCGTGATGAAGCCATCCTACTCGCGCCAAAAAGAGGCAGAGCGCCCGTTTCGCATGGGGTCAGACCCCGATTCTGGTCCAGCTTCGCGTCAGCAGGTTCGGGGGTCTGACCCCGATTTTTTTGCGAATCTGGTTCACGCGCCTAGAGCCTCGGAAACTTCGGCCACGAATCGCGAGTCGCCGTGATGGCTGAGGAGCAGCTTGTCCGTCGCCCGCGTCATGGCGACATAGAGCAGCTTCGCTTCTCCCGGAATGTCGTCTTGCATGTACGGCATCGATTCGAGAAAAGGAATGAAGACAACCGGAAACTCGAGTCCCTTGCTGCTGTGAAAGGTCAGCAGCTTTGCCGTGTCCTCGCCGGGATTCAGCTTCCGCTGGAGGGAAATCGGCACGTTAGCGCGCGACAGGTGCTGGCCTATCCGCTCCCCCTGCTCGTTCGTCCGAAAGAGCACGGCCATGTCCTTCCACCGTGTGCCGCCACGATGCAAAGCGTGCATCTCGGATGCGATGTGTCGGAGCTCGCTTGCCGGATCGGCAAAGGCGGCAATCTTCGGCACTTCGCCTCGCCGACCTGCCGTTTCGGGCATGAGCAGCGGTATGCCGTCCTCGTCCGCTTCCTTGGCCGAAAGCACTTCGCGCGCGAATCGGCAAGCGACCGCCAATACCTCTGCGGTATTGCGGTAATTGAGCTTGAGGATCGTGGTGCGCCCGCGAGCGTGGATACCCACCTCGGCAAAGCTGAAGTCCAGGCGCGAGCGCGATCGATTGATGCTTTGCGCATCGTCATAGAGAACGAGCAGGGAGCTGGTCTCCGGGTCGACCATCTGCACGATGAGCTTCAGCCACTCAGGCTCGAAGTCGTGCGCTTCGTCGATCAGGACGGCTCCATATTGAGCGCGCGGGATCTGGCCTCGGTCGACCGCCCGTATGAACGCCTTGACCAGGCGCTCGAAAAAGCCGTCTCCGTCCTCCGGCATGGGAACGTGGTAGGTCACGAGCTGATGACGGCACCAGGCATGGAAGTTCTTGGCGCTTACCTTGTGCTGCAGTCCGTGCTCCACCATCATGGTTTCCAGCCGCGCGGCCAGTGCAACGTTGAAGCAAAGCACGAGTACTGGCTTTGCCGTCGTCTTGGCTAGTTGCTGCGCGCGAAATCCGAGAATCATGGTCTTGCCCGACCCTGCTACCCCGTGGATCACGCGATGGCCTTCGCCAAGACTGCGCGCGAGCTGTTCCTGCTGGAGGTCCATGACGCGGACAATGTCCGGAATCGTCGCGTCGCCCTCGTCCGGTCCGCCAAGATCGAAAGCGCCTTGCCTCACGCGGATCTCCGGAAAGATGTGCCACCGGATCCGGTCGATCTGCGGGACGGTCAAAAGGCATCGGAACGTAACTGGGAACATTTGCCAAAGACGCTTCTGGAACTCTTCGAGGGCTACGCTTTCGACCATTTCGTCCTGACATATGACCTGCGCAGGCGAGATAACCTTGTCCAGGTCGGCCGCCTCGAAGGTCTTCCGCGAGATATTGGTGAGCACGACGCCATATCCCCACGGAAACATGAGCCGTCCCTGGTGCTCGGTGCCGGGAGCAGCAACCAGCGCCGGATCGGACTCGAGCACGCTTTTCAGGCTGTAAGCGCATTGCTTCGCCTGCTCGAGCGGATTGGCCGTCCGCTTCCTTCGACCGTCGACGAGAAGCGTGACGGTGAAGCGGTCCATAGATTGAATGATGTCCGCCTTCCAGTCCTTCACTTCAAGGACGAGGAGGCCACGCTGCGGGTGGAGGATCAGAAAATCCGGGTGCAGGCCGCGGCGGCCTACCGGCACGCCGTACCAGCATCGGTAGTCTGGCTCTAGATGCGAATGCAGTCGCTGCGCAAAGCGCCGCTCCCCGGGGGTCATCCTCGCGGTAACGCTCGATAGCGCAGGAATCAACTCCGCCATTTCCGCTTTTCGTTATGGTGAGGGGATCAACCCTTGCCTTCCCCTGCCAGTTCAGGCTTGTTCGCCTTGAGCCAAGCCTTGACCTCAGCGAGAAGCTGCTGCGCCTGGGCAAGGCATTCCGCCACGATTTGCGCCGTCACCGGCTCTCCTTCATAGTCGGCGAGGTTGCGCTGTTTCCGCAAAGCATCGAGAAGAATCATCCTGTCTTTCGACAAGCCGATGGTCAGCGGCAGCGTCTGCAGCGCGGTTTGATGGTGGCCCGCCTGGCTGGTGAGGGTGCGAAAGCCGTTCGCGCGCCGCATCGGCAAGGTTGCGCTCGGCTGCGGCCAGCATGCGCGCGATGCCGGCGCGCTCGGGCACGACGCGCTCGAGGGTGCGGCCGACCAGGTTATCCAAGCTCACGTTCGCTGCCGATGAAGAATATCTTCGGCTTGGCGAGCACGTCGCGCAGGAACGCGTCCGGCGCGCGGCGCTTCTGCTTCCATTCCTTGACGCTATACACCCTCGGCGAAATCTCGCGGCCCAGGGTCTCCTGAGCGGGATGCAGCAGCTTGACGGCGTCCCCGAATCCCAGGCCGCCGATGACGATCAGATCGACGTCGCTTCCGGCGCGCGCGCGGGCGCCCGCGACCGACCCGTAGACGAAGGCCGCCCGGATCTGCTCCCGGACGGGCGCCAGCGCAGCGGCGAGCACGTCGGCGACGCCGGAGGTCTTGCGCAGGATGCTCGCCAGCTCCTCGAACACCGGGCAGGCGCGCTCCGCGCTGTAGAGAAGCTGATTACCGCGGCGCTCGCGCTTGAGCAGCCC
>DATBLP010000056.1:0-10314 GCA_036555245.1 Burkholderiales bacterium
CCGCCGCAGATGAAAAGGATGTTCGTCGTGTCGACCTGGACGAAGTCCTGGTTCGGGTGCTTGCGCCCGCCCTGCGGGGGCACCGATGCGACGGTGCCCTCGACCAGCTTCAGCAGCGCCTGCTGCACGCCTTCGCCGGAAACGTCGCGGGTAATCGACGGGTTATCGGATTTGCGCGAGATCTTGTCGATCTCGTCTATGTAGACGATGCCGCGCTTGGCCTTGTCCACGTCATAGTCGCAGTTCTGCAGCAGCTTCTGGATGATGTTCTCCACGTCCTCGCCGACGTAACCCGCCTCGGTGAGAGTGGTCGCGTCGGCGATCACGAACGGGACATTGAGCAGGCGCGCGAGAGTCTGCGCGAGCAGCGTCTTGCCCGATCCGGTCGGCCCGACAAGCAGAATGTTGGACTTGGCCAGCTCGACCTCGTCGTTCTTCGAGAGGTGTTTGAGTCGCTTGTAGTGGTTGTATACGGCTACCGAAAGAATCTTCTTCGCAAGCTCCTGCCCGATCACGTATTCGTCCAGTATCCCGCAGATCTCACGCGGTGTCGGTAGGTCGGACTTGGAGGGCCGGCCGCCCTTGTCGGCCGTGCTCTCTTCCCGAATGATGTCGTTGCACAGCTCGATACACTCGTCGCAGATAAACACTGAGGGACCGGCAATGAGCTTCCTCACCTCGTGCTGGCTCTTGCCGCAGAAGGAGCAGTAGAGGAGTTTTTCGCCGCCGGACTTTTCCGTCATCGTCTTCTCCGCGTTCAGGCCGCCGCAGTCGCCTCGGTCCGGGAGGTCAGCACCCGGTCCACGAGTCCGTATTTCACGGCCTCGTCCCCCGAAAGGAAATTGTCCCGGTCCGTGTCCCGCGAAATGCGTTCGACACTCTGCCCGGTGTGCTTCGCCATGATCTCGTTCAGGCGCTGGCGGAGATAGAGGATCTCCTTGGCGTGGATTTCGACGTCCGAAGCCTGGCCCTGGAAGCCGCCCATCGGCTGATGGATCATCACGCGGGAATTCGGCAGGCAATAGCGCTTGTCCTTGTCGCCTGCAGCGAGCAGTAACGCGCCCATGCTCGCGGCCTGCCCTACGCACAGCGTGGATACGTCGGGCTTGATGAACTGCATGGTGTCGTAGATCGCGAGTCCGGCCGACACCGAGCCGCCCGGGGAATTGATGTAGAAGAAAATGTCCTTATCGGGATTTTCCGACTCGAGGAACAGCAGCTGCGCGACGATGAGGTTCGCCGAAATCTCGTTGACCGGGCCGACCAGGAAGACGACGCGTTCTTTCAGCAGGCGCGAGTAGATGTCATAGGCGCGCTCCCCGCGCCCGCTCTGCTCGATCACCATGGGGATCAATCCCAGGTCCTGCGGATCCTGATGGGACGCCTGAATCCGCGGCGCACCTGCCTGCCAGAGTACGCCGCTCATGTCGCTTTCCCCATCAGTTCATCGAAGCTGATTGCCTTGTCCTCCACCTTGGCGTGCCCGAGGACCCAGTTTACAACGTTCGTTTCGACCGCTAGACCCTCGAATTCGCTCAAACGCTGAGGTTCCGAATACACCCATCTTACCACCTCGAAAGGCTGCTCGAAGGTCTGCGCGTGTTCGGTCACCAGGGCGCGCACCTGCTCGGATTTGGCGCCGAGATCGTGTGCTTTCACCAACTCACCGAGTATCAAACCCAGCGCAACCCGGCGGCGCGCCTGCCCTTCCAGGGCGGCGGGGTTCACCGGGAGCTTGTCGAGCTTGACGCCCCGGCTCTGGAGATCCGCACGGGCCTGCTGCACCATGCGCTGCTGCTCGATTTCGACGAGAGACTTGGGCAGCTCGAGTTCGGTCGAATCGATGAGGGTCTGCATCACTTTCTCCTTCACTTCGCTCGCGATCCGTTTCCTCACTTCGAGCTCGACGTTCGCCTTCACTTCCTCACGCATCTTCTTGGTGTCGCCGTCCGCGACGCCCAGTGACCTTGCAAATTCGGCGTCGACCTCGGGGAGTTTCGGCGCCTCCACCGTGGTCACGCTGACCTCGAAACTCGCAGTCTTTCCCGCCACTTCCTTGCCGGCATAGTCGGGAGGAAAGGCGACCGGAAAGCTCTTCCGCTCTCCGGCGCGGACTCCCGTCACTCCCGCTTCGAATTCCGGAAGGACGCGACCTTCGCCGATCACGATCGCCATCCCGTTGCCCGTGCCTCCGGGAAATTCAATCCCGTCCATACGGCCCGCGAAATCCACCGTGACCCGGTCGCCGGGCTGCGATGCGCGCGTAACCGGCTCCCAAGTGACACGCTGCCTACGCAGAATCTCGAGCGTGTGGTCGACGTCGGCATCATCGACCGCGTGAGCCGGCCGTTCGATCGTCGCTGCCGAGACGTCGCCCAGCTTTACCTCGGGATAGATCTCAAACGTCGCGCTGAACGCGAGCTCCTTTTCATCCCCGCCCGTCTTGCGCTCGATGCGCGGATAGCCCGCAACTCGCAGGTTTTGTCCCTGCACCGCCTCTGCAAATGCCTTCTGCACCGCGTCGCCGATGACTTCCGAGCGCACCTGGGGCCCATAGTGCTGCTCGATGATTCTGAGCGGTACTTTTCCGGGCCGAAACCCGTCCATGCGAACGCTGCGCGAGAGCTTGCGCAGGCGCTGCTCGATCTCCCTTTCGATGTGCTCGGCCGGGACCGCCATGTCGAGCCTTCGCTCCAGCCCGCCCAAGGTTTCGATGCTTGTCTGCATTTCCTAAATCCTGTTCCTGGTGCGAAGGAAGGGACTCGAACCCCCATGCCTTGCGGCGCTGGAACCTAAATCCAGTGCGTCTACCAATTCCGCCACCTTCGCGGCGTGGCACCGCAACATGTCGGCCTCGATTCAGACCTCGCAACGGCCATGCCATTCTACCGCAAAGCCCCCTATACTGTCAGCCTAAGAGCCTGAAACCCTTTGAAAAATAGGGCCATGTCGGCCGATCATTACGAAAACTTTCCGGTCGCTTCCATGCTGCTCCCGGCGCCTCTGCGACGCCCAGTGTCGCTTATCTACCGATTTGCGCGCACGGCGGACGATTTCGCGGATGAGGGGGATTTCTCGCCTCCCGAGCGTCTCGCGTGTCTCCAAGGGTACCGGACGGAGCTGCAGCGGGTAGAGGCCGGGACCCGGCCGGCTTCCCCTCTATTCCTGCATCTGGGCGAAGTCATCCGCGCCTATCATCTGCCGCTTCGGCCTTTTCACGATCTCCTGGACGCCTTTTCGCAGGACGTGACCAAGCTGCGCTACGCGAATATCGACGAGCTGCTCGACTACTGCCGGCGCTCCGCGGATCCCGTGGGGCGGCTGATGCTGCATCTTTTCGGCGCGGCTGAGCCCGACAACCTGGAGTGCTCCGACGCGATCTGCTCATCGTTGCAGCTCGTCAATTTCTGGCAGGACGTGGAGATAGATTTCCGCAAGAACCGCATCTATCTACCCCAGGACGAAATGGCGAGATTCGGCGTTTCCGAGGCACAGATCGCGGCGCGCGGCGTTTCCGGGGGCTGGTGGGATCTCATGCGCTGTCAGATCGAACGGGCGAGATCGATGATGCTGGCCGGAGCGCCGCTTGCCACGCGACTGCCGGGACGGATCGGCCTGGAAATCCGCGCCATCGTACAAGGCGGGTTGAGGGTGCTGGAGAAGCTGGAGAGCGTGCGTGGCGACGTGTTCCGGTACAGGCCCGAGCTGCGCGCCTGGGACTGGCCGCTCCTCCTGTGGCGCGCATTGGCGATGCGATGAGGTCAGGCTCGGCTTCCCGGCGCGAAGCCGGCCGGATTCCCCTGCATCCGGCCGCTCCCCGACCTTGGGGTATTGTCTGGATCCGATGACTCCCGACGAATACTGCCAGCAGAAGGCGCTCCAGAGCGGCTCGAGCTTTTACTACTCCTTCCTGTTCTTGCCGCCCGAGCGCAGGCGCGCCATCACCGCGCTCTACGCATTCTGCCGCGAAGTGGACGACACGGTAGACGAACCCGGCGATCCCTCCGTGGCGGGGGCCAAGCTCGCCTGGTGGCGGCAGGAGGTCGCGCGGCTCTATGCGGGCACCCCGCAGCACCCGGTCACTCGGGCACTCGCGCCGGCAATCCGGTCTTTCAGCCTGGCCCATGCTGGGTTCGACGAGATCATGGATGGCATGGAGATGGACCTCAGGCAGACCCGCTACGCGGACTTCTCCGGGCTGCGGCAATACTGCCGTCGCGTTGCCGGCGTGGTCGGCACCTTCGCGGCGAGAATCTTCGGTTACCGCAATGAAAGAACGATCGAATACGCCCACGCTATGGGCCTGGCATTCCAGCTAACCAACATCATTCGCGACGTCGGGGAGGACGCGCGCAAGAACCGCATCTATCTGCCGATGGAAGAGCTGAGGCGATTCGACGTGACGGCCGCGGATATTCTCCAGGCACGTCAGACCGAGGGATTCGCGCGCCTCATGCAGTTCCAGACCGAGCGCGCCCGGAACAGTTACGACGAGGCGCTCGCCCTCCTTCCGCGGGAAGACCGCAAGGCGCAGCGGCCGGGCCTCATCATGGCCGCGATCTACCGGGCCCTGCTCGACGAGATCGCCCGCGACGGCTACCAGGTGCTCAAGCAGCGTACTGCGCTCACACCGGTGCGCAAGCTGTGGATCGCGTGGAGAACCTGGGTCACGGCCTGACCCGCGTCGCGGTAATCGGCGCCGGCTGGGCGGGTCTTGCCGCGGCGGTGACCCTGGCCGAGCGCGGCATCCCCGTCACGGTCTTCGAGGCCTCGCGCAGCCTGGGCGGTCGCGCGCGGCGCGTAAGCATTGACGGCGTCGATCTCGACAACGGCCAGCACATCCTCATCGGCGCGTACCGCGAAACGCTTGCGATGATGCGCAGGGTTGGCGCCGATCCCAAGCGGCTGCTCCTGCGCCTGCCGCTGCAGTTGCAATACGCCGACGGATTCCATCTCCGCGCGCCGCGGCTGCCTTATCCCTTCAACCTACTCGCCGCGCTGCTCGGCGCAAAGGGACTCGATATCAAGCAGGCTTTCGGCGCGCTGCAGTTCATGGCTGCGCTCGGGAAGAATCGTTTCCATGTCGACCCGGACCGCAGCGTCGCGCGACTGCTTGACGAGCACGGACAGGCCGGGGCGCTGCGCAGCCACCTGTGGGAACCGCTATGCGTGTCGGCGCTCAACACCCCGGTCCAATCCGCTTCGGCGCACATCTTCGCCAAGGTGCTGCGCGACGGCCTCACGGGGAGGCGCGAAGCAAGCGACCTCCTCATCTCCCGGACGGACTTGAGCCGCCTGTTCCCCGAGCCCGCCGCGGAGTACTTGGTGGCGCACGGTGGCGCCATCGAGCTTGGCGCCACGGTACGCCGCATCGCACGCGTCCACGGCGGCTTCTGCGTCAACGACGCGCAGCTGTTTTCCTCCGTGGTGATCGCCTGCGGCCCGCACCAAGCCGGGCCGCTGCTCGTCCAGTTGCCCGAGCTCGCCGACGAGCTCGCCATCATCAACGCTTTCGCTTACGAGCCGATCGTCACCTGCTACCTGCAATATCCGGACTCGGTTTCGCTGCCTTCGCCGATGCTCGGCTTCAGCGGCGGCATCGTTCAATGGGCGTTCGACCGCGGCCGGCTCGGCGGGCCGAGGGGACTCCTGGCCGCGGTCATCAGCGCGTCGGGCACGCACCGGGAACTGAGGAAGGAAGAGCTGACGGAGCGGATCGGGATCGAATTGAAAGCGGCGCTCGGCGAGCTGCCCTCGCCGCTGTGGTCGCAGGTCATCACGGAGAAGCGGGCAACGTTTTCCTGCACGCCGGCGCTCGCGCGACCGCGTCTGGCAACCGCCGTTCCCGGGCTCCTGCTCGCGGGCGACTACGTCGCGAGCGAATACCCGGGCACGCTAGAAGCCGCCGTCAGAAGCGGCGTCGCCGCAGCAGCTGCGGTCACCTAGACACCGATCGCCCGCAAATCGATCCGCCTGTTCCTCACCGGCGGACACCAGAAGTAAGCCCCCGTCACCGGGCGCGTAAAAGTAAACAGCGCATCCACGATCCCGTCCTCCGCCCCGACCATGCGCTTGAGCAGCGCCTCGAAGGCGTCGACCGAGCGGCCGAACGCGGTGAACATGAGCCCCTCGCGCCCCGTGTCCACCCAGGGCATGGAGCGGCGCACGACGAAAGCCTCCGGAGAAAAACTCTCCTGCGCGGTCCGCTTCACGTGTGCCGAGGCCGGCGCATTGCCAATCTCCTCGTTGTCGCTCCTGCGCCGGCCTATGGCGTGGTCCTGTGCCTTTCGCGGCATCGCGGCGAACTTGTTCAGATCGTGCACCCACTGCTGCACCGCGACGAAGCTCGCGCCGCCGAACCCGGGCCTTTTGTCGTTGACAATCGCAGCCTCGACGGCTTTCTTTCCTTTGGGATTCTCGGTGCCGTCCTCATAGCCGGTGAGGTCGAGCCCGCGGCCGTGCTTGAAGGCATCGATCACGCTCGCCGTCTCGAACGAGGGCGCGAGCGTTTTCTCGATCGCACGTCCCCGAAGCACGATCTCGCCGCGGTCTTCGCCGCGCAGCCAGCACCACAGCGCCGTGGGCGTCGAAGGGACCTCGAAGCCCTCGCCCCTGTGATGCGGAAACGGGCGCAGTCCCTCGATCTCCTTTTGCAGGGCGAAGAGCAGCAGCGCGCCAAGGCCAACGACACATGCCTCGCCGTCAGCCGCGGCCGCAAGGGTCTTTACCGCCTCTCGCGGCTGCGCACCCTGCTTCAGCGAAAACGTGAGGTAGCGGGCGTGGCGCGGTATGGGTGCGAGGATTCCTGGTTGTGCGTTCTTCACTGTTCTGCCTTCCGAGTCGAAACTCTACCGGCGAAACTGCGCGACCGCATCCGCGACCCGCTCGACCGCGACAATCTCTATCCCGTCGATCTTCTGTTTCGGCTGGTTGGCCTTGGGGATGACTGCCATCGTGAAGCCAAGCTTCGCGGCCTCCCTGAGCCGGTCCTGCCCTCGCGGTGCCGGGCGCACTTCCCCGGCGAGCCCGACTTCGCCGAACACGGCGAGCTCCTTGGGCAAAGGCTTGTCGGTGAGAGACGAGACGATCGCAAGCAGCACGGCCAGGTCCGCCGCCGGCTCCGAGATGCGCACGCCGCCCACGGCATTGACGAACACGTCCTGGTCGTAGCAGGCAATGCCCGCGTGGCGGTGCAGCACCGCGAGCAGCATGGCCAGCCGATTCTGCTCAAGTCCCACCGTGAGCCTGCGTGGGTTGGGCGCGTGTGCGGCGTCGACGAGCGCCTGGATTTCCACGAGCATGGGCCGAGTGCCTTCCTGGGTGACGAGCACGCACGATCCTGCGACTTCTCCTGAATGCTGCGAAAGGAAAATCGCCGAAGGGTTCGAGACGCCGCGCAGGCCCTTCTCGGTCATCGCGAACACGCCCAGCTCGTTCACCGCACCGAAGCGGTTCTTGAAGGCGCGGATGAGACGAAAACTCTGATGCGTGTCGCCTTCGAAATAAAGCACCGAATCGACGATGTGCTCGACTACGCGTGGACCGGCGAGCGCACCCTCCTTGGTGACGTGGCCCACGAGCACGACGACGGTGCCGCTGCCCTTGGCGTAGCGCGCGAGGTGCGCCACGCACTCGCGCACCTGTGCGACCGAGCCCGGCGCGGAGGTAAGGCTCTCCGAGTAGAGGGTCTGGATGGAATCGATGACTGCAATCTCGGGCCTGGCCTTTTCCAGCGTCGCGAGGATGCGCTCGAGCTGGATTTCGGCAAGGAGCTCTAGCTTTCCGGAATCGAGCGCAAGGCGGTGCGAACGCAGCGCCACCTGCTCCGCGGATTCCTCGCCACTCACGTATACCGCCTTGTGCGAAGCGCTCATCTGCGCAAGCGCCTGCAGCAGGAGCGTGGATTTCCCGACTCCAGGGTCCCCGCCGATCAGCACAACCTGCCCTGCGACAAGACCGCCCCCGAGAACGCGATCGAGCTCGGCGATCCCGGTCTCGATGCGTGCAGCCTGCTGCACGCTCACTTCGGCGAGGCGCTTCAGCGTGGATGTCTTCGCTACGTCGGCGAAGCGGTGCTTGGCCGGTGCTTCGGCGATACTTTCGACCAGCGTGTTCCAGTTGCCGCAATGGGGGCACTGGCCCTGCCACTTCGGCGATTCGCCGCCGCATTCGGTGCAGACGTAGAGGGTTCGCGCCTTGGCCATCAAGCGGTCTCGCTAACCGGCACGCGCGGCGACAGCGCGCACAGCAGCTCGTAGCTCACCGTACCGGCGCAAGCCGCCACCTCGTCGGCTGAAAGTCCCGTGCCCCACAAGATTACCGGCGAGCCGACCTGTGCTTCCGGGATACCACTGAGATCGGCGAAGAGCAGGTCCATCGCGACGCGACCCAGGGTGCGCGTGCGCTTCCCGCACACGAGGATCGGCGTGCCGGTAGGGGCATGGCGCGGATAGCCGTCGGCGTAGCCGCAGGCGACGATGCCGACCCGCATGGAACCATCGGCAGTGAATGTGCAACCGTAGCCGACGCAATCCCCCCGGACGAGTTCGCGGATCGCGATCAGCTCGCTCGACAAGGTCATCGCCGGCCTCAAGCCCAGTTTCTCGGCGCTTTCGTCCGGGAAAGGCGAACACCCGTAGAGCGTGATCCCGGGCCGCACCCAGTCGGCGTGCGTTTCCGGGTAGCGCAGGATCGCCGCCGAGTTGGCGAGGCTGCGCGGGAACTTCAATCCAGGGGTCATCGCGCGGAAGCGTTCCATCTGCCACTGCACGCCGCGCGCGCCGTCGGCGTCGGCAAAGTGGGTCATCAATGTCAGGCTCCCGGCGCAGCGCCCCAGGCGCTCGAGCGCGTCCTTGAGATCCTCCTGAGCGAACCCAAGCCGATTCATTCCCGTATTCAATTTCACGTGGACGTGGATCTTCGCTGAAGCGCCCACCTTCTCCAGCATCGCGACCTGCTCGGCTGTGTGCACCACGATCGCAAGACCGTGCGCAGCCACCGCCTCCATCTCCTGCGGCGAATACACGCCTTGCAGCAGGAGAATGGGGCGCCGCTCGCCTCCGCGGCGCAGCGCGAGCGCCGATTCCAGCTCGATCAGCGCGAGGCCGTCGGCCCCGGCGAGCGCCGCAGACACGCGTCCCAATCCGTGGCCGTATCCGTTTGCCTTGACCACCGCCCAGACACGGGAGTGCGAGGCACGTCCCTTCACCACGCCCAGATTGTGGCGCAGCGCGACTGAATCGATGCGAGCTCGGATCGGACGCATGGCCCGCCATTCGACCATAAAACGAGGCGTGCCGACCAGTACATCCGGAATTTCGCGCATCGCGCGAATGAGTCATGGTATAAAGCGGGCGGTCAAAAGGACGCAGGTGCCAGCACTCGTGCCGAACGCAGACGACAGATGAATCGCGGCTTCTACACCATCATGGCGGCGCAATTCTTCTCGTCGCTCGCAGACAATGCGCTGCTGATCGCCGCAATAGCCCAGCTCTTGGAGCTCGACGGTCCGGCATGGATGGTGCCCCTGCTCAAGTTTTTTTTCACCGTGTCCTACGTCGTGCTCGCCGCGTTCGTCGGCGCGTTCGCCGACGCCATTCCCAAGGGTCAGGTGATGTTCATCACCAACACCATCAAGATCGTCGGTTGCGTGCTGATGTTCTTCACGGACTACGTTGAATTTGCCGGCATCCCGGGCCACGCCCTGGTTCTGGCCGCCTACGCGGTCGTGGGCTTCGGAGCGGCGGCGTATTCACCCGCGAAGTACGGAATCCTCACCGAACTGCTGCCGGCCGAGAAGCTAGTCGCCGCCAACGGCTGGATCGAGGGGCTGACGGTCGCATCGATCATTCTCGGCACGGTTCTCGGCGGAGCTCTCGTCAGCCCGCAGATTGCCTCGGTGCTGCTGGCCATCGACATCCCGCACCTCGACACCGGCATCGAAACGCCGCCAGAGGCCGCAATTCTGGTCATTTCGGCGCTCTATGTGATCGCCGCAGTGTTCAATCTCTTCATTCCCGAAACCGGCGCGCGCTACGGAAAGCAGCAGACCAATCCGGTGCTGTTGGTGCGCGACTTCTATGTGTGTTTCGTTACGCTGTGGAAGGACAAGCTCGGACAGATCTCGCTCGCGGTGACCACGTTGTTCTGGGGCGCCGGTGCGACGCTGCAGTTCCTCGTGCTCCAGTGGGCCGCAGTCCATCTCGGCCTGCCGCTGGACAAGGCGGCAGTGCTCCAGGGGATTACGGCCGTCGGCGTCGCGCTTGGCGCAATCCTCGCCGGACGCCTGATTCCGCTCAGGCGCTCGCTGCAGGT
>DATBLP010000066.1:0-44520 GCA_036555245.1 Burkholderiales bacterium
GCCCTGATCCGCGAGTGCCTTTAGCGCAGAAATCGTCACGAAGTGGCGGTCCACCTCGAAGAAATACCGTAGCTTCGCTCGAGAGTCAGATCGGCCGAAGCCGTCGGTTCCCAAGACGTGGAAGGTCCGAGCCCTCGGAACGTATGGCCGGATCTGGTCGGCGAATGTCTTGATGTAGTCGGTCGCTGCAATGACGGGTCCGGGGCGCTGGTCCAGGCATTGCGTAACGTAGGGCGTGCGTGGCGCGGCGTCCGGATGCAGCGTGTTCCATCGTTCGGTCGCGAGTCCCTCGCGCCGTAGCTCGGTGAAACTCGTTGCGCTCCAGACATCCGCGCCGATACCCCAGTCCGACTCCAGAAGTTCACTTGCTGCCATGACTTCGCGCAGGATCGTCCCTGAACCGAGCAACTGCACCCGTTGCTCTTTCTTCGAAGCCTCGCGAAAAAGGTACATGCCCTTCAGGATCCCCTCCTCCGCGCCCGCCGGCATCGCGGGATGCTGGTAGTTCTCGTTCATCACGGTGATGTAGTAGAAAACGTCCTCCTGATCGGTCACCATGCGCCGCAGCCCATCGTGAACGATCACCGCGAGTTCATGGGCAAAGGTGGGATCGTAGGAGACGCAGTTGGGAATGACCGATGCGAGCACCTGGCTGTGCCCATCCTCGTGCTGCAGGCCTTCGCCGTTCAACGTCGTGCGCCCAGCCGTGCCCCCGAGCAGGAATCCGCGCGCCCGCTGGTCACCCGCCGCCCACGCTAAGTCGCCTACGCGCTGCAGCCCGAACATCGAGTAGAAGATGTAGAACGGTACAGTGACGACATTGGTCGTGCTGTAAGAAGTCGCCGCGGCGATCCAGGAGGAAAATGCCCCCGCCTCGTTGATGCCTTCTTCGAGAATCTGTCCCGCCTTGTCCTCGCGGTAGTACATCACCTGATCGCGATCGACGGGCTCGTATTTCTGGCCCTCCGAGGAGTAGATGCCCAATTGCCGGAACATTCCTTCCATGCCGAAGGTACGCGCCTCGTCCGGAACGATCGGCACCACGTGCTTGCCGAGGTTCTTATCGCGAATGAGCGCCGTGAGAATTCGCACGAACGCCATGGTCGTCGAAATTTCCCGCCCTTCCGAGCCTTTCAGCTGCGACTCGAATGCCGACAGCGGCGGCACGGCCGGCACCTGATCGGCCTTGCGGCGGCGCTGCGGGAGAGAGCCGCCGAGCGCTTTTCTGCGCTCATGCAGGTACACCATCACCGGATCGTCATCCCTGGGCTTGTAGAACGGCAGCTCTTCGAGCCTGTCGTCCGGGATCGGCACGTTGAACTGGTCGCGCATCTCCTTGATGGTCTGCAGGTCGACCTTTTTCAACTGGTGCGTGGGATTCTTCGCCTGACCCTGCTTGCCCAGTCCGTACCCCTTGATCGTCTTGGCGAGGATCACCGTGGGCTGATCCCTGTGCTTAACGGCCGCCGCATAGGCCGCGTAAATTTTGTGAGGATCGTGGCCGCCCCGGTTCAAGCGCCAGATGTCTTCGTCGGTCATACGGGAGACCATCTCCAGCGTCTTCGGGTCCTTGCCGAAGAAATACTTGCGCACGAACGCCCCGTCGTTCGCCTTGTAATTCTGGTACTCGCCGTCGACGGTTTCCTCCATGACTCGAAGGAGACGTCCCTCCGTATCGCGCGCAAAGAGCGGATCCCAGTACGAGCCCCAGATCACCTTGATCACGTTCCAGCCGGCACCCCGGAAATCGGCCTCCAGTTCCTGGATGATCTTGCCGTTGCCGCGAACCGGACCGTCGAGGCGCTGCAAATTGCAGTTGACAACAAATATAAGGTTGTCCAGCTTTTCACGCGCCGCCATGCCGATCGCACCGAGGGATTCGGGCTCGTCCATTTCGCCATCGCCGCAGAAGACCCAGATCTTGCGATTTTCTGTATTTGCGAGCCCGCGTGCGTGCAGGTACTTCAGGAACCTCGCCATGTAGATCCCTTGGATCGGTCCGAGTCCCATGGAAACCGTGGGGAATTGCCAGAAATCTGGCATGAGCCACGGATGCGGATACGAAGACACGCCTCTTCCGTCGACCTCGCGGCGGAAATTCAATAGCTGACCTTCGGTGAACCGACCCTCAAGAAACGCGCGCGCATAGATCCCCGGCGAAGAGTGCCCCTGGAAATAGACCAAGTCTCCGCCGTGTCCCTCGTGCGGCGCATGCCAGAAGTGATTGAAGCCGATCCCGAAGAGCGTGCCCACCGAAGCAAAGCTCGCGATGTGCCCGCCCAATTCGTCGTCCGACTTGTTCGCTTTCGCCACCATGACCATCGCGTTCCAGCGGCAGAAGGCGCGTATGCGCGCCTCCAGCGCGTGGTCACCGGGAGAGCGTTCCTCCAGGTGCGGAGGGATGGTGTTCAGGTAGGCCGTGTTGAGTGAAAAAGGAATGTACGAGCCCGAACGACGTGCTTTGTCGACCAGCTTCTCGAGGAGGTAGTGCGCTCGCTCCGGGCCTTCACGGTCCAGCACCGCCTCCAGCGCGTCGAGCCACTCCTGTGTTTCCAGGGCGTCAGGATCGTTGGCGGCGGGGAATTCTGGCAGCGCAGACATTGCGTTTACCTCTCGATTGCGAACGCGTTAGTCGGGAGTTCGAGGCCTGCGGAAAATGCCTTGTCCGACCCGGTCAATCGGCGTATGGGAGTTTCCAAATTGTCGGGCGCAGGTATTATACCGAACGTCGCGTCCACAAAAAAAGCCGCTCCGAACCGTTCGCTCCGGCTCCGACGCCTAAACACCGGAATGTACCCGCTTCGCCTGTTCGCGCTCCTCCATGCAGACCCAAATCATTGACGGCGTTTCCATCGCGCGCGAGCTGCGCGAGGCCCTTGGCCGGCGCGTCGCCGCCCTCGCCAAGATCGGCGTACGTCCTGGGGTCAGCGTCATCCGGGTGGGCGATGACCCTGCATCGAAAATCTACGTACGCAACAAGATCAAGGCATGCGCGGAAGCCGGCATCTACTCCGAGAATGTAGAGCTCCCCGCCGCCGTCGCCGAATCGGCCTTGCTTGAGCGCATCCGCGCCATCAACGACGACCCGCGAATTCATGGAGTGCTGGTGCAGCTGCCCCTGCCGCGAGGCATATCGGCGGAGCGGGTGGTCGAGGCGGTCGCACCCACCAAAGACGTCGACGGATTCCACCCGAGCAACATGGGATTGCTCGTCGCCGGCAAGCCGCGCTTTGTTCCCTGCACTCCTCTGGGGGTGATGAAAATCCTCCAGCACGAAGGCATAGGCGTCGAGGGGCAGCATGCGGTGGTCGTCGGGCGCAGCAATATCGTGGGCAAGCCAATGGCCTTGTTGCTCATCCAGGAAGGCGCCACAGTCACCATATGCAATTCCAGAACGCCGGACCTGGGCGCAATGACGCGCCAAGCCGACATTCTCGTGGTAGCAGCGGGCAGACCCGGGCTCGTGACGGGCAGCATGATCAAGCCCGGCGTCAGCGTCATCGATGTCGGGATAAACAGGCTTCCCGACGGAAAACTCGCGGGCGACGTGGATTTCCGAGCCATGATCGGGACCGCGTCGCGGATCACCCCGGTGCCCGGCGGAGTCGGCCCCATGACGATTGCCATGCTCCTGGAGAACACGGTGGCGGCTGCGGAGGCCGCAGCAGGCCGAAAGGCCTAGCGAGGTCGGCGGAAATCGTCCGCTTCGGCGCCAAGCATGGCTGCGAACCCGCTGCTCGAATTCTCTGGTCTGCCCCGTTACGGGTCCATTCGACCGGGGCACGTCGCTCCCGCGATCGATCAGTTGCTGGCGGAGAACCGCGATCTGATCACTCGGCTGACTGGCCCAGGTTCCCCTGCCTCCTGGGAAGGTTTTGCCGAGCCGCTGGCAAATGCCAACGAGCGCTTGTCCCGCACCTGGGGGGCAGTCGCCCATCTTCACTCGGTTGCCGACAGTCCCGCAATCCGGGAGGCCTATAACGCCAATCTTCCGAAGGTCACGAAATACAGGACCGAGGTCGCTCAGAACCTGAACCTCTATGAGAAACTCAAGAGCCTCCGGGCCTATGCCGAATTCACGACACTATCGCGAGCGCAGCGCAAGGTTGTCGAGAACGACTTGCGCGACTACCGCCTGGGCGGTGCGGAGCTCGTCGCCGACAAGAAGCGGCGCTTTGCGCAAATCGAAGAGGAGCTCGCCGCGCTTGAGGCCAGATTCTCCGAAAACCTGCTCGACGCAACCAATGCATTTTCGGTATCGATCGAAGATCGCGGCGAACTAGCCGGAATCCCGGAGGACGTCATGCGCGCGGCCGAAGAAGCCGCGCGCAAGGATGGGTGCAGGGGATGGAAATTCACCCTTCAGGCGCCCTCTTACGTTCCGGTGATCCAATACGCTGAGAACCGGGGATTGCGGGAAATCCTCTATCGCGCGTATGTAACGCGAGGAAGCGAATTCGGCAAAGCGGAACTCGACAACACGTCGATCATAGAGAAAGAACTGCGGCTGCGCAGGGAAAAGGCACAGCTTCTGGGTTACAGAAATTTCGCGGAGTTGTCGCTTGTACCCAAGATGGCGGACTCGCCTGGCGAGGTGCTCCGTTTCCTGAATGATCTCGCCACGCGCGCGTTGCCCTACGCGCACAAGGAGTATGCGGAATTGAAGGATTTCGCGCGCCGGGAATTGCGGATCGAGACGCTGTGCGCCTGGGACGTCGCGTTTGCGTCGGAAAAACTGCGTATCCGACGCTACGAGTTCTCCGAGCAGGAAGTCAAGCAGTATTTTCCCGAGAACAAGGTGCTCGAAGGCCTGTTCCAAGTGGTCGGGACGATTTACGGAATCCGCATAGTCCCGGATGTTGCCGAGACCTGGCACCCGGACGTGCGTTTTTTCCGTATCTGCGGCGCCGCGGGCGACCTTGTTGGCCAGTTCTACCTCGATCTGCACGCGCGCGAGACGAAACGAGGTGGCGCATGGATGGACGAAGCCGTCGCCCGGCAGCGCATTGCGGAAGGAATTCAGATCCCTGTCGCCCACCTCGTCTGCAACTTCCCGGCCCCCGTCGGGGACCGGCCGGTCCTCCTGACTCACGATGAAGTGACCACGCTTTTCCACGAATTCGGCCACGGGTTGCACCACCTGCTCTCGCAAGTCGAGTACCCCGGCGTCTCGGGGATTCGCGGAGTGGAGTGGGATGCGATTGAGCTACCGTCGCAGTTCATGGAGAATTTCTGCTGGGAATGGAACGTGCTGCGTCAGATGACCTCGCACGTCGAGTCCGGCGAAGCGCTGCCGCGCCAGCTATTCGACAGGATGCTAGCCGCGAAGAATTTTCAGTCCGGAATGCAGATGCTGCGCCAAATCGAGTTCTCGCTGGCGGATATGCACCTGCATTTCGATTTCGACCCCGACGGAGCCATGACGCCTCTGCAACTCCTGGAGAGCATTAGAGCGCGGGTGGCAGTGGTGATTCCTCCCCAGTACAACCGATTCCTGAACAATTTCTCGCATGTCTTCGCCGGAGGATACGCCGCCGGCTACTACAGCTACAAGTGGGCCGAAGTTCTCTCCGCCGACGCCTACAGCGCGTTCGAGGAGAGTGGCGTGCTTGACCCGAAAACAGGAGCGCGCTTCCGCGACGAGATTCTTGCTGTCGGCGGCAGCCGTCCCGCGCTGGAATCGTTCAAGGCTTTCCGGGGCCGAGACCCGAGCATCGATGCCCTGCTGCGCCACAATGGTATGATCGCAAGCTGATCAGCGCTCACCAACGTATGCGCACCCTCTTCGCCGCAACGGCAATTCTGTCGATTGCGTGCCATGCATCGGCGCAGGCGTACCGCTGGATAGACCAGGAGGGAGGGGTTCACTACACCCAAATCCCTCCGCCCCCAGGCGCGAGAAACGTGCAGCGAAAGACATTTGGAGGAGGGGGGAGCGGGGCGGGGGAAATCGCGAATCTGCCGTACGCCACGCAGCTGGCGGCGAAAAACTATCCGGTGACCCTGCGGAGTTCGCCAGAGTGCGGCACGCCCTGCGACGAAGCAAGGGCAGCTCTGGTAAAGCGCGGGGTTCCCTTCAAGGAGATCAGCGTCGTCACCCAGGGAGACCTTGACGAGCTCAAGAGGCTATCCGGAAAGGATCAGTTGCCCCACTTGATGGTCGGCAATCAGATGCAATCCGGGTTTCGCGACGACTTGTATGATAGTCTGCTCGACACCGCTGGCTATCCGCGCTCCGGTCCGCAATTACCCCTCGATACGCTGCGCAAGATACCTGCGCCCTCGGAGCCAACCAAGACAGACACACAGCAGGGAGTCGAGGCGGGCGCACCTCAGGGTACGGCCGGCTACAGGTAGCAGACGCAAGGCCGATCCCACAGCTGGCTCGCCTGGGATGGCATATCGTCGATGAAACTCGCCTCCTGGAACGTAAATTCACTCAAGGTGCGCCTGCCGCAACTGCTCGACTGGCTGGAGAGCCAGTCGCCGGACGCAGTTTGTCTTCAGGAAACCAAGCTTGAAGACGCCAAGTTCCCGCTCGAACCGATCGAAACGGCTGGCTACCGCTGCGTTTGGTCCGGCCAAAGAACCTACAACGGCGTGGCCATTCTATCCAGATCGCCCCTCAGCGATATCACCGCCGGCATTCCCGGATTTCCGGACGAGCAGAAGCGCGTCATCGCGGCTACTGTGGGCGACGCGACGGATGCTTTGCGCATCGTGTGTGCCTACGTGCCAAACGGACAGGCAATCGACTCGGAAAAATATGGGTACAAGCTCCGTTGGCTTGCGGCATTCCGGGACTGGCTCAGGGAGGAGCTTAAGCAGCGTCCGCGACTGGTCGTGCTCGGCGACTACAACATCGCCCCTGCCGACGAGGACGTCTACGATCCGGTGGCCTTGAAGGGAGAGGTGCTGTGCAGTCCGCGCGAGCGGCAGGCTTTTCGCGATCTGCTCGGCCTGGGATTGCGAGACAGTTTTCGCATGTTTACGCAGCCGGAGAGGTCGTTTACATGGTGGGACTACCGCATGAACGCATTCAGGCGCAATCTCGGTCTGCGCATAGACCACATTCTGCTCAGCCCCGAACTCGCCTCGCTTTGCCGGGCGTCTTCAATCGACGTCGCCCCGCGCCGGCTCGAGCGCCCGTCAGATCATGCGCCCGTGTTGGCTGAGTTTCAGCTTGAGTCGCTATAATCCCCGCGTAAAATCAAACAGGAGGAAGGAACCATGACTTCGAAAAGATTCTTCGGTCGCTTCGTCGGATTCGCCGTCGCAGCGTGCGCCGCGACCGCGCACGCGCAAAGCTATCCAACCAAGCCGGTGAAGGTCATCATTCCCTTCTCCGCCGGTGGCCCCGCTGATGTCTACGCACGCTATCTCGGGCAGCGCCTGGAGAAGCCGCTTGGCCAACCGGTCGTGATCGAGAACCGCGTGGGCGGAGGTGGAGTCATAGGCGCCGACGCGGTGGCGAAATCGGCGCCCGATGGCTATACGCTGCTGATGATGTCCAACACGCACACGGTAAACGAGTCACTCCGCCCGAAACAACCCTACAAGCTGATGACCGACCTCGTCCCGGTTTCGCCCGTGAATTACTCGGATCTGCTGCTTGTGGTCTATCCCGGCGTGCCGGCGAAAAACCTGAAGGAACTCATCGCTCTCGCCAAGGCGAAGCCCGGCGTGCTCAACTACGCCTCCTCCGGGCCCGGCACGCCCTACCACATGGCTGGCGAGCTGTTCAAAGCGATGGCGGGTCTGGACATCGTGCACGTGCCGCACAAGGAAAGCTCGGGCGCGCGCACCAGCGTCATAAGCGGCCAAGTGCAGATGATGTTTGACGCGATCACGGTCATGGCGAAGCAGGCGGAAGCGGGCAACGTCCGCGCGATCGCCACGAGCGGCCTCATGAGGTCCGCGGTCACGCCCAACCTCCCGACGGTTTCGGAAGCGGGCGTCCCCGGCTACGAAGCCACGATCTGGCTCGGCGTGATGGCGCCCGCCGGTACGCCGAAGCCGATCGTGGACAAGCTCAACGCTGAGATACAGAAGGTCATCAGCCTGCCCGAAGTAAAGGAAGCCTGGGCTAAGCAGGGTGCCTTTCCGATGAAGATGACGCCCGCGGAATTCACGAAATACATGGCGCAGGACATCCAGAAGTGGGCCAAGGTCGTCAAACTTTCCGGGGCCAAAGTCGACTAGCTCGGTCGATGCTGCGATCAGTGGGCGAACGCTTCAAGCTCACCGTCAACGGTGCTCCGGCCGAGATCGAAGCGAGCGGCGACACGCCGCTTCTCTACGCGCTGCGCAACGACCTCGCGCTGAAAGGCACCCGCTTCGGCTGCGGCAGCGGCCAATGCGGTGCGTGCTTCGTGCTGATCGCCGGCCACGCCGCGCCCGCCTGCGACACGCCGTTGTGGTCGGTGGCGGGCAAGCACATCACCACGGTAGAGGGCCTAGGACGATCGGGCGCGCTCCATCCCCTTCAGGAAACCTTTCTCGCCGAGCAGGCGGCCCAGTGCGGCTACTGCACCAGCGGCATCCTGATCAGCGCCGCGGCGCTCCTCGCACGGAACCCCAAGCCGACCGATAGCGAGGTGCGTGCCGCACTCGATCGCAACCTCTGCCGCTGCGGCTCGCACAACCGAATGGTGCGCGCAGTCCTGCGCGCTGCCGCGGCTGTCGCGACATGAACACGGTTGCGGAAAACCGGCTCAGGCGCGCCGGTAGTCTCGAGAAAAATCCGCGCCTGTCGCAATGGCTGCGCGTCCACCCCGACGGCACAGTTTCCATTTTCAGCGGCAAGGTGGAGATCGGCCAGGGCATTCTCACCGCCTTGGCGCAGATCGCGGCGGAAGAACTCGGCATCCGGGCCGAGCGGATCCGCATGGTCACCGCCAATACAGCGACGAGCCCCGACGAAGGCGTCACCTCGGGCAGCCTTTCGGTACAGGACTCGGGTACGGCGCTGCGACAGGCCTGCGCCCAGGCGCGGGCGCTACTCCTCGCGCGCGCCAGCAAACGCCTGGCCGTGCCCGCGGGGGATTTGCGCGTCGACGACGGAGCCGTCCATGCGGGAAACCGAAGCACGAGCTTCTGGGAATGCGCCGATGACGCATTGTTCGATGTCGATGTCGACGCGAGCGTTGATCCCAAATTGCCGCGCAACTACGGCGTGGTGGGCAGACGGGCGCCGCGTCTCGACTTGCCGGACAAGATCGCGGGACGGCCACGCTTCCTCCAGGACATGATGCTGCCGGGCATGCTTTTCGGTCGCGTGGTGCGTCCGCCGCACAGTTTCGCAAAGCTCGCTTCGCTCGACGAGGGCAAATTCCGTTCGATGGTCGGACTTGTGGCGGTGGTACGCGACGGCAGCTTTGTCGGAGTACTGGCGGAACGCGAGGAGATAGCGATCGCCGCGCAGCGCGCCCTGCGCCAGGGAGCCGCATGGGAGAAGACGCGCAAGCTCCCACAGGACATGCAGGCCTGGCTCAGGCAACACGCGGTGGAGCATCGCGTCATCAGCGAAAAGGCGGACATCGACGCGATGGCTCGGGCGGCCAAGACGCTCGAGGCTTCCTACTCCAAGCCCTACATCTCGCACGCCTCGATCGGCCCGTCCTGCGCGATTGCACAGTTCCAGGGCGAGAAGCTCACGGTATGGAGTCACAGCCAGGGAATATTCAACCTGCGCCGCGACCTCGCGATGGCACTAAGCATGCGCGAGGATGCGATCGTCGTGCGGCACGCGGAAGGCTCGGGCTGCTATGGCCACAACGGCGCGGACGATGTCGCCCTCGACGCTGCGCTACTCGCCCGCGCCGCGGGCGGGCACCCGGTGCAAGTGCAATGGATGCGCGACGATGAATTCGCCTGGGCGCCCTGCGGGCCTGCCATGGCACTCAGCCTGCGCGCCGCGCTCGATGTGGACGGAAGCATCGTCGATTGGCAACACGAGCTGTGGAGCAATGGCCATAGCAGCCGCCCTGGCCGCTCCGAGAATCCCTCGCTCACCGCGGCGTGGCACGTGGCGACGCCTTTTGAGCGCCCGGCGGCCATCAACATGCCCCTTCCGGCAGGCGCCGCGGACCGCAACGCCATTCCGCTCTATGACTTCCCCAACCAGCGCGTAGTGAACCACTATGTGCGCGACATGCCGGTGCGCACCTCCGCGCTGCGGTCGCTGGGCGCTTACGCGAACGTGTTCGCGATCGAATCCTTCATGGACGAACTTGCCGCTGCCGCGGGGACTGATTCGATCGCGTTCCGCCTTAGGCATCTGAACGACCCGCGCGCCCGTGCCGTGCTCGAGCGCGCCGCGCAACGTGCCAACTGGGCCGGTTGGAAGCCCGTGGAAGGACGCGGCCATGGAGTGGGGTTCGCCAAGTACAAGAACTTGGGCGCCTACTGCGCCGTGGTAGCCGAAGTCGAGGTCGCTCAGGAAGTGCGGGTGAGGCGCCTGATCATCGCGGTGGATGTGGGACTCGTGATCAACCCTGACGGGGTCGCCAATCAGATCGAAGGCGGCGCCATTCAATCGACCAGCTGGACGCTCAAGGAGCAGGTACGCCTCGACACGCACGGCATCGCCAGTCTCGGCTGGGAAGATTATCCGATCCTGAAATTCAGCGAAGTACCCGCCGTCGAGGTCGAACTGATCGACCGGCCCGAACTTCCTTCGGTCGGCGCGGGTGAGGCCGCGCAAGGGCCAACGGCCGCGGCCATCGCCAATGCGGTGACCCATGCTCTCGGGGTGCGCCCTCGAGAGCTGCCGCTGACGCCCGAGCGCATCATCGCGGCAATCGAGCGCCAATAACGAGGTACCAAGCTTGCAGCCGGCACCGGGCATCCGCAAACTCGGATTCAGGCGCTGGTTCGAGCGCCAGCTGATTGAAAGCCACGTTTATTTGGTCACGTGCTTCCTGTGCCTGATACTCGTGCTTGCAGTGTTCGAAGAACTGGGATCCGGCGTCGCGGGACTGGAGCGGGCCTTGATGTTTGCAACTATCATCGCCGCCGGGGCTCTCGGACTTTTTTCCTGGGAGCGTTATAGGACGATCCTGTTCCCCGCGCTGCGACTGTCGGAGCGGTCAACCTGCGAAAACTGCGGCACTCACGCTCGTTTCAGCGTGATTGATTCCGGGCGCGAGGGCGCGCAGGAAACCGCGCAGGACCGGGAAGGGGCATGGTTGAAAGTGAAGTGCGCGAAGTGCGGTCACCAATGGACCATTGCCTGAGGCCTTAAGAGCAGCCGCACCCCGGCTCTCGGAGAACGTGACTAGTCAATGAGACCGTACGCCGGCAGCGTGAGGAACTCGACGTAGTTGTCGTTCGTCGTTATTTCCTCAAAGAGCCTTCCCCCTTCCTCGTACTTGCCCGCTTTCCAGGCTTCGTCGCCCAAGTAAGTCCTGACCTTGGGCAGTTCCTCGGCAAGAAGTTTTTTGAACAGCTCCTTGGTCACCTTGCGGCCGTCGTCGAGTACACCTTTGGGCGAGCGTATCCATTGCCAGATCTGCGATCGGGAGATCTCGGCGGTCGCGGCATCCTCCATCAGGTTGAACACCGGCACGCAGCCGTTGCCCGCGAGCCAGGCCCCCAGATACTGAATCCCGACCGAGATGTTGTTCCGCAATCCAGTTTCGGTGATGGGCGTCTCGGGTTGGAAGCGGAGCAAATCCCGAGCTCCGACATTCACGTCGGGGCGCTGCTTGCCGTACTGATTCTGCTGCGGCATGTGGTTGTCGAATACGTCCTTGGCGACCGGGACCAGGCCGGGATGCGCAACCCAGGTTCCGTCGCAGCCATCTGTGACTTCGCGAAGCTTGTCCTCGCGTACTTTGGTCAACGCCGCCTCATTCGCTACCGTATCGTTCTTGATGGGGATTTGCGCCGCCATCCCGCCCATCGCGGGCGCGCCGCGACGGTGACAGGTCTTTACCAGGAGCAGGGCGTAGGCGCGCATGAACGGCGCGGTCATCGTCACGCGGGAACGGTCGGCGAGGCAAAACTCGCGATTGGCGCGAAACTTCTTGATGCAGGAAAAGATGTAGTCCCAGCGCCCGATGTTGAGTCCGGCGGAATGCTCCCGGAGCTCCCACAGGATCTCATCCATTTCGAATGCAGCGACGATCGTCTCGATCAGGGCAGTCGCCTTGATGCTTCCCTGAGGTACCCCTAACTCGTTCTGCGCTTCCTTGAATATGTCGTTCCAAAGGCGTGCCTCAAGATGCGACTCCATCTTCGGCAAATAGAAATAGGGGCCCGTGCCGCGCGCGAGGAGTTCCCTGACATTGTGGAAAAAATACAGTGCGAAATCGAAAATCGCTCCCGAAACGGGTCTGCCGTCCACCAATACGTGCTTCTCATCCAGATGCCAGCCCCGCGGTCGGGGAATGAGGACCGCGATCTTTTCGTTTAGCCGGTAGGTCTTGCCGACCTGCTCGAAGCCGATCGTTCGGCGAACGGCGTCGCGCAGATTGATCTGGCCTTCGATCATATTGGCCCACGTCGGACAATTGGCGTCCTCGAAATCCGCCATGAAGGTGGAAGCCCCGGAATTCAGCGCGTTGATCACCATCTTTCTATCCGTGGGTCCGGTGATCTCGACGCGGCGATCGAGCATATCCACTGGCTGCGGCCCTACCGTCCATTGCGAGGCGCGGATTTCCGCGGTCTCGGTCAGGAAGTCGGGCAGTTTGCCGGCGTCGAACTCTCTCTGGCGCATTGCGCGCCGCGCGAGCAAGTCCTGGCGGCGGGATTCGAACGCGCGCTGCAGCTTTGCGACGAAAGCCAGGGCGGGCGCGGTCAGAATCTGCTCCTGCCCGGGCAGACGTTGCGCGTGCATTTCCACGCCAACCGGAAGGCCCGCCTCTGCGTGGGCGGGAGAAGACCTGCTGGTCACGGCGCTCTCCTTGCTCCAAAAGGGTTCATTCTAGGCCGCGTCGGGTGCCTGCGCGTCAGCAGGATCACGACCATCGATTCCCAGCTCGGTAATCTTGCGGGTAATCGTGTTGCGGCCTATTCCGAGCAGATTCGCTGCCTCGATACGTCGGCCCCCGGTACGCTCGAGCGCCTTGGTAATCAGCGTTTTCTCGAAGCTCCTGGACAGCTCGTCCATTATGCTCGTATCGCCGTTCGCTAGCCGCCGGTCGGCCTCCCGCGCAAGCGCGGCTACCCAATCGACAATCGAAGACGTCCGCTGATCGCGCAGATCCGACGGGAAGTCGGCGATTTCGATCACCTGGGTGGGAGACATGACGGTAAGCCAATGGCACAGGTTTTCGAGTTGTCGCACGTTTCCCGGCAGATCCTGAGAAACCAGATACGCCATGGCTGCGTCAGAGAGACGCTTTGGCTCGGTGCCAAGTTGGCGCGCCGACTTCGCCAGAAAGTGTCGGGTGAGCACCGGGATGTCCTCCCGACGCTCGCGTAGGGAAGGCAGCCGCAGCCGAATTACGTTGAGGCGGTGATACAGGTCTTGGCGGAAGAGCCCCCCCTTCACGCGCAACTCAAGGTCCTGGTTCGTAGCCGCGATGACCCGGACATCGGCGTGGATAGGTTGATGGCCCCCCACGCGGTAGAAGGTCTCATCCGAGAGTACGCGCAATAGACGCGTCTGCAACTCCGCGGGCATATCGCCGATCTCGTCCAGGAAAAGCGTGCCGCCTTCCGCTTGCTCAAAGCGGCCGCGGCGCGTCGATTGCGCGCCCGTAAAGGCGCCACGCTCGTGCCCGAAGAGCTCCGACTCGAGCAAATCCTTCGGCATGGCTGCCGTGTTTATGGCGATGAAGGGCTTGTTTGACCGGGGGCTGTGGCGGTGCAATGCGCGTGCCACAAGTTCCTTGCCCGTCCCGGACTCGCCGGTAATCAGGACCGTGGCGCTGGATTGCGAGAGCCGGCCAATCGCGCGAAACACTTCCTGCATCGATTGCGCCTGGCCGAGAATTTCGGGCGAGTCGACAAGGGCTTCCTCCGATTTGTCTTCCCGGAGGCTTTCGTCCAGCGCGCGGCGAATGAGCTCGACCGCCTGATCGACGTCGAAGGGCTTGGGAAGGTACTCGAACGCACCGCCCTGAAATGCCGCCACCGCGGATTCAAGGTCGGAATAGGCGGTCATGATAATGACCGGGACATGCGGGAAGCGCTGCTTGACGCTCTGCAGCAGGTCCAGACCTGAGGTGCCCGGCATGCGGATGTCGGACACCAGGACCTGGGGTACACCGCCCGCGGCAAGCGCGTCCATGGCTTCGCTGGCGTGCGCGAAGGTCTGAAAGGGAATGCTCTCCCGCGCGAGGGCTTTCTCGAACACCCAGCGGATGGAGCGATCATCGTCGACGATCCAGACGGGTCTCATCATGGTCTTTCAGCGATAAGGCAGCACGATGCTGAAACAGGTCCTTCCCGGCTGGCTCTCGCACTCGACCACCCCATGGTGATGCTGAACGAAAGTCTGCGCCAACGTCAGCCCAAGCCCGGTTCCGCCCTCGGTACCGGACACCAACGGGAAGAAGATCTTGTCACGGATGTCCGCAGGTACGCCGGGCCCGTTATCGATCACTTGCAATTCTAGTGCCAGCTTATGTGGCAGCCGCGCGAGGGTTACCGGTCGCGCGACCCGCGTACGCAGCACGATTTCTCCCTCGTTCCCTTCGGCGAGCCTTCCGCCTCTGCAGAGGGCCTGGGCCGCGTTGCGGACGATATTAAGCACGGCCTGAATGAGCTGCTCGGGGTCCCCCCGAAAATCCGGGAGGCTTGCATCGTAGTCGCGCTCAACACGAATCCCTTCCGGAAACTCGGCAAGAATGAGGCTGCAAACCCGCTCGCACACTTCATGGATGTTCACGGGCACTTCAACGGCCGGGCGGTGCGGCGTGAGCAGGCGGTTTACCAGTGCCTGCAGCCGGTCCGCCTCCTTGATGATGACCTGGGTGTACTCGCGCAGGCCCGGTCGGTCGAGCTCGCGCTCGAGAAGTTGTGCCGAACCCCGCAGACCGCCTAGGGGATTCTTGATCTCGTGGGCAAGATTGCGTATGAGCTCGCGGTTTGCCTGGTGCTGATTGAGCCGCCGCTCTTCGCGCTCGATCCGCAACCTCTGGTCGATAGGGCGCAACTCAAGCAGCAGGGCGGCGTCAGGCAATTCGACCGGGGTGGCAATGCAGTTAAGGTGCAAGGACTCGTGCCCCGGTTGCGTAAGAATCAAGTCCTGATCTGCGAAGCCACGCTCTTCCCGAATCGCCTGGCGCAGCAAGCTGTCGAGGGGGGACGAATCGGCAAAGAGCGCCGGAAAGTGTTGTTCAAGAAGGCTCCTGCGGCCGACCGCGAACAACGCTTCGGCAGCCGGGTTGACGTATTTGACCCGCAGCTCCTCGTCCAAGAGGACTACCGCGGTGGCAAGCAATTCCAGACCGGGAAACGCTGCGGCATTCATACCCGATAGTGCACGCCGCACGGCGTGCCGCCGCCGGCATGCCCCGCTACGCAAGCTTGGTGCGCGTCCGCGTTCGCCAACCCCAGGTGCTTGAGGGCCGCGGCTACCTGAGTCTGTTGAGTTCGCCGCGAAGCTGCTCGATGTTCTTGCTGTGCTGCTCGACCGCTTCCTGGAAAGGCTTCAGCCGTTCGATGACCCGGGCGTAATTGCGCTCGTCCCCGGCGCGAATCCCTTCCTGCTCGGCAAGCTTTTGCCTTGCATCGGAAAGAAGCTGCTGCTCGTTCTGCAGCTCGGATTCGATTATTTTTCGCCGGTTTTCGCTTCGACCGGAGAATGACGCCGCTGAAGACGGCATGGCGCGCGCTGGAGCCTGCGCCGGCACGACGGAAACCTCCTTGCTGACCAGCGTGCATTTCTTGCCGACCGTGTCGCGCTTGACGTTCGTATAAGTCGGCCGGCCGCTCGGATCCGGGCACTTGTAGACTTCGCCCTGAGCGTACCCGGAGGGCACCGCCAGTGCGAAGAAGAACAAACCCACCAATCTCCTGCTGAGTGCCATACCCCTCCCAGAACTGCATGGGAAGATTCAGTGTAGGCCAAAATAACCCTGATTTCAAATGAAAAAAGGACGAAGCACCCTGAAAGGGTGCCCGTCCTCCTCATGGTCAATAGTTTCGGCCCGGCTATGCCGGACCGTCCAGCACGCTATCAGGAACTGTAGTACATGTCGAACTCGACCGGGTGGGTGGTCATCCGGAAACGCGTGACCTCCTCCATCTTGAGAGCGCAGTAGGCATCCAGCATGTCGTCGGAAAAGACCCCGCCCTTAGTCAAGAATTCGCGGTCCTTGTTCAGATGTTCGATCGCCATGTCCAGCGACGAGCATACGTTCTGGACTTTCTTGGCCTGCGCCGGGGGCAGATCGTACAGATTCTTGTCAATGGGATCGCCCGGATGAGTCTTGCTCTGTACCCCGTCGAGACCCGCCATCAACATGGCCGCGAACGCGAGATAGGGGTTTGCGGTCGGGTCGGGGAAGCGCACTTCAACGCGACGCGCCTTCGGGTTTGTAACCAGCGGAATCCTGCAGGCAGCAGACCGGTTTCGGGAAGAGTAGGCCAAGTTGATCGGCGCTTCGAATCCCGGTACCAGCCGTTTGTAGGAATTCGTACCCGGATTGGTTATCGCGTTCAAGGCCTTGGCGTGTTTGATGATGCCACCGATATAGTGGAGCGCGAATTCCGAGAGCCCCGCATAGCCATTCCCGGTAAAGAGATTCTTGCCTTCCCTCCAAACCGATTGATGCACGTGCATGCCCGAGCCGTTGTCCCCAACAATTGGCTTGGGCATGAAAGTGGCGGTCTTGCCGTATGAGTGGGCGACATTCCAGATCGTATATTTCAGGATCTGCATCCAATCGGCACGCTTTACGAGACTGTTAAACTTGGTGCCGATCTCGTTCTGGCCGGCTGCGGCAACCTCGTGGTGATGGACTTCGCATTCGACACCCTGACCTTCGAGCGCCAGCACCATAGCGTTACGGATGTCCTGAAGGGTGTCGGCGGGCGGCACGGGGAAGTAGCCGCCTTTGACCGGCGCCCGGTGCCCCATATTGCCCCCCTCATATTCTTCGCCCGAGGACCACGGCGCCTCTTCCGACTTGATCTTTACGAAGCACCCGGACATGTCTACGTTCCAGGTTACCGAGTCGAAAATGAAGAATTCGGGCTCGGGCCCGAAATAGGCCGTATCGCCCAAGCCCGTTGATTTCATGTAAGCCTCTGCCCGCTTGGCGATGGTGCGGGGGTCTCGGTCGTAACCCTTGCCGTCCGAAGGCTCGACGCAATCGCAGGTGAGATTGAGGACCGGCTCGTCGGTGAAGGGATCCATGCGCGCCGAGTCCGGATCCGGCATGAGCAGCATGTCAGAGGCTTCTATGCCTTTCCAACCCGCGATCGAGGATCCGTCGAAGAAATGTCCGCTTTCGAATTTCTCCATGGTGAAGGCCTTGACCGGCACCGATACGTGCTGCTCCTTCCCCCGCGTATCAGTAAAACGCAGGTCTACGAACTTGACCTCCTTCTCCTTGAGCATTTTCATTACGTCAGCAGCGGACATTGCCATTGCGAAATCTCCTCAGGTTGCAGTTCTGTTTGTATAATTCAAAACGAAAAAAGCGTTGGATCCATAGGAACCCGCAGATTCCATGCCATCCAACGCAAAAATGGCACGCCATTGTGCCATAAGCCGATTGCCTGGAGGATTACGCACCAAAACAACGCAATTCCGCGATAGTCCGCACCATGCCGGTGCGGAAGCTGCCCTCGCAGACCTCGCGAGTTAAACTAGGCATTCACGGACTTTGCCACGAATACGTTGGGCATGGATTCTATAAGCGATATTCTTGCCCGGGCCCGAGAGCGCGCGGAGAGCATGAAACTGCCCTACGCAGGAGCTCTGCTCCCTTCAGAAGCGCATGCGCTCATGGAGCAGACCCCTGGGGCGACGTTGGTAGACGTGCGCAGCCGGGCCGAGTGGGACTTCGTCGGGCATCCGCCCGAAGCGGTGATGATCGAATGGAATACTTATCCGAGCGGCCAGCGCAACCCGCAGTTTCTCGAGCAACTCCAGGCCGAAGTAGCGAAGACCGATGCACCGGTGATGTTTCTCTGCCGTTCGGGCGCCCGTTCGCACGGGGCGGCGATCGCAGCAACTCAGGCCGGCTATCCCAATTGCTTCAACGTGCTCGAAGGTTTCGAGGGCGACAAGGACACGAACGGGCACCGCAGCTCAGTGGGCGGCTGGCGCAAGGCTGGTCTACCCTGGGTTCAGGGTTGATCAGCAGCTTCCTAGCTGCTTCAGGTGGCGGGCAGCTCCGGCGCCCTTGATTTCGCTCAAGGAAAAAGGGCACGCTCGGCATAGACTGAACGTTTCCTCGGAGAGGAGGGTCCCATGAATCGTCGCAAGTTCATCGCTGGCAGTGCCGCGGCGGCCGCATCCGCCGTCGCAGTCCAACAGGCTATTGCTCAGACTCCTTCGCTTCCAACTATCCGCTGGCGCTGCGCCTCGAGCTTCCCGAAGAGTCTGGATACGATCTACGGAGGGGGCGAAGTGGTCGCCAAGCGGGTTGAGCAGCTTACGGGCGGCCGCTTCCAGATCCGAGTCTTCGCGGCCGGCGAGATCGTTCCCGCCTTCGGCGTGGTCGATGCTATCCAGCAGGGAACGATCGAGTGCGCGCATACGGCCAGCTACTACTTCGTCGGCAAGAACAAGGCATTCGCGTTCGACACCACACTTCCCTTCGGGCTCAACCAGCGCGAGCAGAACGCCTGGATGTATTACGGTGGTGGGCTCGAACTGGTGCGCGCGTTCTTCAAGGATTTCGGACTCATCTCGTTCCCGGCCGGCAACACCGGCGCGCAGATGGGCGGCTGGTGGCGCAAGGAAGTGCGCTCGCTGAAGGACCTGAAGGGCGTGAAGATGCGCATCGCGGGCTTGGGCGGCGAAGTCATGGCGCGACTGGGCGCGGTGCCGCAGCAGATCGCGGGGGGCGACATCTACCCGGCGCTCGAGCGCGGCGCTATCGATTCGGCGGAATGGGTTGGACCCTACGACGACGAGAAGCTCGGCTTCTACAAGATCGCGCCCCACTACTACTTCCCCGGCTGGTGGGAATCGAACTCGATGTACTCCTTCTACGTCGGCTTGAAGGAGTGGGAAAAGCTGCCGAAGGAGTACCAGGCGGCGATCGAGGCGGCCTCCTACGAGGCCAACATCGACATGATGGCCAAGTACGACGCGAAGAACGTCCCGGCGCTCGAGCGGCTCGTGAAGAACGGCGTCAAGCTCCACCAGTTTTCGACCGACATTCTGAGGTCGGCGCAGCGGGCGGCCTACGAGCTCTACGAGGAAGAGGCGGGGAAGAATCCGGCTTGGAAGAAGATCTACGAGCCCTGGAAGAAGTTCCGTTCCGACCAGTTCCTGTGGCACCGCGTGCAGGAATTCGCCTACGAAAGCTTCGTCTACAACAACCCGCTCGGAAAGAAGTAGGCGCGAGCGCCACAAATCAAAAAACCCCGCCTCGGCGGGGTTTTTGTTGGCTTCAGCGCATCGGCCGAGGGCTCACTTTCCTTCTCGGAGCGCCCGCTCGATCTCGGAAGCGGTGTCGCCGGACTTCTGCTCGGCGCCAGCAGGCGCCTTACCGCTTTCGGCTGCGCCCGGCACCGGAAGTCCGAGCTGGCGACGCAGTTCCTCCTCGCCAGTCCCCTTTACCGTTACAGCCTCGGTGATGTTGCCCGTCACCAGGTTCGGAAAAGCGATCACCGTCGCCACCATGAGGACCTGGATGACGACAAACGGAATGGCGCCCCAGTAGATATCGGAGGTCCTGATGCTTTTGGGCGCTACGCTGCGCAGGTAGAAGAGCGCGAAGCCAAAAGGCGGATGCAGGAACGAGGTCTGCATGTTCACGGCCAGCAGCACGCCGAACCAGACGAGATCGATGCCGAGCTTCTGCGCCACCGGCGCGAGCAGCGGCACCATGATGAACGCGATCTCGAAATAGTCGAGGAAGAACGCGAGGAAGAAGATCATCACGTTCACTACGATGAGGAAGCCGAGCGCGCCGCCTGGCACGTGCAGCAGCAGCCGCTCGACCCAAAGGTCCCCATCGACGCCGCGGAAGACGAGGCTGAACACCGTCGATCCGACAAGGATGAACATGACGAAGCTCGTCATCGTGGCGGTCGACTCCACCGCCTGCTTGAGCAGTCCCCAAGAGAGCTTGCGCTTGACGAGGGCCATGATCAGCGCGCCGGTCGCGCCCATCGCGCCGCCCTCGGTCGGCGTAGCGACGCCGATGAAGATGGTGCCGAGCACCAGGAAGATCAGCACCAGAGGTGGAATCATCGAGGTGAGGACGCGCAACGCGAGCTTCGCCCCGTGCAGCGTACGCATCTCCGGCGGGCAGCCGGGCGCCGCCTCGGGCTTGATCAGCGAGACGATGAACACCCATACCGCGTATGCCGCGGCGAGGCCGAGCCCGGGGAAGAGCGCGCCCTCGTACATGTCGCCGACCGAGGTGCCCATCTGGTCGGCGAGGACAATCAGCACCAGGCTGGGCGGAATGATCTGCGCCAGCGTCCCGGAGGCGGCGATCACGCCGGTCGACAGCCGGTGGGAATAGCCGTAGCGCATCATCACCGGCAGCGAGATGAGGCCCATGGCGAGGACGGATGCGGCCACGACGCCGGTCGTCGCCGCGAGCAGCGCGCCGACGAACACCACCGCATAGGCAATACCGCCGCGGATCGAGCCGAACACCTGGCCGATGGTATCGAGCAGGTCCTCGGCCATGCCGCTCCGCTCGAGGATGAGGCCCATCAGCGTGAAGAACGGAATCGCGAGGAGCGTCGAGTTACCCATGATGCCGAGCACCCGCTCGGGCAGCGCCTGCAAGAGCGCCGGCTGCAGCATACCGAGCTCGATGCCGAGATAGCCGAAGGCAAGGCCGGTGAAGGCGAGCGAGAACGCGACGGGATAGCCGATCAGCAGGAACACCACCAGCCCGCCGAACATGATCGGCGCCATGTATTCGGCAATCATCAGGTGGCGTGCCCCTTCTTCTCGAACTCTTCCGGCGGAACGAGGCCCTTGAGGAAGCCGATGCGCTTGATGATCTCGGAGACGCCCTGCAGCGCGAGCAGGCCGAAGGCAAGCGGAATGAGCGCGCGCACAGGCCAGCGAATCAGGCCGCCCGGGTCCGAGGAGTACTCTTGAATGTCATACGAGTTGACGAGCGACGGCCAGCTGTACCAGGCAATGATGATCGTCGCGGGAAGCAGCATGAGAATGCCGCCGAGGATGTGAATCCAGGCCTGCACTCGAGGGGACAACTTGCCCGCCACCACGTCGATGCTCACGTGTTCATGGCGCTTCAGCGTGTAGCCCGCCACGAGCAGGAACACCGCGGCGTTCAGGTACCACTGGATTTCCAGCCAAGCGTTCGAGCCGACGTTGAGGGCGTAGCGAGCGGTCGCCGCCGCCGCGCAGATGAGCACCGCCGCGAGACCCAGCCACGAGACCCAGCGGCCGATGAACTCGTTCGTCCGGTCGATAATCGACGAAAGCCGCAGCAGCAAGCTCATAAATTGTGTGGTGATCGCAATCTCAGGATGGTTCGCTAGTTTGTCGGTTGCGTCTGCGGAACACAATTGACCCAAATCAATCATCGCCCCACTGCCCCCTCCTCCGCCGCCAAAACGGCCTACTGAACTCAGCCGGCGCTCCAATCGACCAGTCCGGCGTACGCGGTGACGAGCACCACCGCGCCGAAAGCGATCCGGTACCACGCGAACGGGGTGAAGTCGTGGGTGGCGATATAGCGCAACAGCCAGCGGACGCACAAGAACGCCGATGCGAACGCTGCGATCGAGCCGACGGCGAAGAGATCCAGGTCCGACGACGCGAACAGCGCCCGGTTCTTCCAGAAGTCGTACGCGCCCGCGGCAACCAAGGTGGGCACAGCGAGGAAGAACGAGAACTCGGTCGCCGCGCGCCGCGACAGGCCGAACAGCATGCCGCCGATGATGGTCGCGCCCGAGCGCGATGTCCCCGGGATCAGCGCAAAGGCCTGCGCGATGCCCACCTTGAGGGCGTCGGGCCAGCGCATCTGGTCCACCGTCTCGACACGCGCTCGACGCCCCGCCCTAGTCGACGGACGCTCCACCCACAGAATGATGAAGGCGCCAACGATGAAAGCGAGCGCGACCGGCACGGCGTGAAACAGGTACGTCTTGATCAGCTTGCCGAACGCAAGCCCAAGCACCGCCGCCGGAATGAAGGCAACGACAAGATTTGCGACGAAGCGCTGCGCCGCACGGTCGCTCGCAAGGCCTGCAAGCACACGCGCGAATTTGACACGATACTCCCAGACGATGGCGAGCATGGCACCGCTTTGGATGACAATCTCGAACACCTTTGCCTTCTCGTCGGCGAAGCGCAGGAGATCGCCCGCGAGGATCAGGTGCCCGGTCGAGGACACCGGCAGGAACTCGGTCAGGCCTTCGACCACGCCGAGAACCAGGGCCTTCAGGAGAAGAATGGGGTCCAGGTCGTTCCCACAATAAGAAAGGGCGGCACGCTTGCCGCCCCGAGTCTAGCAGGGAAGAGCGCTAGGTCTTGAGGTAGATCTCGGCGCCCTTCTTCACGAATTCGACTGCTTTCTGCTCCATGCCTTTCTTCAGCGCGTCCTGCGTTGACACGCCGTGCTTCTCCGCGTAATCGCGTACATCCTGCGTGATCTTCATCGAGCAAAAGTGCGGACCGCACATCGAGCAGAAATGCGCGAGCTTTGCCCCTTCCTGTGGGAGGGTCTCGTCATGGAACTGCTTTGCCTTGTCCGGGTCGAGGCCCAGGTTGAACTGGTCTTCCCAGCGGAACTCGAAGCGCGCCTTCGAGAGCGCGTTGTCGCGGATCTGGGCGCCCGGATGGCCTTTGGCTAGATCAGCCGCGTGCGCCGCGATCTTGTAGGCCATGATGCCGTCCTTGACGTCGTCCTTGTCGGGCAGTCCAAGATGTTCCTTGGGTGTGACGTAGCAAAGCATCGCCGTGCCGTACCAGCCGATCATGGCCGCGCCGATCGCGCTGGTGATGTGGTCGTAGCCGGGGGCGATGTCGGTGGTGAGCGGTCCGAGCGTGTAGAACGGCGCCTCCTTGCAGTACTTCAGTTGCAAATCCATGTTCTCCTTGATGAGTTGCATGGGAACGTGACCCGGTCCCTCGATCATCACCTGGCAGTCGTGATTCCAGGCGATGTCGGTCAGCTCACCAAGTGTCCTCAGCTCCGCGATCTGCGCCTCGTCGTTGGCATCGTAGATCGAACCGGGCCGCAAGCCGTCGCCGAGCGAGAACGACACGTCGTAGGCGGCCATGATCTCGCAGATTTCCTCGAAGTGCGTATAAAGGAAACTCTCCTCGTGGTGCGCGAGACACCACTTCGCCATGATCGAGCCGCCGCGCGACACAATCCCGGTCATGCGCTTCGCCGTCATCGGGATGAAAGGCAGTCGCACGCCTGCGTGGATGGTGAAGTAGTCCACGCCCTGCTCGGCCTGTTCGATCAGCGTATCGCGGAAGATCTCCCAAGTGAGGTCCTCCGCCTTGCCGTCCACCTTCTCCAGTGCCTGGTAGATAGGCACGGTGCCGATCGGCACGGGGGCGTTGCGGATGATCCACTCGCGCGTCTCGTGGATGTGCTTGCCGGTGGAGAGATCCATCACGGTGTCGCCGCCCCAGCGGATGGCCCAGGTCATTTTCTCCACTTCCTCGGCGATCCCGGAGGTCAAGGCAGAGTTGCCGATGTTGGCGTTGATCTTGACGAGGAAATTCCGGCCGATGATCATCGGCTCGGTTTCCGGGTGGTTGATGTTCGCGGGAATGATCGCGCGGCCCCGGGCGACCTCGTCACGCACGAATTGGGGCGTGATGAACTTCGGTATGGATGCGCCGAAATCTTGCCCGGGATGCTGCCGCGTGACGAGCTCGGAAAGCAGGTCGCGGCGCTGGTTTTCTCGAATGGAAATGTATTCCATCTCCTGCGTAACGATGCCTTTCTTCGCGTAGTGCATCTGCGTCACGCATCGGCCCGCCTTCGCCCGGTGTGGGTTGCGTTTCAGATCGAAGCGCAGCTCGGCGAGCCTCGGATCGGCGAGCCGCTCGCGCCCGTACCGCGAGGTCGGTCCGGACAACTCCTCGGTGTCGCCGCGCTCGGCGATCCAGGAGGATCGCAGCGGCACGAGACCACGGCGAATGTCGATCTGCACCCCAGGGTCGGTATAGGGTCCGGAGGTGTCGTAGACATAGACCGGGGGGTTCTTCTCCGCGCCGAAAGAGGCCGGCGTTTCGGATTGGGCGATTTCGCGCATCGGCACGCGTATGTCGGCGCGCGAGCCCTCCACGTACACCTTGCGTGAATTGGGTAGAGGCTTGACGGCTGCTTCGTCGACGTGCGCCGTTTGGGCAAGAAACTTCGGGTTGGCGTTCATGGCGCTCCTATTCGTGCCGCGGGGAGCGAAAGAGTCTGCTGCTCAACGCTTCCCTGCGGCGGCATTATCCGCATCAGGTTCGAAGGGTATGCTCTCACCTGGCGCGGACTCGCACATGACGGCCGGCCTAGGACCCCTACGTTGCTCCGTCGAACCTTACTCCAAGGCGAAAGGGATGGCAACTTTTCACCCGCGCGAGCGCGCTGCGAATGTCAGCCGAATGCAGTTGCGCTCGCCTTCGCGTCGGTATGTAGACCCAGTGGCAAGCGAGCGGATCAACTTCAGTCCGAGGCCGCCCACCGGCTGCTGCGCGACCAGGGCTGCAGTGTCGAGCGGGCGAAATTCGCCGAAAGGGTTGTGGGGTGGCGCCGCGTCTTCATAGCGCAACGTGAACTCGCCTGAACCCGATTCGAAAGCAATCCAGACGGGCGATTCGCTTTCCCCGCCGTAGCCGTGCATCACGGTATTCGTGAATAGTTCCTCGACGATGAGGAGCACTTTCAGGCAGTCTTCTTGGTCAAATCCGGCCGTGGCACACGCAGCCTCGACGAAAGCCCGGACCTCAGCCATTGAGTCCATTCGGGCGGGAAAGCGGGAGAGAGGGGCGCTGGCCATGGACGGACTAAGCCGGAAAAATGCCGTTTGGGTATTATAGGAACAAAGCACCCGTTAGGGCGCAGGCTTGGTCCGGCACGATGCGAAACAAGAAGATCCACCTTTGGAGGTCTATCATGCTGGCACTCCGCTCTTGCGCAATTAGCGCGCTCCTTTTCGCCGTTGCGAGCGTAATTCCATTTGCGGCACAAGCAAACGATATTGCCCAGTTCAAAGTCGCGAAGGGTTCGGTCTACGTCGAGCGCGATGGTCAGCGGCTCGCGGCGCGCGTGGGCACGCCCTTGCAGCCGACCGACGCCGTCGTCACTGGGGCGGACGGGTCCGCAGGCATTACCTTCATCGACAATTCGCTCCTTTCGTTGGGCCCGAACAGCGTGCTGGCCATTGAACGCTATGCCTTCAATACGACCACGCATGAAGGTGCTTTTGATGCGATGCTCCGCAGAGGCACACTTTCGGTGGTTTCGGGTAAGATCGCCAAGCAATCTCCGGATGCCATGAAGGTGAAGACGCCTTCCTCGATTCTCGGTGTTCGCGGAACGGAGTTCCTCGTGCAAACGCGCGACTAGAACCGTGACCATTTGATGCGCGCATACCATGCTGCCCTCGCTGCAGCGTTCTTGATCCTCGGAGGTTGTGCCGCGTCGAGCCGAGACCTGGTCGTTCTGCTGCCCGACAAGGATGGAAAAGTCGGTACGGTCCTCGTCCAGAATCCAAAGGGCAACGCAGTATTGAACACCGCCTATGCGGCTTCCCGCAGCACCCCCGAGGGCGGCGTGCGGCGGGAAACCGTTAGCAAGAACGAGGTGAACGATGTTTTCGGCAGTGCGCTCGCCGCTCAGCCTCCGCGCCCCATGTCGTTCGTCATCTATTTCGAGAGCGGCACCGACGATTTCACCGAGCAATCAAAGCAGGAAGTAAAGCGTATGCTCGCTGAAATGGCGCGCAGACAAGCTCCCGATATCACTGTTATCGGGCACACTGACCTAGTGGGTTCTGACCGTTCCAACGATACGCTCTCGCTGCAACGGGCCGAGCGGGTGAAGTCGGTTCTGGTAACGATGGGTGTCCCGGCAGAACGCATCTCGACCGCCGGCCGCGGGCGGCGCGAGCCTTTGGTCAAGACCGGGGACGGGGTTCCGGAAGCTCGTAACCGGCGCGTTGAGATAAATGTGCGCTAGCGCGCGTTCCACCTCAGTACCAGCAACGTAATATCGTCGGCAGCTTCGGCCCCCGCAACAAATCGGGCCAGGTCAGCGCGAATCGCGGCGACAATTTCAGCGGGAGTCTGGGTGTGTCGGGCCCGTTCGAGTACCTGGCTCAGCCCGTTGGCCCCATAGAGTTCTCCTGCCCGGTTCATCGCTTCCGTTACTCCGTCCGTGACTAGGCACAAGGTGCTACCGGGTTTCATCTGGATCTCGGCGGTGCTGTAGGAGAATCCGTCGAGCACGCAAAGAGGCGGCCCGCTTCCCGCCTCGAACCGCTTGACCTTGTCGTTCGCGGAAAAAATGAACGGTGGTTCGTGACCGGCACAACTGTATTGCACGCGACCGCTGCTTGCGTCGAGGACGCCGGCGAAGACCGTTACGAAGAGTGACTCAGGATTCTCCCGAGCAATCTCGGCGCTGGCTTCGCTGAGCAAGGCGCCGACCTGTTGAGAGCGGCGCAAAGCTGCGCTCTTGCACAGCGCCTTGCTGACTGCCATAAAGATGCTGGCCGGCAGGCCCTTTCCGGATACATCGCCCACAAGAAAGAAAAGGCGATCCGCGTCGAGCATGAAAAAATCGTACAAATCTCCACCGACCTCGCGCGCCGGCTCCATCGAAGCGCATATTTCGAAACGCCGCTCCCCAGGGAAGGCCGCATCTGCGCGCGGAAGTATGCCTATCTGAATGCGTCGCGCCGCGTCGAATTCGCCCGCAAGCCGCGCCGCCTCTACGCGCTCCAGTTGCAGTCGTTCGCGAAGAGCCTTGCGCTGGGCATTGGCCTCCGACAGCGTCTGGGCCAGCATGCCGGCAAAGACGAGTCCCAGTGCGACCCCGGGGACCGAAGCGTCCACAAGAATCCCCGTTCCCAGATACGCGGTGATTCCCAGCAATCCAAGAGCACCGAGCAACAATACGAGCATGGATACCGAGCGTGCCGGAGAGATGATGGGCACTGCCCGGATCACCACAAGACCGAGCAGCAGAAATAGGATTCCTTCGGCCCAGGGTACCCAGCGCGGCCTGGTGAGCATATCGTTGTCGAACACGTTCTCGAGCACTTGGGCGTGAATCTCGACCCCTGGCATCCGTCCAAGTGGAGTATTTGGATAGTCGACTAGGCCAAGCCCTGTCACGCCCACTAGTACCAGCTTGTGCTCGAACTGCGCCCCGTCTGATTCGCCGCTCAGTACCTCCGCAGCCGAAACGAAGCGGTCGGCGTTGTGGGGACTAAAGTGCACCCATACACGCCCGTCCTGCTGCGTGGGCACCCTAAGGTCCCCGATTCCCACCGACTCGACCCCGGCCGCGCTCCCCTGCACGACGAAGAGTGCCTCTCCGCTTGCCACCCGAAGTGTTTCGAGGCTCAACGGCAATACCGGATTCGCACCGACTAGCGCCACCATGGGCACTCGCCGCACGACTCCTCCTTCGGTATCGACGCTCAGAATGCCGTGTCCTTGGGCGGCAGTGTCGATTTCGGGCAGACTGCGAAGCGCCGACACGTAGCGACGCATGGCGCCTCGTGCGTCAGCGCCTTTTTGCAGCGAGGGCGTGAACGTTGCACTATCGGGCTGCACGCCCGTTTCTAGGCCCGCGATACCCAGCGTGACCGGCGCAGCTCTTATGGAACTCGCCAGGATCGAGTCGTAGCGCAATACCCGCCCGGGGCCCGCTGCGGACTGCAGACTGCGATGGGTCGCGAAAGGCGGAGCCCAATCAGGAGAAAGGCGATCCGCTTCTGCAAAGAGGATATCAATCCCGATCGCCGCGGGGCCGGCACCCCGGAGGCGATCGATGAGCTGCGCAATCAAAGTGCGCGGCCAAGGCCATTGACCGAATCGATCCAGGCTGGCCTCGTCGATTGCGACGATTGCCGCCGGCGCCGAACGCCGCTCTCGCGGAAAAACCGACTGGTAGGTATCGAACCATGCCAGCCGTATCGCGTCTGCTACCGGCATCTCCTGCCACAGAATCGGAGCGGACAACAGGGCGAGCAGCACAAGGCCGGCTGCCTTGCTGCGCATACTGAATGAGGTCCGCCTGCGATCGCCTTCCACAGAGAGTCTGTTGCCGGCCTGCAGCTGGACCCGCGCGGAATCTGGCGCCTTTTCGCTCCTCAGAGCTCGATCTCCAGACCATCGTAGGCCATCGAGATGCGCAAAGATTCTCCGCTCCTCGATATTTCCTCGTAACGCAACGTCTCTTGCCAGATCTGTGCGATGCGCTCATCGTCATTCGCTGGCTCATGATGAAAAAGCACGAGATGCTTTGCGTTGGCGAGCTGGCAGAGTTCGACTCCAACGACGTTGCTCGAGTGACCCCAGTCCTCCTTCACGGAAACCGCTTCTGCAAGCGAGTACATCGCATCGAATATCACCAGATCGGCGTCTGCGAAAAAAGTTGCCGCAGCCTCCACCGCACTTGGATCGTCGAGCCGGTGCTCGGAATCGGTCGTATAGACTACGACGCGACCGTCCCTGACGAAGCGATAACCGTAGGAGTCGCCGGAATGGGCCTGCAACTTCGCAGTAACGCTCCACCCTGCCACGTCGTAACTGCGTCCCGGCTCCAGGGTCACGAACTCTATCGAAGCTCCCAAACGGTGAAACGGGACGGGGAAACAAGGGGCATCCTGTTGCCGGCGTAGCGCACTCTCCAACTCCTTATGGCAGCCATAGATCCGAATCGTATTCCCGGGAACGTAGGCCGGCGCGAAAAACGGAAAGCCCATGATGTGGTCCCAGTGAAGGTGCGAGACGAACACGTGGTACACATTGGGTTTCGACGCACCATCCCGGGCAACGACGTGGTTCCCAAAGACCCGCACGCCACTACCCAAGTCGCAGAGCACGTACTCCTTGTCTCCGGCATCGAGCTGTACGCATGCGGAGTTGCCACCAAACGTGTGCGAAACGGAGAATTCAAGCTGGTTTTCGACCCAGGCGCGCGCTTTTTCCTGCGTGTCGAGCCCTTTTCCCGCCGCGGCGACGATTGCCCGGGTGAGCTTACCCCGGATGGTCGCCGAGTCGAGGGCGACCGGAATCGAGCCGCGGGTCCCCCAGAACTTCACCCACAATCCTGCCATGGTCAGGTTCCGCGCTTCGCATCATAGGCTGCCAGACCGGCCGGGGAGACCTTGGCGAGAGCTTCTCGCACGGTCCCAAAACACTCAAACACGAGATTGAAGCGACTGATTTCGAATATCTCGCGCACAACTGGCTGCAGGGCCGCAACGACGATCGTCCCTCCTTGTTCACGAGACTGCTTGGCGGCGAGCATCAGGACGCGCAGGCCGACGCTGCTGATGTACTCGACCTTTGAGAAATCCAGCACCAGCCTGTCACCTCCCGCCCGGCACGTCGCCACGTAGGCGTCCAGGCCCGCCTTCAATCCTTCAGTGGTGCTGTTGTCGATCCGGCCGGCAAGGGTCAATACCAGCGCATCGGCATAGTGTTCTTGGGTTATATGCACGGAGGAATTCGGGCTTCAGTCTGTGGCGCGCCGGCGGCTCCATAACTGACCGCTCAATTGGAAGATTGTTGCGAAGTATTGTGATTCATCGTCCCGTACCCAGCAAGTGTGAGCGGGCCTCCTGCACCGCAGTCGGCGGATGCCATCCGCCATCGATTGACTTTGCCCTGGCGCTGTATTTTAATGACCGACCGGTCAGTCACTAATACTTGTGAATTCAGGCTCGAGAACCAAGCAGAGGCCGCGTCGCGCTCGGCGCAAGGAATCTCGCCCGAGCGAACTCCTGCAAGCGGCGCTGGAATTGTTCGTCGAACGGGGGTTTGCTGCTACCCGGCTTGAGGACATCGCATCCCGCGCCGGGGTGAGCAAGGGAACTCTGTATCTCTACTTCAAGAGCAAGGATGATCTGTTCAAGGCCGTAGTGCGCGGCGGACTCCTTCCGGCGATCGTCAAGGCAGAAGGCCTAATCGGGCAGTCTGCCGGCAGTACGGGTGAGTTGCTGCGCGCGGTCGTGACGGGCCTCTGGAGCAATGTTGGCGGCACTCTTCTTTCGGGAATACCCAAGTTGATCATCGCGGAATCCGGCAACTTTCCTGAAATCGCCCAGTTCTATTACAGAGAGGTCATCCAGCGCGTCGTGGCTGTCATAGCCGGAATCCTGAAACAGGGCATTCAGCGGGGCGAGCTTCGCAGGCTCGATGTCGATCCGACGGCACGTGCCATGGTCGGGCCGATTCTTCTTATGATGCTGTGGCGACATTCGTTCCAGGGCTTTGAAAGCGCGCCTTTGGCCATCGAGCGTTACTTCGACAGCTATCTGACCCTGGTGCTGGACGGATTGCGCAATCCGAATTCACCGGGGGCTGTCCGATGAGAGACCGGCGCGCGATCCTGCTGCTCCTCCTCGTTGCCGGTGGGTGCGCCGATCCGGGCAATGGGGTACTGCAAGGCTACGCCGAAGGCGAGTACCTTCGCGTCGCATCGCCTGTTGCAGGCCAGCTCACGCGACTTGCCGTCACAAGGGGTGCCACAGTGAAACGCGGGGATCCCCTGTTTTCTCTGGAGCAGGACAACGAGGCCGCCGCGCTGCGCCAGGCCGAGGAGCAGTTCCATCAGGCAGAGGCACAATACCGCAACCTCCTCACCGGAAAGCGCCCCGAGGAGATCGATGCAATTCGCGCCCAGCTCGCGCAGGCCGAAGCAAGTTTCAGGCTTTCCGAGAGCAACCTCGAGCGCCAGGAAGAACTGGTACGCGCGAAGTTCGTTTCGAAGGAGGCGGCGGACACAGCACGGTCCGCGCGCGATCGCGATCGCGCGCGCGTCAGCGAGTTGAACGCCCAGCTCGCCGCAGCCAGTCTGTCCGCGCGTCCCGATGAAATAAAGGCCGCCAAAGCTGCAAGCGCCGCTGCGCGCGAAGCCCTGGCCCAAGCCGAATGGCGGCTCGAGCAGAAGTCGGTGCGCGCCCCACAGGACGCGCAGGTTGCCGACACCCTCTACGTGCAGGGGGAATGGGTGCCGGCTGGCTCGCCGGTGGTAGCGCTGCTTCCCCCTTCCAACATCAAGGTCCGCTTCTTCGTCCCGGAAAAGACACTTGGTTCCGTGAAAATAGGACAGACCGTCAGCGTGCTATGTGACGGCTGCGGAGATCCGATTTCGGCACCGATCACCTACGTAGCGCCTCAGGCCGAGTACACGCCACCGATCATTTACAGCAGAGAGAACCGCGCCAGACTCGTTTTCCTCGTGGAGGCACGGCCGGCCCCCGCCGAGGCTGTCCGCCTGCACCCCGGCCAACCGGTCGAGGTAAGACTGCAATGAATCCCTCTGCCCCCCAAGCTCTCGCAATAGACGTGACCGGCCTTTCGAAGAGTTTTGGAGGCACGCGGGTAGTGGACAATTTTGCCATTTCGGTTCCGCGCGGCAGCATCTATGGTTTTCTTGGGCCGAACGGCAGCGGCAAGACCACGACGATCCGCATGCTTTGCGGCCTGCTCACGCCGGAAACCGGCGGCGGCACCTGTCTCGGATTCGATCTGCGCCGCGAGCAGGCTGCGATCAAGCGCCGCGTGGGCTACATGACGCAGCGGTTTTCCCTCTATGAGGAGCTGTCGATCAAGGAGAATCTAGATTTCATCGCGCGCGTCTACGGCGTCCCCCAGCGGAAGCGCGCTGTCTCTGACTCCCTGGCCGGGTTGGGGCTAAGCGAACGCGCTGGCCAGCTCGCCGGTGCCTTGTCCGGCGGGTGGAAGCAGCGTCTTGCCCTTGCCGCCTGCTTGATCCACCGCCCCGAGCTCCTGCTGCTCGACGAGCCGACCGCAGGTGTCGATCCCAAGGCGCGACGCGAATTCTGGGATCACATCCACGAGCTCGCTGCGCAAGGGCTCACCGTGCTGGTCAGCACGCATTATATGGACGAGGCCGAACGCTGCCATCGACTCGCCTATATCGCCTACGGGCGGCTGCTCGCCCAGGGCACTGCGGAGGAGATCACGCGCAAGTCAGGACTCTCGACCTGGCAGGTGATCGGCGATGGCATTGCAGCGCTTGCCAATGAACTGCGCGGATCTCCGGGTATCGACATGGTCGTTCCCTTCGGCGCAGCGCTGCACATCAGCGGCACCGACGAGGCTGCGTTGCAGAAGGCCGTCGCACCCTACCGCGACCGGCCTGGACTCGAGTGGCGACGCATTGCCTCGGGTCTGGAGGACGCATTCATTCGCCTCATGCAGTAGCCTGAGCGATCCAATGAATCTCTTTTCCTGGACGCGCTTCGTCGCAGTGCTGTCGAAGGAGTTCGTGCAGATGCGCCGCGACCGGTTGACTTTCGCCATGATCGTCGGCATACCGATCCTCCAGTTGATCGTGTTCGGTTTCGCCATCAATACCGATCCCAAGGCGCTGCCCACGGCCGTGCTGACCGCAGACGCGAGCCCGTTCTCGCGCAGCTTCGTGAGCGCCATGGAAAACACCGGGTACTTCCGCGTGAAGCGGATCGTCGCCAGCCCCGCTGAGGGCGAGCGGTTGCTGCGACTGGGTGAAGTGCAGTTCTTCGTTGCCTTCCCGGAGGATTTCTCCCGCAAGCTCTTCCGCGGCGAGCGGCCGCTGATGCTGGTGGAAGCCGATGCCACCGACCCCGCGGCAACCAGCAACGCCATCGCTGCACTCGTCGCGCTCAATCAGTCAGCCCTCAACCACGATCTCACCGGACCTCTGGCCAAGATGGCGCAGGGCCCGGCACCTTTCGAGATGCGAATCCAGCGCCGATATAACCCTGAGGGAATCACGCAATACAACATCGTTCCGGGTCTTGTCGGCACCATACTGACGATGACGATGGTGATCATGACCTCTCTCGCCATGACGCGCGAGCGCGAGCGCGGCACGATGGAAAATCTCCTTGCAACCCCGGTTCGGCCGATCGAGGTGATGACGGGCAAGATCGTTCCCTACATCATAGTCGGCTATATTCAGGTCATCATCATCCTCGTTGCGGCGAAATTGCTCTTCGATGTCCCGATGGAAGGCAGCTTGTTGCTTCTTTCGGTCGCGCTGGTGGTATTCATCGCGGCCAACCTAGCGGTCGGCTTCACGTTCTCCACTCTGGCCAGAAATCAGCTGCAGGCGATGCAGATGGCGTTTTTCTTCTTTCTGCCCTCAATACTGCTGTCCGGATTCATGTTTCCGTTCCGCGGAATGCCCCGGTGGGCCCAGTGGATAGGCGAGATCCTGCCGCTTACGCACTTCCTGCGCGTCCTGCGCGGAATCCTGCTCAAAGGCAACGGGGTTTCGGAGATCCTGCCCAGTCTCTGGCCCATAGGCGCGTTCCTGCTTGCGGCGGGCCTCCTGGCTCTGGCCCGATACCGCGAAACGCTCGACTGACGGCATCCCGTAGACCCGAAAGGAACAATGTTAGAATCGCCGCCTCTCGCGCTAACTCCAGTTCCAGTCATGAACGTCGAGCAAGCCCGGTTCAACATGATCGAGCAGCAGATCCGGCCTTGGGACGTGCTGGATCAGGATGTCCTGGATCTTCTTTACGTCCTCCGCCGCGAGGAATTTGTTCCCGAGGCGCATCGGGCGCTTGCTTTCTCGGATCTTGAGATCCCCCTGTTCGAAGGCGCCGAAGCAGGCGAGAGAATGATGCAGCCCAAGGTCGAGGCGCGCATCCTCCAGGAACTGGTGGTGAAGAAGAACGAGCGGGTGCTCGAAGTTGGAACCGGCAGCGGCTACCTTACGGCCTTGCTCGCCACTCGCGCACACCACGTGTTTTCCGTGGAAATCAATCCCAAGCTGAAGGCTTTTGGCGAAGCAAATCTGCGGCGGGCCGGCATCGAGAACTTCACCACCGAGCTCGGTGACGGTGCGCAAGGGTGGCAGCGCCATTCCCCTTACGACGTCATCGTTCTTACCGGATCGACGCCGATACTGCCGCAAAGCCTCCTGTCGCAGCTCAGGACGGGCGGACGGTTGTTTGCTGTCGTAGGCGATCCGCCGGTCATGGAGGCGCGGTTGGTGACCCGGGTATCCGATGGATCGTTCCGTACCACCGACCTCTTCGAGACCTGTCTCGCTCCGCTCAAGAACGCCCCGCAACCGGCGCGTTTCGAGTTCTAGCGGTTCCGTGTCCACCGCCCATTACGCGAGTGCCCACGTGAAAGCGCTCCTGCGGTGGCCTGCTTCAGCGCTCCTGCTCCTCGTGCTGCTCGCGACCCCGACGCGTGCGGCGGACCTCATGCAGACATATCGCGAAGCGCTGGCCAACGACGCCACGTACGCATCGGCGCGCGCGGCGCGGGACGCGGGCCTCGAAAACCTGCCCCAGGGATTGGCGCAGGTCCTCCCGACGCTGAGCGCCACAGCTTTCACCCAGTACAACGACGTCGACATTTCTTTTCGCGGCGCCGCCCCGGATTCGACGCGCCAGGGCAACTCCAATGGATATACGGTGACGCTGACCCAGCCTCTGTTCAACTGGCAGAACTTCCAGGCATACAAGGAGGCCGGCTTCAAGGCAGTTCAGGCCGAAGCGACCTTCGGGCAGGCGACCCAGGATCTGATCGTGCGCGTTGCGCAGGCCTATTTCGACGTTCTTGCCTCTCAGGACAGCCTCGCTTTCATACAGGCGCAGAAGGTTGCGATCTCCGAGCAGCTCGCGCAGGCCAAGCGCAACTTCGAAGTGGGCACGGCGACCATTACCGATACTCACGAAGCACAGGCGCGGTTTGACCTAGCCACCTCGCAGGAGATCGCGGCGCAGAGCGATCTCGAGATCAGGAAGCAGGCACTGCAGCAGATCATCGGCAGGTTCCCCGAGCGTCTCGAGCCCCTGCGGCCCAACATCGAGATCAGCCCGCCCAAGCCGGACGGGATGGAAGACTGGGCGACTGCGGCCGCGAACCAAGGCTACCTCGTGCGCGTACAAGAGGCCGCGCTCCAGGTCGCGGCGAGGGAAATAGACCGCACGCGTGCCGGCCACCTGCCCACGTTGAACCTGGTGGGTACCACGGGAGCGAATTCATCCAGCGTCAGCTCGGTCGGGATCAGCAATACCCCGACGGATTCCACGACCCGCACGATCGGGCTGCAGCTCTCGGTACCCCTTTACTCCGGGGGTAACGTCAATTCCCTAGTTCGGCAGGCTGTCGCCAACCGCGAGAAAGCTCAACAGGATCTGGAGAGCTCGCGGCGTACCGCGGCGTTGTCGGCACGCCAAGCGTTCCTGGGCGTCACCAACGGCAGGGCTCAGGTCAAGGCGCTCGAGGCGGCGCTCGTTTCCTCCCAGAGCGCACTCGACTCGAACAAGCTCGGCTACGAAGTCGGTGTACGCATCAACATCGACGTGTTGAACGCCCAGCAACAGGTCTACAGCACGCTCCGGGATCTTTCGAGAGCGCGCTACGACACGATTATCAACGGTCTCAGGCTGAGGGCAGCCGCCGGGATCCTCGGCGAAGCGGAGGTTGAGGAGGTCAACCGTCTGCTCGGGACGAACTGATCTTCCCGGAGGCGAGTAGCCGCTCGCAAATCGCCAAGGTGCGCTTCGATGCGCCCCGATGCGCGGCGCAGAAGGCGATCCCGCATCTCCCCATTTTCTCGCGTAGTGCGGCGTCTGGCAGAAGCGTCCTCGCCTGCTGGATCAATTCCTCCGCATCCTTGACACGCAGGGCCGCGCCCGCGGCGATGGCACATTCGGCGGCCTGGGCAAAATTGTAGGTATAAGGGCCAACGAGCACCGGCACACCCGCCGCGCAGGCTTCGATCAGGTTCTGGCCGCCGTATGCAAGGAGGCTCCCGCCGATGAATGCCACATCGCAGGCGCGGTAGTAGGCGGCCATCTCGCCCATGCTGTCGCCGAGAACAAAGTCGCAGCCGCGCTCGAGCGGCAGGTTTTCGCTGCGTCGCGCGAACTTCAGTCCCCGGGCAGACAGAAGACCTGCAACAGCGTCGAAGCGCTGTGGATGACGGGGCACGATCAGCAACACGGCGTCGCCGAGGGAACTCTTCTCCAGGGCATCGAGCAACAGTTCTTCCTCCCCTTCACGCGTGCTGGCTGCAAGCAGCACCCGCCGGCCGCTAAACCAGCCGCGGAATTCGGCGGCGAGGCCTTCGCTGCCGAGCGCCGGTTCGGCATCGAACTTGAGATTTCCGGTCACCTCGACCGAGCGCGCACCGAGGAGGCGGAGGCGTTCCGCGTCCCCTTCGGTCTGGGCGGCGATGGCACCCAGGCATCCGAGTGCCGTACGTACCAGGGGCGCGACCAGCGCATAGCCGCGGGCGGATCTCTCCGACATGCGGGCATTGGCGAGCACGAGAGGCACGCCAAGGCGTCGCGCCTCGTCCACGAGGTTGAACCAGATTTCCGTCTCCATCAGGACACCCAGTAGCGGACGGAAATGGCCCAGGAACCGCCTTACAGCCGATGGGTAATCGTAGGCGAGCCATGCAATCCGAACGGATTCGCCGAACAACTGCCGCGCCGCCTCGCGCCCCGTTGCCGTCATCTGCGTAACCAGGATCTCGTACTCGGGGTAGCGCAGCCGCAGCGCGCGCAATAGCGGTTCCGCGGCCCGGATTTCGCCTACAGATACGGCATGCAGCCAGATCACGGGCCCGCCCGAAGACTCTTCGTAAAAGCCGAACCGCTCACCGATGTGCCGCCTGTAACCGGGCTCCCTGCGCCCCCGCCACCAGAGGCGCGCGAGGATCCATGGAAACGCCAGCCACAACAGCAACCGGTAGCCGACGCGCCACATCAGAATGCGCCTAGGCCTTCGAGCGCCTGCAGCACTTCTTCGGGCGATGGGCTCGCGCCGGGGCCTCCGACATTCTCTGCGCGTCGTGCGCCGCATACCCCGGTCAGACGGGGATCGGTGCCGCAGAAGACGGCGGCAACCGGCCGGCCCAAAGCTCCGGCAAGATGCGTCAGCCCCGTATCGACGCCTACGATTGCAGTGGCGCCGGCCAGCAGGGCAGCCAAACGGTCCAGTCTCTCGAAAGGAGGGATGTGCGCGCGATCCAGATTGTGCGCGATGCGCTCGCTGCGCCGGCGTTCTTCATCACTTCCCCAAGGCAGGACGCAATCCAGACCGCGCGCAGTCATGGCCCGGCCGATTTCGATCCATGCCGTTTCAGGCCAGAGCTTGTCCCGGCGACTGCTCATGTGCAGCAGCACGCAATAGGCTCTTGCCAGCGGTGGCACTGGCGGGCGGACGCTGATGCCGTAGTCCACGCGCTCATCGACGCGATAGCCGAGTGCCCGGGCGGCCAGTGCCCGGTTGCGCTGAACCGCGTGCTGCTGGCGATCGACGCGATGGGTGACGTCGTAGAAGCAGGCGGCGAAGCGTTCGCGCGCCGTGGCGGCGTCGAAACCGTGGCGAGGTCCACTTGCAGCGCGAGCCATGACCGCGCTTTTCACCAGACCCTGGAGGTCGATCACGGCGTCGTAAGGCTCCGCTCCGACGCTCTGCCGGAATTCGCCGATCTCCTTCCAAGTGGTGCTGGAAAGCAATGCCCGGCGCCAGCGCCGCAGTGCGACGCCTATGATTCGCCGTACGGCCGGGTGCAAAGCGACGAGGGGCGCATAGGATTCTTCCACGACCCAGTCGATGTGCGAGTCCGGGACATGTAGATGGATATCGCTGGCCGCCGGCAGGGCATGGATGACATCGCCGAGGGAGGATGTCTTTACGATCAGGATTCTTTTCATCGACGCCCGAAGCAAGTCGGCCGCAAAGCGCGGAAACGGGTTAGAATGCCGCGCATAAGCCGCTGATTATACGGGTTTGCCGGCTCTTCCTTTGCCCCATGCCCCTGTCCGTTGCAATCATCACCCGAAACGCGGACGCGCAGCTCGAGGCGTGCCTGGCGAGCATCGCATTTGCAGACGAGGTTGTCGTGGTGGACTCCGGTTCGACAGATGGCACGGTCGGACTGGCGAAAAGGCATGGCGCACGCGTGCTGCAGAAGGAATGGCTCGGGTTCGGCGCGCAGAAGCAGTTCGCCGTCGAATCCGCATCGAATGACTGGGTCTTGTGCATCGATGCAGACGAGCGCGTCAGCGAGGAGATGCGCGAGCAGATCGTCGCCGAACTCAAGTCCCCGCGCGGACTTGTCTATGCGGTGCCGCGGCGCAACCGCTTCCTCGGGCGCTGGCTCGCGCATGGCGAGGGCTATCCGGATTGGAGCGTGCGATTCTTTCACCGGGCGCACGCGCGCTGGAGCCGGGACCCGGTGCACGAAAAGGTCGTGGCCGAGCAGCCCGTACTCAGGCTCCCGGGCGACCTCCTGCACGACTCCGCAGAAACGCTGGAGAAGTATCTCGACAAGCAGAACCGCTATACCAGCCTCCAGGCCGAAGCGATGCACGCCGCGGGTTACCGGGCCAGCGTCCTGCAACTCCTTTTTTCGCCGTTGCTGCGTTTCCTCAAGTTCTACGTATTGCGCCTGGGGTTTCTCGACGGGGCGCCGGGCCTGGTGCACATTGCGATCGGCTGCATGAACAGCTTCAACAAGTACGCAAAGCTGATGGCGCTGGAGCGAGCAGCGGAATGACTATCCTTGTGACCGGCGGCGCGGGCTTCATCGGGTCCAATTTCGTGCTGCAATGGTTCGCGCAGGGCGCGGAACCGCTCGTGAATCTGGACAAGCTCACCTACGCCGGCAACCCTGCGAATCTCCGGGATCTGCATAAGCACCCCAAGTACAGTTTCGCGCACGGTGATATCTGCGACCGAAGCCTGGTGAAGCAGCTTCTTCTGGAGCGCGCGCCGCGCGCCATCGTGCATTTTGCCGCCGAAAGCCATGTCGATCGCTCGATCCACGCGCCGGCGGAGTTCATCCAGACCAACGTCACCGGAACGTTCAGACTCCTCGAGGAAACCCGTGCGTGGTGGGAAAAGCGCGCGCCCGAGGAGCGCGCAAAGTTCCGCTTTCTGCACGTATCGACCGACGAGGTCTTCGGGTCACTCGGCCCCGTCGATCCGCCGTTTTCGGAGTCGACACCATTCGCCCCGAACAGCCCGTATGCCGCATCCAAAGCGGCAGCCGACCACTTGGTGCGTGCCTACCATCACACCTATGGGCTTCCCACGCTCACGGTGAATTGCTCGAACAACTACGGTCCCTACCAGTTCCCGGAAAAATTGATCCCGCTCATGATCCTCAATGGTCTCATCGGCAAGCCCTTGCCTGTCTACGGCGACGGGGGCAACGTCCGCGACTGGCTCTTCGTGCACGACCACTGTGCCGCGATCCGCCAGGTCCTTGAGGGCGGCCGGACCGGGGAGAGCTATAACGTCGGCGGCAACAGCGAAAGAACCAATATGGACGTGGTCAAGGCCGTATGCGCGCTGCTCGACGAGGCGAGGCCCAACCGGGGGATCAGCCACTCAAGCCTGATTTCCCTGGTAAGTGACCGCCCGGGCCACGACCGCCGTTACGCGATCGATTCGGGGAAAATCGCCCGCGAGCTGGGCTGGAAGCCCAAGGAGAGTTTCGAATCCGGTCTGCGCAAGACCGTTGCCTGGTATCTGGACAATCCGGACTGGGTTGCCGCAGTCACGAGCGGCGCCTACCGTCAGTGGATCGAGAAGAACTACTCGCAGCGAGGCGGGGCATGAAAGGCGTCCTCCTTGCCGGTGGCAGCGGCACGCGGCTATACCCCGCGACGCAGGTGGTATCGAAGCAACTGCTGCCCGTCTACGACAAGCCGATGATCTACTACCCGTTGAGCACGCTTATGCTCGCCGGGATCAGGGATATCCTCGTGATATCCACGCCGCAGGACACGCCACGCTTCAGGGAACTGCTCGGCGACGGGGCTCGCTGGGGCATGAGCTTCGGTTACGCGATTCAACCCGAGCCCAAAGGTATCGCGCAAGCGCTTCTCATCGGAGAGAAATTCATAGACGGCAAGCCCTGCGCGCTCGTGTTGGGCGACAATATTTTCCATGGCCACGACCTGCAACTCGCGTTTGAACAAGCGGCGGAGAATATCTCGGGCGCCACGGTGTTCGCCTATCGCGTGAAGGACCCGCAGCGCTACGGTGTCGTCGAGGTCGACTCGGGGAATCGCGCCCTCAGCATCGAGGAAAAACCGCTGAAACCCAAGTCGCGCTATGCGGTGACGGGACTGTATTTCTACGACGGGGACGCGGTCCGCTTCGCAAAGTCATTGAAGCCCTCGGCCCGCGGAGAGCTGGAGATCACCGACTTGAACCGGCTGTACCTCGACATGGGAAGGCTTCACGTCGTCAAGCTCGGCCGGGGGCACGCGTGGCTCGACACGGGTACTCATGAGTCCTTGCTCGAAGCAAGCCAGTTCATCGAGACAATCGAGCGACGGCAAGGACTCAAGATCGGATGCCCCGAAGAGATCGCCCTCCACAAGGGGTGGATTGATCCCGCGCAGCTCATGGCGCTCGCGGAACCCTTGAGGAACAGCGGCTACGGCAGCTATCTGCTCTCGCTGCTGCGGGAAGACGCCGGCCCACGCGACAAATGAAGGCGATTCCAACCCGGCTTCCGGAGGTGGTGCTCATTGAGCCGCAGGTGTTCGGCGATTCTCGGGGCTTCTTCTTCGAGAGCTGGAACGAGCGCGAGTTCGAGCGCGCCGGCATTGCCGCCCGCTTCGTCCAGGACAATCATTCGCGTTCGGCGCGCGGCGTCCTGCGCGGCCTGCACTACCAGATCCGCCGGCCACAGGGAAAACTCGTGCGCGTCATCGAGGGCGAGGTGTTCGACGTCGCGGTGGATATCCGCCGCAGCTCCCCGAATTTCGGCAAATGGGAAAGCGCGCGCCTGAGCGCGCAGTCGAAAAACATGCTCTGGATTCCGGCCGGTTTCGCCCACGGATTCTGCGTCATCAGCGACTTCGCCGAAGTACTCTACAAGACCACCGATTTCTACTCCCCCGAGCACGAGCGCTCCATCCTGTGGAACGACCCAGACCTGGGCATTCCCTGGCCGCTCGATGGCGCACCGACACTCTCGGCAAAGGATTCCACCGGTGCACGGCTGCGGGATGCAGAAGTCTTTCCGTGAGAATTCTTCTCACCGGAAGGAACGGGCAGGTCGGGTGGGAGCTTGCGCGCACGCTCACGTTTCTTGGCGAAGTGGTAGCGTTCGACCGCGCCAGTCTCGATCTCGCGGTGCCCGACCGGATCGCCTCCGCGGTTCGCGCCGTCCAGCCGGAGGTAGTCATCAATGCGGCTGCCTATACTTCCGTCGATCGAGCGGAAAGCGAGCCGGACCGCGCCCATGCGATCAACGCCACTGCCGTCGGTATCCTTGCCGACGAAGCCAAGCGTGCAGGAGCACTCTTTATTCACTACTCCACCGACTACGTATTCGACGGCAACAAGGCGGATCCTTATGTCGAGGAAGACGAGCCCCATCCGCTCAACGCCTATGGGCGCAGCAAGCTCGCTGGAGAGCTTGCGATTCGCAGCGTTGACGGACCTCATCTGGTACTGCGCACGAGCTGGGTATACGCCGCACGCGGCAGGAATTTCCTTCTGACCATTCGGCGCCTGCTTCGCGAAAAGAACGAGCTTCGCGTGGTAGCCGACCAGATAGGAGCGCCGACCTCTGCATCGATGCTCGCCGACGTAACCGCAGAACTCCTGCAGCGCTACGGGGTGGCTGTGCTGGGAGATGCCCGCGGCATTTATCACGTCACCGCTTCGGGGTTCACTTCGTGGCACGGCTTCGCAACCGAGATCGCCCGCCTGGAGCAGTTGGGCACTCCGGTCCGAATCGTTCCGGTAGCTTCCACTGAATATCCCTCGGCCGCGCGCCGGCCCGCGAATTCACGACTCTCCACCGGGAAGTTGTTCAGGCGATTCGGCATCGCACTCCCAAGCTGGGAAACCTGTCTCGAGACCTGCCACGCGACGCTGCGGGAGAAGGAAATCGAGCCCAAGTGAGCCGGGTCAGGCACAACGTCGCTGCGAACATCGCGGGCCAGATCTGGGCTGTCTTGATCGCAATTTTTTGCACTCCGTTTCTGATCAAGCTGCTCGGAATAGAAGCTTATGCCCTCATCGCTTTCTACACCGTCCTGCAGGCCACGTTGCAGATGCTCGATCTGGGGTTCACAACGACCTTGAACCGCGAAGTGGCGCGTCTTTCGTCCTCCGAGGGCGCGCACGATTTGGGGAGGTTCGTCGCAACCGCGGAGAGGGGATATTGGGTACTGGGCTTTGCCGTGGGGTGCGTCATGCTTCTGGCGACGCCGCAGGTCGCAAGCTTCTGGCTCCGTCCCGAGAATCTCTCGTCGGACGATCTGGCCAGTTCAGCCAGGATGTTCGGCTTGCTTGCGTGCTTGCAGTGGCCGCTGGTGTTCTATCAGAACGGGCTCGCGGGCCTGCAACGGCAGGTCACACTCAACCTGGCGACCATACCGTTTAGCGCCCTGAGCAACCTGGGCGGTCTGCTGGTTCTCTGGCTCGGCCCGCGGTCCGTCACGACCCTGATGGTATGGCAACTGGCGATTCTGCTCGCCCAGGTCGCGGTGATTCGTTTCCAGTTCTGGAAACACGCGGGCGTCCCGCGCAAGGCGAGAGTCGCGGACCTCGCCGTCCTTAGGGACAAATGGCGCTTTTCGCTCGGCATGGGCGGCATATCGATAACCGGGTTTGTTCTGACTTACCTGGACAAGCTGGTCCTGAGCCGCTTGCTGTCTCTGGAATCGTTTGGTCACTACAACCTCGCCTGGACCCTGGCGAGGGGGCTTTACGTGCTGATTACGCCCGTCTTCAGCGCTTACTTTCCGCGGCTTTCCGCGCTCGCCTCCAGCCAGGACAGCACGTCGATCCGCTTGTGCTACCACAACGCCACGCAAGTGATGGCGGTACTGGTCCTGCCACTCTCCCTGGTCATGGGGGTCTATTCTTTCGAGATTGCGCTTCTGTGGCTGCACGATGCGTCGATAGCCAGAAGCGTTGCGCCGATTGCCAGTTTGCTCATTGTTGGCACGTGCCTCAATGGCCTGATGAACATACCTTTTGCGCTCCAGCTTGCCCGCGGAAACACTGCGATCGGCTTGTACCTCAACCTCTGTCTGATCGTGTGCCTTGCCCCCGCGATCATTCTTGCGGCATATCAATACGGCGCGGTGGGCGGGGCTGCAATGTGGGGGATGATCAACGGCATCTACCTTGTCGTTGGGCTCCCGATCACCCACAGGTACCTGCTCCCCGGGGAAACTGGATCCTGGCTCAGATTCGACGTCGCCCCTCCGCTTATTGCGGCGCTTGTCATAGCCGGAGTCGGTCGGCTTGCGCTGCCCTCCGGTCAATCGGAGATTTCGACGTTGATCTCCATGGGCTCGATCTGGGCTCTGGCGACAATTGGAGCAGCCCTTTCCGCAAATCGGATTCGCGGCGTGATACGGGAAGTAGTTCGCTTGTAAGCCGTGGCGCAAACGACCCGTCGCCCGTAAGATTGTCGAACCCGCTTTGCGATATGGACGCGAATTTGCGATTTTCTTTCCGGAAATGACCGCTTCGGTACTTCAAACGAACTCGCAAATCTCCGAGGCGCGCGCAAGCCTGGCATCGCGTGACCTCGTCTGGCGGACCACCTCTTTCAGGAAGCTGTTGCAACGGGTTGGCTTGCTCAGGACGCACCAGGACATCGGCGACCCGCTGAAGAGTTGGGACGTGCTGCAAACCGCGGAGTTTGCCTCGAAGCATCTCAAGAAGGACGAGGCCATTCTCGACATTGGCGCCTTTTCATCTGAAATACTGATCATCCTGCACCGCTTGGGCTTTTCGAACCTGAGCGGCATCGACTTGAACCCCGCGGTGACCGCGATGCCTTATGCGAACACGATCCAGTATCGAATCGGCAATTTCATGGAGAGCCCGTTTGCGAGCGGCTCCTTCGCGCTGATAACCGCGATATCCGTGATCGAGCACGGCTATCGGCCGAACGAATTGTTGAAGGAGGTCGCTCGACTACTGAGGCCGGGGGGCTTTTTCGTCGCCTCTTTCGACTACTGGCCGGAGAAAATCAGCACGGAAGGAATCCGCATCTTCGACATGGACTGGAGGATCTTCTCCAGAGAGGAGGTGGAGGACTTGGTTCGGGTGGCAGGATCGTACGGCCTGAGCCCTCAAGGTTCTTTGGACCTTGCTGCCGGGGAAAGACCGATCAGGCATTCCGATCGCAGCTATACCTTCGCCTGGCTGGCGCTGAAGAAATCGGGATAGAGTTGCGCCACCGCCCCGGATCACGCCCTAGGCTTTGCGTT
>DATBLP010000078.1:0-3363 GCA_036555245.1 Burkholderiales bacterium
GGAACGCCCTTTGCCGCCTTGCTAATCGCGGCCAGAGGGATCGACTCCCTTCACTCCGGCAGCATGATCGTGTCGCGCAGCACGATCGTGGAACCCCGCATCTCGATGTAGCCGCCGGTCTGCAGGTCCTTCATCACCCGGCTGACCATCTCGCGCGAGGCGCCGATCATCTTGGCGATGTCCTGCTTGGCAAGCTTCTTAGTCACGACTTTCTGCCCGTCGATGGTCTCGGCCACTTCGAGCAGAAGCCGGGCCACCCTGCCGTACACGTCCATGAGGGCGAGGCTGCCGATTTTCTGGTCGGCCTCGCGCAATCGCTTGACCAGATTGCGCATGACGGTCATAGCCATCTCGAAATTCTCTTCGAGGCATTTCTTGAAATCCCGCTTTAAAAGCGCAAGCACTTCGCAGGGCTCTATCGCAACGACACTGGCAGAGCGCGGGTGATCGTCGATGAGACCCATCTCGCCGAAAAACTCGTTCGGCCCCAGAATCGCAAGGATCACCTCCCGCCCTTCGTCATCGCTGATCATCACCTTCAGCCGGCCCGATATGACGACGTAAAGCGAATCCGTTGTGTCGCCGGCGGCGATGATGGCGCTCCCGCGCGGATAACTCTTGCGGCTGACTTCCTTGACAAGCAGGGCCAATTGGTTCTCGGGCAACGCCGAAAACAACGGCACATTTCGCAGGAGCAGCATCGATACGCTAGCTGGAGGCGCCATTCGTTTCTCCCCGACCTCGGCTTTCATGAGGTCATTTTATCAGACCTGAGCTTCGGGTCCCGGGCCCCCTTGTTGTCTCCTCGCCGCCCGCAAGGGGGCCGGGGCGGCTTGACGGACACGCTATAATTTCACCATTCGTCGTCCGATCACCGGGTTTCCAGTATGTCATGTCGAAAACATCCAGACACTCCCGCTTGTTGATCCTAGGATCCGGGCCTGCCGGCTACACCGCCGCGGTTTATGCGGCACGCGCCAATTTGAAGCCCCTGCTCGTGACCGGCCTCGCGCCCGGCGGGCAACTGATGACGACGACTGACGTGGACAACTGGCCCGCAGACAGCGCCGGCGTGCAGGGTCCAGAGTTGATGGAGCGCTTTCAGAAACACGCGGAACGCTTCGAGACCGAGATCGTTTTCGACCATATCCACAAGGCGCATCTCGGGCAGCGGCCGTTCCGTCTCGAGGGTGACGCAGCCGATTACACCTGCGATGCGCTGATCATCGCCACAGGAGCCTCCGCCCGCTATCTGGGGCTGGATTCGGAGACCAAGTTCATGGGCAAGGGCGTGTCCGCGTGCGCGACCTGTGACGGCTTCTTCTACAAAGGCCAGGACGTGGCCGTGGTGGGCGGCGGAAACACCGCCGTGGAAGAAGCGCTGTATCTGTCGAACATCGCCCGCCGCGTGACGGTAATTCACCGGCGCGACAAGTTCCGGGCCGAAAAGATCCTGCAGAAGAAGTTGTTCGACAAGAGCAACGTCGCCGTTCGCTGGAACCAGGTGCTCGATGAAGTCCTCGGCGACGTCAAGGGCGTCACCGGAATCCGCACCAAGGATGTCAATACGGGGACGACTGAGCAGCTCGACGTGCAGGGATTGTTCATCGCGGTGGGCCACACTCCGAACACCGATGTCTTCCAAGGCCAGCTCGAGATGAAGGGCGGCTATATACTCACCCGCGGGGGCAGCGAGGGAAACGCCAGCGCGACCAGCATTCCCGGCGTTTTCGCCGCGGGCGACGTGCAGGATCACGTCTACCGCCAGGCGGTTACCAGCGCGGGAAGCGGCTGCATCGCCGCGCTTGACGCGGAAAAGTACTTGGAAGGGTACGCCAACCCCTGACGAGCGTCCCGCATGATTTGAGGTTGCGAGCCGATCGGATATTTCATTTTGAACGAGCACGGGGACAACGACCTGCCGGACGGGGAGGCCGCATTGTTTCGCGACGCGGTGCGCGGCGCCACGCCCCTGCAATCGGCCGGGCGAAACTGGCATCGGACGGATCAACCGCCCCCCGTCCCCATTCAGTCCTTGCTCGACGGGCACGATGCGCTCGCCGAGAGTATGACTGGCGCTCTGCCCTGGGATCCTTCGGTGCAGACGGGCGAGGAGCCGTTCTTTCTGCGCCTCGGCCTGAGTCAAGACCTCCTACGAAAACTCAGGCGCGGCCACTGGGTGGCCCAGGATATGGTCGACCTTCATGGCCTCAACCGCGTCCAGGCGCGCCTACGGCTGGTGGAGTTCCTTGAAAGTTGCCTGAGGCGCGGGCTGCGCTGCGTGCGCGTGGTGCACGGCAAGGGACTGCGCTCCCCTGGCCGCGAGCCGGTGTTGAAGGGAATGGTACTGCAATGGCTCGCCCGGCGCGACGAGGTGCTCGCCTTCTCTCAGGCGCCGGGAAATCAGGGCGGGAGCGGCGCCCTTCTGTTGCTGCTGAAAGCCCGCTAGCGAAACTCGGAACCTAGACGGCCGCCTCGTTGGTTTCGCCGGTTCTGATGCGCACGACCTGCTCCACCGTGGTGACGAAGATCTTGCCGTCGCCTATCTTTCCGGTCCGTGCGGACTTGACGATGGCTTCGATCGCTCCGTCGAGCATCTTTTCGGTAACGACCACCTCGATCTTCACTTTCGGCAGGAAGTCCACCACGTATTCGGCGCCGCGGTAGAGCTCGGTGTGGCCCTTCTGGCGACCAAATCCTTTGACTTCCGTCACCGTAAGCCCGGTGACGCCGACTTCGGCAAGCGCCTCGCGCACCTCATCGAGCTTGAAGGGCTTGACCACGGCTTCGATCTTCTTCATGGCGACTCTCCCGCGCTAAATTCCTTTTCAGTATAACAAATGGCTGCCGAAATCCACGACTTGGGCCGAACCCGGGTCGAGCGATCTTCCCTACCGCCCGCGGTATCGGGAAGTGATGGGGTAGCGCCAATCCTTTCCGAATCCGCGATGGGTAATGCGGATCCCGATCGGCGCCTGACGCCGCTTGTACTCGCTGCGATGAATCATTTCGACGACGCGCTCGACATCTTCCGGCCGGAAGCCCTGCGAGACTATCTCGGCCGCACTGACGTCGTTTTCCATGTAGGCCGAAATGATCGGGTCGAGGACTTCATAGGGAGGCAGACTATCCTGGTCGGTTTGATTTGCGCGCAACTCGGCTGTCGGGGCCCGGGTCAGGATCCGCTCGGGGATGACTCGAGCGATGCCGTTCCGATGGCGACACAGGCGATACACAAGCGTCTTGAATATGTCCTTGATCACCGCAAAACCTCCGGCCATGTCCCCGTAGAGCGTCGCGTACCCCACCGCCATCTCGGATTTGTTTCCGGTGGTAAGAACGATCGCCCCCGACTTGTTGGAG
>DATBLP010000003.1:0-6877 GCA_036555245.1 Burkholderiales bacterium
TACCGGTATCGATCCCATGAAGCTGACGATCACGATCAAGGTGAATGGCGTAACGGCGGCCGAGTATGGCACCGACAAGATGCTGTTCTCGGCACAGCACTATATCTCCCAGATCTCGAAATACATGACGCTGCAGCCGGGCGACGTGGTCTGGCTCGGCACCGACGGCGCGACCGAGCCGGATCTCAAGGACGGTGACGTCGTCGAAGTCATCCAGAGAGACATTGGCGTCCTGCGCAATCCCGTCAGGCGCGCCCGCGCTTGATGGAAAGGTATTTCGCCACCTGCCCGCGCGGGCTCGAGCCGGTGCTCGCGGCAGAGCTCGCCGCGCTTGGCGCGCGCGAGGCCAGGACCGTTGACGGCGGCGCTTCCTTCAGCGGCGATCTCGCGTTGTGCTACGCCGCCAACCTCGAGAGCCGGGTGGCGAGCCGGGTGCTCTGGCAGGTGGGGCATACCCGCTACCGCAGCGAGCACGACGTCTTCGAGGCGGCGCACGCGCTCCCGTGGACGCGATTCTTCGACGTTGGCCGCACCATCCGGGTCAACGTCTCGGCAATCAAATCTCCCGTCAAGAGCCTCGACTTCGTCACGCTGCGCGTGAAGGACGCGGTGTGCGATGTCTTCCGGGAACAGCGCGGGAGCCGTCCAGACGTGGACACGCAATCTCCGGATGTCCGCATCCATGCGTTCCTCACGCGGGACGAGGCGACCTTTTATCTCGATACTTCGGGTGACGCGCTGTTCAAGCGCGGCTGGCGCACCGCCGGCGGGGAGGCGCCGTTACGGGAGAACCTCGCGGCAGGCATATTGAAGCTCGCGGGATGGTCTGCGTTTACACCCCTCTACGACCCCATGTGCGGCAGCGGGACATTTCTTATTGAGGCAGCCATGATGGCGCTCGATGTGGCGCCCGGCTTGCGGCGCGCATTCGGATTCGAGCGGCTGGCGAACTACGACCCGGCGTTGTGGCGGGCGCTGCAGGAGAAAGCGCGTGACCGAGGCCGGCAGCCGCGCAGGCTCCCGATCTACGGCAGCGACAAGTCCGGAACGGCCGTGGGAATGGCGCGGGAAAACCTTGCGGCGCTCGGCCTCGCGGGCACGGTCGAGCTCAAGCAGATGGACATCCTCGACGGCAGCCCCCCTTCGACGCCCGGCATCGCGGTGCTGAATCCGCCCTATGGCGAAAGGATCGGCGATGACGCCGAGCTGGCGGCCTTTTACCCCAGGCTCGGCGACGCGTTGAAGCAGCGCTACGCGGGCTGGACCGCCTACATCCTCACCGCCGACCTGCGCCTCGCCGGACTGATCGGGCTCAGGGCCTCGAAGCGCACGCCGCTCTACAACGGCGCGCTCGAGTGCCGGCTGTTCGAGTACCGGCTGGTGGCAGGCAGCATGCGGCGCCCGAAACCCGTGATGCGTGGCCAGTGATGGGTGATGGGCTCAGCGCCCGGCATCAGCTGCGGTGCGAAGCGCCGTCCGGTCAAGCTTTGCGCGCTTGAACGTGTGTCCAAAGGATACCGATAAGTGCCAACAGTGATCCGAGCGCTACGCTGATGACGAAAAGAAACCCCAAGCCGATTGGATTCGGGTTGGGATCGGGCCACAGCCCAAGCTTCGCGGCGATTCCGACGAAGAGCAGCGGCAGCGAGCCGATGACGGCAACTGCGAGTCCGCCCTTGACGCACCACGATTGCCAGTAGATCTTCCGCTGGTCCCCGCTCAGCAGAATCCAGGCCACGATCGCGAGCGGCGCGGCAGTGACCGCCAGCAGCACAACGACCGGCAGGCGCCAAGGTGAAGGTGGTCGTTGTTCATTCATGCGGGCCGCATTTCGTCGTCGAAATCCGTGCAGTCAAACGTGTCGCGCTAACCGGCGCGCCGCGAATGCACCGCGTCCGTGTTGAGCGCGGGGTCAGGTGCCATTGCGCAATAGATCAGTCAACTGTGACATGCCGTGCTCTTCAGCGTACTGCAACGGAGTGTACGCGAAGGGCCCTTTGCTGCCCTTAATCTCTCGGTCTGCTCCCGCGGCTACGAGAATGCGCACAACTTCAGGATGGCCGGCGATTACGGCGAGCATGAGTGCGGTTAGCCGGTATTTGGCTGTGTGGTTGAGTTTCGCCCCACGGGCAACTAGTGCTTGAACCAGCCCAGCATCGCCTCGATGTGAGGCATTCATGAGCGCGGTCTGTCCGTGCTTATCGAGTGCGTCAATATCCGCTCCCGCGTCAAGTAGGGCAAGGACGCGCTGGACATCGCCGGCCGACGTTGCTTCAAGCCATTCCCTATTCAAATGGCACCTAACGCTGACAATCACCGGCGAGTTTGGAGCGGCAGAGCGAAACGGCGCCGCGGAAAACTCGTCCGGTGGATTGTGTTGTTAAACCACCTAGTAATCCAGCCAGGACAGCTGCTTCCCTATCATCGATTCGACAATTCATCCGAAACGCCTGCGGTACTTGACGAACCATACAAGGCTAATCGTCATACACACTGCGGCATAGAGGGAGAGAGGTATTGGCAAGTCCTTCACACGAAGGAATTCCAAGGCTATAAGCATCGCGATTGAGAGTGCCGTCAAAGTCATCAGGCGAAGGTCGTGCCATAGAACGATTGAAAGTCCCGGACCGAGTATTAGTGCCAACAACAGCGGAATACCAAACGGGATGATGACCAAGAAACCAATTACTCCAGGGTCAGGGTCGACATAAGCCCAATATGACGTCCAGATGGCGATCAAGCCCAAGACCACAAACGAGGTATAGGCGATGTCGTGGAGCGCGCGCCTGCTGATCCTTGGCTTTCGGGCAGTTCCTGTAGGTGGTGGTACTTCGACTTCCTTGGATGGCGGTAGTTTGACGAGCAGCGCCGAGACGAGTATGGCGAGCGCAGGTAGGCCGAACAGGCTCCAGACCGTGGAGAAGTAGACAAGCTCGAGGTCGCCCCCCACGATAAGGAGCACGACTAGGGCTATCAGTGATCCACCAGCGGCGAGCAGCGTTAGGGCTCGTGCCCATCCTTTCCCACGGATCAATCCAAAACCCCCGAGGACATATACAACCCAGAGTGCACCATTCACAGCCCCTGCCCATCCCTGAGCGACGGATAGCAATGCCCCAGAAGTCAGGAAGGCATAGACGAGAACCGCGGAACCCAAAAGTCTATGTTTGCCCACGTACTAGCGCCCGAGAAGGTCGGTCTAACGCCGGCGCTCACCGGCGCCGCGCGAGCGGAGCGAACGAGGGCGTCCGGTGGAGCACATAGTTGGACATCTAGCCATCCTTGATAAAGGGACTGTTGGGTAACTTCGTTCCGCACCAAGGGCAATAAACCGCGAATGCGTCCTTACCATCGATTTGCCAGCACGGGTCCTCGCCGCGAAACATTGAGAAACTGAAACGCGGAGTCTCGCGTGACTCATACTCTTCGACGGCGCAGAACATGCCGGCACAACAATACCGGGCGAGGCGCGCCTGCCGGCGGTAGTGCTCCTCAGAGACTATGGTCGATACCCAAGCTCGACATCTCGGGCACTCGCGCAAGTGCTTTATTGAGTGGTCTTCCTCCGACTTATCCTTTAGACGGACCGGCACCGCATCTGAGAAGAAGCGCAGGACGATAGCCTCGGGGCTCTTGTAATAGTCGATGAGCCACTCCCGATTCCGACGGCAGATCGGCAAGGGATCATGGCCATCGGCGTCTACGAACGGGATAGAACTCATGTAGATGTCCAACGTATATTAGGCGTCACTGCGCGCCAGACCTGATGTGATGAAGGTGGTCTTGACCGGTGGAGGCGACTTGAGCGTCTGCTGAACAATGCAACACCGCTCCGCAGCCAGTTTCAGCCTCTCGAGCAACTCTGGCGGAGTCCCCTCTCCGGCATTGAAGCGAACGTTGCAGGTCATTGTCTGGAATCCGACCGGCACACTTGGATCCACGGCCATGGCGCCGCGCACATCGACGGTGGCGATCACGCTGACCTCCAGGCTGGTGAGTTCAATACCGAGCAGGTTGGCGACCATGCGCACCGTCGAATCCTGGCAGGCAGCGAGAGCAGCGCAGAGCATGTCTCCGGGAGTGGGACCGTCGTGCGGCCCCCCGACAGCGGCGTGCGTGCCAATGGGCACGACCACACCACAACCATCCATGGGTTCGACTTTGGAGTGGAACGGATCGGATGGTGAGCCGCCGCAGGTCCGTGCATGATCAGTGACCAGTGCGTCGGCCGGCGCCACCTTGTACCGGGCCCGCAGGGGCTTCTGTGCAGCGAACACAATTGCTTCCATGGCGGACTCCTTTGGTTTGTGACGCCTAACGTCCCGCATGACCCGCCGCGAAGCGGTCAGCGTCGATGCGGCGGTTAGACCTCATGTTGTGATCAGGCTGCAATCTTCCGCAGTACGCGCGGATCGATCTCCGCAACCTTGATAAGGGTCTTTGCGGCCGCGCTTGGCTCACGCCGCCCCTGTTCCCACTCCTGGAGGGTGCGAACGGAGACGCCGAGCAGCGCAGCGAACTGCGATTGCGACAGCCCGGATTTCTCGCGAGCGCGGACGATCGGGTAGGACTCGACGGTAAAACGCCGGCCAACGCGACCGGCCTTGATGTCGCGAGTGCCGTCAACGATTTCTCGGCCGAGGTTCCGACGCTTCTCCCACTTTGCCAGTTGCTTCTCAGTCATCTTACTCATCGTCAATAGTCTCTTTCATCTGCTTGAGGAGATGCGCGGGGAGGTCCTCGCGCACGTTCTTTCCGTACAGCGTCAGCATCCAAATCTCGCCGCGAGCGCTTCGCAGGTAGTAAATAACGCGCAACCCGCCGCGCTTCCCGCGGCCCGCCACGGACCACCGCAGCTTCCGAACGCCGCCAGAGCCGGGAACAACCGCGCCGGCTTCGGGGTGTTCGTTCAGGTGTTGCTGGAGCTTTGCGTATTCGTCGTCATCGACGATAGTGCTCGAGCGCCTTCGTGAAGAAAGGCGTCTCGATGAACTCGAACATCGGGACATTCTACGGCATTGACGTATAGCTGTCCAGCCAAGATTTGAATGAGGTCTAACGTTTGCGTTGAGCGGCGCGCCGCCACGAGTACAAGTTGGATGCGCGCTCGCCATCGGCGCGTCCGCTCTCGAACGCGAGGTTAGCCGGCACTACTCGAGTTTGGATAGCCATGCAAAACTAGGCTTGTATGCCTTAACGGGTAGCCCGGCGATCCGGAACTCCATTTCGAAGATGCAGTCGCAGGCTGCTCTTATATCTGACCGGTACGTCGCGTACGCCTCCAGCTTGAGCGCATCCTCCTTCAGGGTGTATCTGCCCAAGGGAATCCACGAGCTACAGCCGTTGACTTCGTGCACAGTAGCGACCAGGCGGCCATCGGAGTCCCAGAACATGCGCTTGATCCCAAGGCGGGGATCAGGATGCACAAGACGATCTCCGGACGGGGCCAGGAGCGGCGCGTAAGATCCCGAGCATCGCTTCGCGGAGAAGCTGAGATTCCTCGGCTGGTACTTGTCGCGAAGAGGTTGAGCCTCGCTCCACAAGTCGTATTCTGTCCATGCCCAGAAACCGAAGACGACGCCGGCAAGCAAGATGGGTATGCTGATCCAGGTTGCCAGGCGTCTCCATTTTCGGCGGGCGGGCGCGAGATCAGCGGCGGTTTGGGCATCCATTTTGGTTCGCATCGTGCCGGCTAACGTCTTGGTGAACGGCGGGCCGGTGCGATGGTCAGTGTTGGCTGGGCGCCGGCGGCCCGTCCGTTCGACCTAAAGTTAGAGATGCCGAGCTCGCACTCAGTGCAGGGCCAAATAGACACGATAGATAAGGACGACTAAACAATAAGTCCAGAAGTAACCCCAGCGCAATAGATGCAGATCTGACGAAGTTACCTTCGTTGCGTCACGCAACTGCAATGCGCGGCCAATGACAGCTGTCCAATAGACCGCTAGCGCCACCAGCGAAACTGCTGCCGCGTCAGGATAGTTACGCAGGGAAACCGACACCGCAATCAATATGACCTGCAGTCCAATCGAGTTACCAATGGCGCTGCGAATCGCGACAGTCATTTCTCGCTTGCGCGCGGCCAGGGTCTCAAATGTTTGATGCATCTCTAACGTCCGCGGTGAAATGTGCGTGCGAGCGACGCTCGCGGAGCGTCATTTTCGACCGCGTGGTTAGAGCGCATCTTCACTTGATTTCTTCGAGCTTGACGCCGCGTCCGGCCCGCAAGCTAGTGCGCGCGGACTCGACTCGCTGGAGGAAGCGCGGATCGTGCTCCAGGCGATAGTCGAACCAGTCGTCCTCGGTCTCGAAACCAATCAATACCCCGGCCGGTTTGCCGTGACGAGTGATGACAATTTCCGCCGTTTCCGCCTCGCGGAGAAAGCGCGACAGATCGTCCTTGACTTCGGAAAGGGGTACTTCCTTTACCCGGGACTTCCGAATTGCGCCAGCCATGATTCAGCCTCCGATTTGGCCACGATCGCCAGCACCTCGACGGTCGAGCCGGAAACGTCGTAGAACACACGCACCTCGTCCACCCGCAGCCGATACTGCGGCCTCGACAGGCCGCGCAATCGCTTGATACGGCTGCGGCTGGTTTTCGTTGGTTCGTGCCTCAGATGCGTTTCGAGTGCCTCCCGGACGGCAGTCCTCAGATTGGCTTTGAGGCGGCGAAGGTCGGCTACGCCTTCCGGGGCGAGGACCATCTCAAAACGCATTCTGGCCAGATTATAGCCAGAATTGCCGAATCCTGCAAACGATGCGCACTAACGTGTCGGCGTCACAGGCGCGCCACCGCCTTGCGCGTCCGTGTGGACGCCGGGGTTAAGCCCCTGCCTCAATCGACCGCTTTCAGAAACGAGATATCTGCACATCG
>DATBLP010000012.1:0-12389 GCA_036555245.1 Burkholderiales bacterium
CACCGGGTCCGTCGTGCGGCCGAACTCCGGATCGACCGTGGAGAGCGCTGCTTCCGCCTCCTCCTCCGCGTCCTCGTCGGGGACCACGGCCGGAGCCGTTTCCGAAATGAGCAGCGTATCGGCATCCGGGGCCTCGTCGTACACCTGGATGCCCATGTCGTTGAAGGTAGAAATGATGGACTCGATCTGCTCGGCGTCCACCATGTCGTCGGGGAGGTGGTCGTTGATCTCGGCGTAGGTGAGAAATCCGCGCTCCTTGCCGAGCTTGATGAGATTCTTCAAGCGCGTCCGGCGCGCCTCGGCGTCCTCGGGGCGAAGTTCGGCCCGGCGCAGCAGCTCGCGCTCGGCGTCCCCGTTGCGCCGGGGCCGGCCGGCGCGGCGCAGCTTCATGAGCTCCTGCGCCTGCTGCTTGAGCTGCGCCTTGAGCTCCTTTTCCTTCTGCTTGAGGAGAAGGGCAGCCTCTTTCGCTTTCGCCTTCTCCAGCGCGGCGAGTTCCTTGGCCCTGGCTTTTTCTCGGGCGACAATCTCTCTCGCCTTGGCCTTCTCGCGGGCAATACGCTCGCGCTCGCGCTGCTTTTCCTGGGCGGCCTTCAGGCGCGCCTTATCCTTTGCGGCGCGCTCGCGCGTCTTCTCCGCTTCTTTTGCCTTGCGCGCCCGTTCCTTTTCCTTGGCGGACTTGAGGCGTGCGCGCTCTTTCTCTCTCAGAGCCCGTGCGCGCGCCGCCTCCTTCAGCTTGCGCGCCCTATCCCTCTCACGCTCCGCGCGGGCACGCGCAGCCTCCCGGGCCTTGCGAGCTCTTTCGCGCTCCCTTTGCGCATGCAGCCTCGCCGCAGCCTTCGCCTTTTGTGAAGCGCGCCGTGCCTGCTCCTTTTTCTTGGCGAGCGCGAGCCTGGCCTTGGCCGTCACCCCGGTGCGGGCGCGCGTTTTGGATTTAACTTTATGTTTCGCCATGACTTTTCCTGTGAGCGGACGCGAAAAGAAAACCCTGCATTATATCACGCTTGATGCGCCGGACCCGGCACGACGCAGGGCCTCGCGCTTCACAAGCAGTGCGTTGACCGCGCCCGCATTGCCCTCGCCGCTTGCCAGCTTCTGGGTCAGCGCTTTCAGCTCCGCGTCAATCCGGGCTATCTCGATCGTTCGGACCGCGTCGCGAAATTCCGCCTGAGCACCCGATGGCTCTAAGGGTTTATCAAGGAGCTCACCCCCTAGGCGCGCGATCAGAGCTTCATGCTCCGTACCGCGGAAGGCTTCGATTACCAGCGGCGCAGTCAGTTCCATCTTGTTCGTGAGCCCGGCGATCGCCGCAAGGGCCCGGCCCTCGGCGTGGGCAGGGTCAATCGTCTCCGACGGCAACTCTGCGATCAGCCCCGGGGAAGCGAGGAGGCACCTGATCAAACCACGCTCAACATTGCGGTCGAGGGCGAGCGCCACCCGATCGGGTCCCTTTTCCAGGGGGGCGGCCCTGGCGCCGTAGCCACGCGCTACACGAACTTCGGTAAGCCGCGCCGCATCCTCCCGCGTCATGCCCGCTGCCTCGGCGAGTGCCGTGACGAGCTGCAGTTGGAGCGCCGGCGCAGACAGCTTCTGGAGCAGCGGTTTTGCCTCGTGGACCAAGCGCGATCGTCCCTCGGCGGTCGCAGGATCGGTCCGCCCTTTGAGCTCCTCGAGGAGGAATTCCGACAGCGCCCGCGCCCCGCCGATCCATCTTTCGAATTCTTCGCGTCCATATTCGCGTACGAAGCTGTCCGGGTCGTGCTCAGGCGGCAGGAACAGGAAGCGCACTATCTTGTTGTCCGCCAGTTGCGGCAGGCTCACTTCGAGAGCCTGCCAGGCCGCCTTCCTGCCGGCAGCGTCGCCGTCAAAGCAGAACACCACCTCGTCGGTCTGCCGCAACAGCTTCTGCACGTGCGTGGGCGAGGTCGCCGTGCCGAGCGTCGCGACCGCATGCTCGAACCCGTGCTGGGCGAGAGCGACGACATCCATATACCCCTCGACCACGATCGCGCGGCCGGCGGCGCGAATCGCGGCACGCGCCTGCGCCAGACCGTAGAGCTCGCGCCCCTTCTCGAACAAGGGCGTCTCCGGCGAGTTGAGGTACTTCGGCCCGAAAGACCCCTTCGCCTCCCGTCCGGCGGATTGGTCTTCGCCGAGGGTGCGTCCGCCGAACGCGATCACCGATCCACGCTGGTTCAAAATGGGGAAAACGATCCGGTCGCGGAATCGATCGTAGCGCCGCCCCCCCTCACCGTCGACCACCAGTCCCGCGTCCTTCAATGCCTTGTCGCCATAGTCGGAAAACACTTCTTCCAGATTCTGCCAGCCCTCGGGGGCGTAGCCGATCCCGAATCGCGCTGCGATCTTTCCGCTCAGACCCCGTCCTTTCAGGTAGTCGATCGCGCGCGGCGCGGACTTCAGCTGCTCGCGGTAGTAGTCACATGCCCGCTGCATGATCTCGTAGAGGTCAGGACCCTGTTGCATGCTTTTCGCCCGCGGCTCGAATTCCGGCATCTTCATGCCCGCCGACTGCGCCAAGTCCTTCACCGCGTCTACATACCCGAGACCCTGGTACTCCATAAGAAAGGAGATCGCGTTCCCGTGCGCGCCGCAACCGAAGCAGTGATAGAACTGCTTGGTCGGACTTACGGTAAACGAAGGTGTCTTCTCGTTGTGAAACGGGCAGCAGGCAAGATAGTTTGCACCGCCTTTCTTGAGCGGCACGTAGCGCTCGATCACGCCTACGATATCGACGCGGTGGAGCAAATCCTGCTTGAACGAATCCGGAATCAAGGCTCTTTTCCATCAAGCGGAGCGCAAACCCGCCGAGCTCCGCGCAAAATCGCGGCTGCCGCCGCTCTCACGGCTCGAGTCTTAGGCGAAATTCCCGGAGCGTAAGTCGTTGGAGGACTCAGCCCGTCAAGTTCGTCTTTACCAGCGCCGAAACCTTGCTCATATCCGCACGCCCCGCCAGCTTGCCCTTCAGCAGCCCCATCACTTTGCCCATGTCGGCGGCGTTCTTGGCTCCGGTCTGCGCAATGGCTGAGCTTACCTCCTTTGCGATCTCGGCGTCGGTCAACTGTTTCGGCAAGTAGCCGGAAAGGAGGTTCAACTCGAAAGTCTCGTTGTCCACGAGGTCCTGCCTGCCGGCTGCCTGGAACTGCGATATCGAGTCGCGCCGCTGCTTGATCATCTTCTCGATGACGGCGGCGACTTCCGCATCGGACAGATCCTTGCGTTCGTCCACTTCCCGCTGCTTGACCGCGGCGAGCAACAGACGGATCGCCGAAAGCCGCCGGGCCTCTTTGGCCTTCATCGCGGTCTTCATGTCTTCGGTGATCTGGGCTTTGAGGGACATGGAGGCGAACATTCAATGAGATTATATGGGCTCGGGGCCCAAAAAATACAAGGCCGGACAGGGTTCGCCTGTCCGGCCCTTCAGATCCTGACCTGAGCTTCCTAGTACAGCTTGGGTGGGAGCGTCTGGTTGCGCAAGCGCTTGAAGTGTCGCTTCACGGCGGCAGCCAGCTTTCTCTTGCGATACGCGGTAGGCTTCTCGTAGAACTCGCGGGCACGAAGCTCGGTGAGGAGCCCGGTCTTCTCCACGGTTCGCTTGAAGCGGCGCAGCGCCACTTCAAATGGCTCGTTTTCCTTAACACGTACGGTCGGCATGGAACCTGTTCCTGGCGGCGATTCGAGGGGGCGCATTGTAACAGAAACGCCCGGTCCAGGGGACAGGAACCAACGGTCCGGGTGGGCCTGACAACGGATCGGCGGACCGGCAGAATATCCAAGAACCATGCTCGTTCTCGGCATCGAAACTTCCTGCGACGAAACCGGCGTTGCGGTGTACGACAGTAGCCGCGGCCTGCTCGCGCACGCCTTGCATTCGCAGATTGCGCTGCACGCGCCCTACGGAGGTGTCGTGCCTGAAATCGCATCGCGCGACCACATCCGCCGTCTGCTGCCCCTTGTCCGCCAAGTCGCGACCAAAGCCCGCATCGCGGAAGCCGATCTCGACGCGGTTGCCTTCACCCAGGGTCCCGGCCTTGCAGGAGCGCTGCTGGTGGGTTCGGCTGTCGCGAGCAGCCTCGCATTCAGCCTGGAAATCCCGGCGATCGGCGTGCACCACCTGGAGGGACACCTCCTGTCACCGCTGCTTGAGAAGGAGCCGCCCGCGTTCCCGTTCGTCGCCTTGCTCGTGTCCGGGGGCCATACTCAACTCATGAAAGTTGCGGGCGTCGGGGATTACCAGATGATCGGCGAGACCTTGGACGACGCCGCGGGGGAGGCCTTCGACAAGATTGCGAAGCTGCTCGGCCTCGGCTACCCAGGAGGGCCCGCGCTTGCCAGCCTCGCCGAACGGGGCAGGCCCGATCGCTACGCGTTCCCGCGCCCGATGCTCGATCGGATGGAGAAGCACGGAGATCTCGATTTCAGTTTCAGCGGCCTCAAGACCGCGGTCGTGACACTCGTTCGCCGGCACGCGCCCGGCCCGCAGACCAACGCAGACGTCGCAGCAGGGTTCCAGGAAGCCGTCGCCGAAGTGCTCGTGGCTAAATCGGTCGCCGCGCTCAAGCGCGCGGATCTGAAGCGGCTCGTGGTTGCGGGAGGCGTCGGGGCGAACCTGCGCCTGCGCACCCTGCTCGATTTGGCGGCAACGCGGGAGGGCTTTCGCGTCTTCTATCCGGCGCTGGAGTTCTGCACCGACAATGGCGCAATGATCGCTCTCGCCGGATGTCTGAGGCTGAAGGCTGGAGGGCCGGCCAGCGTCTCGAGGACTTTTACCATCAGACCGCGCTGGGATCTCGCGAGCGTCCAGCCCCTCTGAGCCTACGTGCCGGCGGAATCTTGCTTTTCGCCGATGCGCCTCTCCTTGCCGGCGGCGAGGTTGAGGATGTTGGACTTGTGGCGCCACACCAGCAGCGCCGACATCAGGACGATGGCAGACAGCATCGCCGGGCCTCCTGCATAGGCCACCCCGAGCAACAGGAGGAAAGACGCGAAAACCGGTGCAAACACCGCCGAGACAATGGACGCGAGAGATGAATACCGGAAGAAGAAGGCGATGATGATCCAGGTCGCGAGCGTTGCCAGACCAATCCCGGGGTGAACGGCGAGCAGGATTCCTCCCGCGGTCGATACTCCCTTGCCCCCTTTGAAGCCGAAGAACAGGGGAAACAGATGCCCGAGAAACACCGCCGCCGCGCAGGCTGCGACGCCCGCAGGCTCAACGCCGTAATCGGCGGAAAAGCGCTCGGCAAGAAATACTGCCAGCCAGCCCTTTCCGCCATCGCCCATGAGCGTGAGCAATGCGGCGAACCTCCTGCCGGTGCGCAGCACGTTGGTCGCTCCTGGATTGCCCGAACCATAGGTGCGCGGATCGGGGAGCCCGAACGCGCGACTGACGATCACGGCGAAGGACAAGGACCCCACAAGGTAGGCGACCAGAATGAACGCTGCGGTAGTCATGGGGTTCATCTAGAATTGCGGGCAGAGTCTAACCCTACTGCATTTTGGACACCATTTTCATCAGACAGCTGCGGCTCGAGGCCTGGATCGGTCTTTATCGCCACGAGAAAGTCGCCCCGCAGACCGTCGAGATCGATCTCGAGATCGCCGTTCCGAGCCAGAAAGTGTTCAAGACCGGTAAGGTTTCCGACACCGTGGATTACGCGGTAGTCACCGAACACATCCGCGCGCTCCTTTCCCGGGAACGCTTCGGCCTTGTCGAGAGCCTTGCCGAGCGGGTTGCCGAGATGATACTTGCCGACTTCAAGGCGCCGCGCGTCAAGGTGAGCGTCTCCAAGCTGGGCGTGCTGCGGGACGCCAAGTACGTGGGCGTGACGATCGAGCGAAGCCTGACATAGATATCCAGACCGTGGGCGCCGCCGGCGCCCGATCACCCGCGTGGATGGTGTTTCTGGTGCAGCGCCTTTAGGCGCTCGCGCGCCACGTGCGTGTAGATCTGGGTGGTCGAGATGTCGGCGTGGCCGAGCAGCATCTGCACCACGCGCAGGTCGGCTCCGTGATTCAGGAGGTGCGTTGCGAATGCGTGGCGCAGCGTGTGAGGCGAAAGGGGTTTTCCGGGAATCGCCGCTGCGGCGCGCTTCTTGATCAGATGCCAGAAAGCCTGCCGCGTCATGGGGGTCCCGCGCCCGGTGACGAACATGAAGTCGCTTTCCCGACCCCGCAGCAGCGCTGGCCGGGCTTCTCTTGAGTAGTGCGCAAGCCATGCGAGCGCCTCCTCCCCGAGCGGCACGAGGCGTTCCTTCGAGCCCTTGCCGAAGATTCGCACGACGCCCATGTCGAAGCTCACTTCGGCAAGCTTGAGCCGCGTCAGCTCCGAGACGCGAAGCCCGCTCGCGTAGAGTACTTCCAGCATCGCACGGTCGCGCAAGCCCAGAGACGTATCGGGATCGGGCTGCGCCAGCAATATTTCCACATCCGCCTCCGACAGCGTTTTGGGGAAGCGCTGCGGGCGCTTGGGCGGATCGAGATTGAGCGTAGGGTCGGTGCGGACGCGGCGCCCGCGCAGCGCGAATTGATAGAAGCGCTTGAGGCTCGAGTGCAGCCGCGCCTGCGTGCTCGGGCGTATGCCCGCCTTGCCGCGGCGAGCGCGTCGCGCGTTGCGCGCGGCGAAGTACCCGGCAAGGTCCGCGTCGCTCGCGGAGAGCAATGAGTCCCGGCCCTGCCCTTCGAGCCACTCGGCGAAGATCCTCAGGTCGCGCCGGTAGGATTCGAGGGTGTTCTTGGCGAGACCGTCCTCCAGCCACACGGCATCGCAGAATTCATCGAGCAGGGCCGCGTTCGCCGGATTCATGCGGCGGCGGCGCCCTCGTGCACCAGCAGCCACCGCTTCACCGAGAGGGGAAACCCTCGGCTGTGGTGCGCGAAGCCGCCGAGCCCGCGGGCCGCGAGCACGCGGTGGCAGGGGACGACGAGAGGCAAGGGGTTGGCGCCGCAGGCCTGGCCCACGGCCCGCGGCGAAGAGTTCAGCTCGCGGGCGATCTCGCCGTAGCTTCGCGTGCGCCCTGCGCCGATCGTGGCGATCTTCGTCCAGACGCGGCGCTGAAACGCCGTACCCTGGGGTTCGATCGGCAGATCAAACCGGTATTGCGGATCGCGGATATAGCGCTCGATCTGGCCGCAGGTGCGCTCGGCGAGGCGGTTCTGCGGTGCAAGCGCGGGCCCATGGCCGCGGAGGAAAACGATCTCCGCGAGCCGGTCGTTGTCCGCCCGCACGCCCAGCCTGGAAAACGGCGTCTGCAATATCGCCTGAAACTGTCCGATGTTCGTTCGCATGGGGAGGACCGCCTGCCATGATAGTTCAGGCGAGCGCCGCCTGCGAGACCCCTGAGCCGGCTGTTCAGGCCTTGGCGGCCGCAGTGTCCCGCCGCAGAAACTGGAGCGCCAGGACCAATACGACGAGTACGATGCCGACGACGTCGAACAGCGCTCTGGGATAGACGAGCGCAATCCCGGCAGCGATCAACATCCACTGCTCTATCCAGGTCGTACGCCTGATCAGCCATCCCTGCACCCCGCCCGCGAGCGCAGCGATGCCGAGCGCCGCGGTGATGGTCACAAGCGCGATCGAGCCCCAGTCGGCGTTGCCGAGGGTCTTCATCGATCCGGTGAGGAGCAGCCCGGTCCCGGAGGGATCGAGCACGAACATGAAAGGAACGAGAAACGCAGGCATCGTGTACTTCCAGGACTGCAGAGTGGTCTTGTAGGGGTCGCCGCGCGTGATCGCCGCGGCCGCAAAAGGCGAGAGTGCGGTCGGCGGAGACACTTCGGAGAGCACCGCGTAGTAGAAGATGAACATGTGCGCGGCGAAATCCGGCACGCCGAGCTTGATCAGCGCGGGGGCCGCGATCACCGCGCAGATGATGTAAGAAGCCGTAACCGGCACGGCAAGACCGACGATCCAGACAATGAGCGAAGTGTAGATCGCCGTCAGCAGCAGCGAGCCTCCCGCGTACTCGATGATGATCGAGCTGAATTTGAGGCCGAGTCCCGTGAGCGTCACTACGCCGACGATGATGCCCGCGCCTGCGCAGGTGGTGGCGACGTTCAACACGCTGGTCGAGCCCGACTCGAGCGCCTTGAAGAACTTCGACCGGAAGATTCCTTTCATCAAGGGCTCGCGTCCGCGCAACAGATCGTAGGAGAACATCGCGCAATCGCGGTGCAGGAAGCTCGTCGCAAAGGACGCCACCGTCGCCCAGAACACGGACAGCACCGGAGAAAAACCGTAGAGCATGAATATGACGATCGACACGAGCGAGAGGAAATGGAACCAGTACTGCCTCGTGAGGCTCCACAGCGACTCCAGCTTTTCGAACGCTACTGTGTGCATGCCGAACTTGCGCGCGTCGATTTCGACCATGAGGAACAGCGTGAAGTAATACAGGCAGGTGGGAATCGTCGCCATCAAAAGCACGTCGAGGTAGGAGATCTTCAGGAACTCGGCGATGAGGAAGGCCGCCGCGCCGAGCACCGGCGGCGAGATGATCGCGCCCAGGCCGCCCGCAGCGAGCAGCCCGCCCGCCGCGTTCTTGCCGTAGCCGGCCTTGGCGAGCATCGGGTACGCGACCGAGCCCAGCGTCACCGTGGTCGCCACGCCGCTCCCCGACGGACCGCCGAGCAGGAACGAGGCGAGCACTACGGTGCGGCCGGCGCTGGTGGACTTCCCGCCCATCGCGGAGAACGAGAAGTCGATGAAGAACTTGCCCGCGCCGGAATACTGCAGGAATGCGCCGAAGATCGTGAACAGGATGATGAGCGAAGAGGAGACATCCACGGCGACGCCGAAAATGCCTTCGAGCGTCATGTACAGATGTCCCACGAGCCGACCGACTTCGTAGCTGCGATGCGCCCACGAGCCCGGCAGAAGCTCGCCGACGAACGCGTAGAGAATGAAGGCGACCACGACTGCGGGCATCACCCAGCCGGAGGCGCGGCGCATGCCTTCGAGGATCAGGAGGATCAAGGCGACGCCGAAGAAGATGTCCCAGTTCTCCGGCGAAGTGTTGCGGTCCCAGATGTCGTCGCCGCCCTGGAGGATGTAGGCGATCACCGCAACGGCGGCGAACGCGGCGGCCCAATCCCACCACATGATGCGGTGGCGGTAGCGCTTCGCCACGGGAAAGAGCAGGTAGGTGAGGAACAGCACGAAGCCGACGTGCACGGGGCGCAAGGCCTGCGCCGGAACGATCGCGTACGCGGTGTAGAGGTGGAACAGCGACATCAGGATCGCCGCGGCGGCGACGAACACGCCGAGCGCGCCGCGCAACTTGTTGCTCGCGCCCTCTTCCTCCTCGATGAACTCCTCGGCCTTCTTCAGCGACTCGGCATCGATGACAGACTCATCGGCCGGCCTCGCGATCTCGCTCATCCGCCCTCCTCGGCGGCAATGCTAGCACGCCACCGTGCCGCACAAACAAAAAACCCCACCCGTTGCAGGGTGGGGCTCTCGGCTTGCCCGGTCGCTATTGCAGCTTGACTCCCCGCTCGGCGAAATACTTCACCGCCCCCGGATGAAAGGGGATCGGCGAAGCCGCCGCCTTCTGGTTCTCCAGTTTGAAATTGGCCGCCTCCTTGTGCACGGCAATGAGGTCATCGCGCCTTTCGAAGATGGTCTTGACGATGTTGTAGGCGCTCTGATCGCTGAGTTTTTCGTGCGAAACGAGGATGTTCCACACGGTAGCCTGGTGATTGTCCGCATCCATGCCCCTGTAGGTCGCCTTCGGAATCACATCCTGCACGTAGAGCTGACCGTACTTCTTGTTCATCGCGGCGACGGTGTAGGCGTGATCGATCATCTTGATCTTGATCCCGGGCGTGTTCGCGAGATCGGTCACCGCCGCGGTCGGCAGTCCGCCCACCCAGAAGAAGGCGTCGATCTTGCGGTCCTTGATCGCGTTCACCGATTCGGCGACACCGAGCCGCTCGCGCTTCATCTCATCCCTGTTGAGGCCCGCCGCCTCGATCACGCGGAAGGCCATGACTTCGGTGGCGCTTCCCGGCGATCCGGTCGAAACGCGCTTGCCTTTCAGGTCGGCCATCTTGGCAATGCCCGTGCCTTCGATCGTCACGACATGCATGCGATTGGGATAGAGCACCATGAGCGTCCTGAGCGGGACCTTGGTCCCCTTGAACTTGTCCTCGCCGCGGTAGGCATCCTGGCCGGCGTCCGCCATGGAGAACGCGATATAGGGCTTGCCGGTCGCGATCAGCTTCAGGTTGTCGACCGAGCCGCCGGTCACTTCGGCTGTAGCCTGCAGGCCGGGGACGTACTTGGAAAGGACGTTGGCGAGCCCGCCGCCGAGCGGATAGTAGACGCCGCCGGTGCCGCCGGTGGCGATCGACAGGCTGTATTTTTCCTGGGCCAAGGTGCTGCCCGAAAGCACAAGTGTTGCGGCAAGCGCCGCGGATGCAAGAAGTCTCATCGAATTTCCTCCTTTGAAATCTTCGGTCCCTGGAGCGTGCTGAAGGGGTAGACCCCTGTTCGTTTTCCTGCGGACTATACGCGCGGCGCCGAGAGGCGCCAAGTAGACCCTCTCACTTCGCGAACAGCCGGCCGATGTCCTTGAAAGCCTTGAACTCGAGCGCATTCCCGCAGGGATCCAGCAGGAACATGGTCGCCTGCTCGCCCACCTCCCCCTGGAAGCGCAGGTGCGGCTCGATGACGAACTTCACGCCCGCGCCCTTGAGCTTCTGCGCGAGCCGCTGCCATTCGTCCATCGACAGCACCGCGCCGAAATGCCGCACCGGAACATTGTCTCCATCGACGGCGCTGGTGCCGCGATGACCGGCCTCGTCCGGCGCGAGGTGCGCGACGATCTGATGGCCGTAGAAGTCGAAATCGACCCAGTTCTCGCTGCTGCGCCCCTCCCGGCAACCGAGCAGCCCGCCGTAGAAGGCGCGCGCCTTGGCGAGGCTCGTCACGGGGAACGCGAGATGAAAAGGCGGCAGCGCGGACATGGAGCTATTGCGGGTCCAGGCCCGCGAGGTAGTCGGCGAGGATCTCGATGTCCTTGTCGGCGAGCGGCTGCGCGGCGGAAGTCATGTTGCCGTCGAGATCCGCGCGAGTCTGCGCCTTGAACTTGCGCAGCTGCGCGAGAAGATACCCGTGCTGCTGGCCGGCAAGGCGGGGGATGTGCTGCTGGCCGAGGAGCCGCGGGCCGTGACACTGAACGCAGTTGAACTGCCGCGCGAGCTTCGGCCCGGCTGCGGCATTTTCCGGGACGGTCTTGTGCGTCGGCAGCGCGGCCTTCTGCTTCGAAAAATACTCCGCCAGCTCGTTCATTTCCCTGTTGCTGAGATTCGCCGCCATCGGCGTCATCTGCGGGTCCTTGCGGTTGCCTTCCCGGAACTGGTACAACTGCATCGAGATGGATTGCGCAGGCTGCCCGGCGAGGGACGGATTGGCGGGGATGACCGAGTTCCCTTCAGGGCCATGGCAGGCGGCGCACAGCTGCGCGTCGGCCGCGGACGCGCCGCCCCAGGCGAAAAGCGCGGCGGCCGAAGCCGCCGCGCTCGCATGACGCAAGATACCGATCACTTCTTGCCGTAGCTGACGCGGTAGATGATTCCGTTGTAGTCGTCCGAAACCAGCATCGAGCCGTCCTTCGTCACCAGCACGTCCACAGGCCGGCCCCACATCGGCGGATCCGCCTTCTCGTCGGTGAGGAAACCCGTCAGGAACGGCTCCATCTTCGGCCTGCCGTTGGCGTCGAAGCTGACCCGCATCACGTCATAGCCCTGCTTGGTCGTGCGGTTCCACGATCCGTGCCTCGCAAGGAAGATGCTGTTCCGGTATTGGGCCGGGAACATGTTGCCGGTATAGAAGCGCATGCCGAGCGGCGCAACGTGCGCGCCGAGCTTGAGCACCGGCGGGGTGAATTCCTTGCAACTGCGGTTCTTGCCGAATTCCGGATCGAGCGTGTCGCCCTGATGGCAGAACGGATAGCCGAAGTGCTCGCCCTTGGTCTTGACGACGTTGAGCTCGTCGGACGGCGCGTCGTCGCTCAGCCAGTCGCGGCCGTGCTCGGTGAACCAGAGTTGCTTGGTCCTCGGGTTCCAGTCGAAGCCGACCGAATTGCGCACGCCCTGCGCCACGGTTTCTGCGACTCCGCTCTTGGGATCGACCCGGCTGATCGTCCCCTGAAAGTAGCCCGGCATGACGATGTTGCCGGGAGCGCCGACGTTGTAGTAGAGCTTGCCGTCGGGGCCGAGCGCGAGGAATTTCCAGAAGTGGCCGGGCTGATTCTGGGGATCGAGGCCGTCGATCACCACCTTGCCCTCGGGCGGATTGTCCAGGTTGTTCTCGATCCCGTCATAACGCGTGATGCGGTGGCGCTCGGCGACGTAGAGCGTGCCCTTGC
>DATBLP010000015.1:0-3847 GCA_036555245.1 Burkholderiales bacterium
GACGTATCGATTAGCAGTCGATCGCTCTACCTGACTGAGCTATCCATGGTGGCGAGTGAGGGGCTCGAACCCCCGACCTCGGCCTCATGAGGACCGCGCTCTACCGCCTGAGCTAACTCGCCCGGCCAACATTCATCGCTCTCGCGCCGCGGTACGCGCCCTTCCGATGTTTCAGGCGGCGCGCCAGGGAGGACGGCACGAGCCTCCGCCGCTGCGGTGTTTCGCGTTTGCGAAGAATTCCTGCGACTACGGATGTGGCAAAGCTTTGGGGGGGATCTGCCGGACTCGCACCGGCACCGGCGGGGTCACATCCCGCCATGCTGCTGTTACACCAAGATCTCCATCGAACTGGCTGTCCAGGCAGGCTTCGAACCTGCAGCCCTCGCCTTAACAGGGCGCCGCTCCACCGGTTGAGCTACTGGACAAGAAGTTTGGTACCGGCCCGTGGACTCAAACCACGCACCTCCCGCTTATCGAGCGGGTGCTCTATCAGCGATGAGCTAGACCGGCGTTCACTGGTGCTTCCCCTCCGTTTCGAACGGAGCTCTCCGGCTTTTCAGGCCGGCGCTGTCACCAGACCAGCTAGAGAAGCGGCAATGGGTACTCGGTGATGGGATCGAACCACCGGCCTCCTGTTTGTAAGACAGGCGCTCTTCGCGACTGAGCTAACCGAGCGCTGGGAAGATGGTCGGCGCGGCAGGAGTTGAACCTGCAACCTTCTGATTAAGAGTCAGCTACTCTGGTCCCATTGAGTTACGCGCCGTAAGTGGAGGAACACGAAAAATTGGCGACGCCGGCGGGACTCGAACCCGCGACCTCCCGCTCGACAAGCGGGCACTCTTTCGCTACTGAGTTACGGCGCCTTCGAACTGGTGGAGACGGCGGGATTCAAACCCGCATCCTTCGCTTGCAAGGCGATCGCTCTGTCGACTGAGCTACATCCCCGGGAGCAGGCAGCGAGATTCCAACTCGCGCGCCGACGTTGGCACTGTCGTGCTCTGGCTTTGAGCTGTGCCTGCACAAATGGGCACCCCCGGAGGGATTCCAACCCTCGTCCTCGCGGGTCGTAACCGCGCGCTCTTAGTGCCCTGAGCCACGGGGGTATCGGTGGTCTCGCCGGCAGGATTCGAACCTGCGGTCTCGTGGTCCCGAACCACGCGCGCTGGCCTGCTGCGCTACAGCGAGAAGAAATCATGGGTGTCACGCCACCCCGCCGCGCGGGCCGCGAGGCTCGACTCGCAGCGCGCGCGGCGGGGACGCTTTGCCACATCCAAGTTGTCAAAGAGCTGGTACCCCACCCGGGATTCGAACCCGGAACATCGTGTTTCTGAGACACGCGCGTATCCCGTCTTCCGCCAGCGGGGCACGAAAACAAAAAAGCCCGGGCACCTCGAGGGTGCAAAGCCGGGCTTCGCGAAACAAAAAAGCCCGGAGCGCTTGCGCGGTCCGGGCTCGGGGGAGCGAGCGCTATTGCGCTAGCAGTCCTCCGCGTCCGAACGCGCAGGGTCCTCGCCGCGGGAGCGGCGATCCATCGCAATCGGTTTCGTATGAAGTTGCATTCAATGCCTCAATGTAAGAGGGCGCGCATTCTGCTCATCGCGCGTGCAAAAGTCAACACCTTTTCGCTGGAGCCGGGTGACAAAAAAAGTTGGCGCTCGGACAGAGGTCGGAACCGGCGTCAGGCACAACATCACGCCCTGCGGCGCAATCGGGCGCAAAGGCTGCGCAATCGTTCATTGCGGTGACGATTTTCGGCGCGCAGCATGTTCCCGACATGCCGGATATTGCCACTCGCCTCTCCACGACCGGGCGGCTTCTCGTAAGGTCGGGCATCGAGATCGAACGCATCCTCAGCTCGATCGTCGATGACGGCGATGCCGTCACGGCGCATCTGCCGAACAAACTGATGTTTCTCTCCCGCGTCGTGTCGGTCGACGCGACCGAGCAGCAGGTCATGCTGGCGTACTCCGACCACAAGCCTGCCAACTCGGCGGTGCTCGCCGCGCCTACGGTCGCCTTCAGGTGCAACCATCGCGGCGCGCAGTTCGCGTTCGCCTGCTCCAAGCCACGCCACGCCGCGCATTCGGGCCAGCCGGCGATCCGGATGAGCGCCCCGCCGGTCGTGCTCGCCGCGCAGCCCCGGCAGTTCCCGGCGCGCCCGCAGCTTCCCAGGGAAGCCGACGTGCGCTGCGACCTGCGGATGGGGCTGCAGTCGTTCGGCGCCAAGCTCGTCGACGTGGGGCTGGACGGCAAGGCCTTCATCCTGGGCGATCCGGCGATCCCGGTCTGCGACGGCACGCGGCTCAAGGGCGCGCGCCTTCGCCCGAACGAGCGCGAATCTCTGGTGGTCGACCTCGAGGTCGACAAGGTCATCCAGGCCATGCTGCCCGACGGCAGACGGGCGACGCGGATCGGCTGCCGCATCATGACGGCGCGCGACGAGCTCGAGAAGATCATCCGGCTCTTCGTCATCGACCTGCAGTAGAGCCCGCAGTCAGCGATTTCCCCTGACGAGCTCGTTCAGCGTGGTGCCGCTTACGCGCACGACACGCCCGTCATTGGTGAGCTCGACCGCTTCGCCAGCGAGAAAGCGGCTGCTGTCGACGTCGACGGTCTGGAAGCCGTCACCGTCCATGAGCAGGTACAGCCGGTAGAGGTTGCGGTCGGGGCGCTCGCCTTTGGCGTCGGCGCCGGTGCCCGGCGCGCGCGCGCCGGGGAGGACACCGACCCACTGGATCACGCCCGAGCCGGCCTTGAAGTTGCTCGGGCGCACGATGTTGGCTTCGAGCTGGCTCTCGTCCACGGCATACGTGCAGCCGGCGAGGAGCAGGCACAAGAGGAGCGGCGCCCGGATTCGCATAGGGGAGAGGATAGCGCTCCGGGCGCCGCTCGGGCTCCTGTCCTTCAGGTCGGTTTCGCGCGCGCCGTGATGGCGTACCAGTCCACGCCGCGCGTGGCGAGCATGACCGCAGCGAGCAGCCCGAAAAGCAGCAGCGAGCCGCCGAGCAACGAATAGTCCTCCGCCTTGAGCAGCGCATAGAGCATGGCGTAGAGCGCGGCGAGCGCCGCGCCGAAAGCAAGGCCGGCGCGGGCGCTGCGCAGGACGCGCACAAGGTACGCGGAGGTCAGGCCGACGCAGGCGAGCGTCGCGGCGGCGTAGGCCACGGCGAAATCGACATGCTCGGAGAGCGCGGTGAGAAGCAGGAAGAACATTGCGAGCGCGAAGCCGACAAGCGCGTACTGGATCGGGTGGATCGCGAGCCGGCGCAGCAGCTCGAAGGCGAGGAACGCGCCGAAGGTGAGGCCGATGAAGAGGAAGCCGTACTTGGACGCGCGCTCGAGCTGTCGATAGAGGCCGACCGGCTCGATGAACGAAACCGAAATTCCGGCATCCCCGGTCCCTTGCGCGGCGAGGCGCGACACCTTCCAGCGCGCGTTGAAGCCGTCGGCGCGGATATCGTGCGTTGCGGGCAGGAAGCGTCCCTGGAACGAGGGATGGGGCCAGTTGGCCCGCATCGCGACCGTGGTATCGGCGTTGAGCGGTGCAAGGGAGAGTGCTTCCGAGCCGCAGAGCTCCAGGTCGAGCGAGAAATCGATCTTCCTGGAGAACTCGAAGTCCTTCAGGGCGCTGTGCAGACCGGCGGCAACAGCGGCGTCGGCCGCGCCCGGGGCGAGCGCGTGCGTGCCGGAGGCGGCGCGGATACCAAGCGGGTCGCTGACCCCGAGCACAAGGCGCGCCGTACCCCACTTGTAGCGGCTCGTGCCATCTTCGAAGGTCGCGCGCGCCGGGACCTCGATCGATCCCTGCGCACGGAGCCGCGCGGCATAGAGCCGGGCTTTATAGATG
>DATBLP010000023.1:0-8649 GCA_036555245.1 Burkholderiales bacterium
GGGCTGTTCTACCTCCCGCGGCTGTTCGTCTATCACGCGATGACCGAGGATACCCCCGGCCGGGAGCGCATGAAGACGATGGAGCGCAGACTCTATAACGGCATCATGGCCCCCGGTGCGGTCCTCACCATCGTCTTTGGGACGTGGCTGTGGCTGGGTTACGGCATCAGCGGGGGCTGGCTGCACGCGAAGCTCGCGCTGGTGGCCGTGCTGATCGCCTATCACCTGTGGTGCGGCAAGCTCATCAGGGATTTCAGGCGCGAGCGCAATGTCCACGATCACGTCTGGTACCGCTGGTTCAACGAGTTCCCGACCGTAATCCTCATCGCCGTTGTCATCCTGACGGTCGTCAAGCCGTTCTAGGGGGGATGACTCCCAGGGGACCGGCCCTCGCGGCATTCGTCTTCGCGGCTACGTTCGCGCCGCCCTGCGCCCGCGCGAGCTTCCCTTGAACGCCGAGGACAACGCGGCTAAACTCGCCGCCATGCTCACCCGCTACTCGATAGACGAGCTGGGCCGGCTCGCCCCCGACGTCATGGGCGATGCGCTGGAGCGCGGGGAAATCGTCCACTTCCCGCGCTGCCCCATCGAGCTTCCGGACGAAGCCGATCTCAAGTTCCTGCGCGAGGACGTGGCGGGGCGCCTGCGCAACAAGAACATCAGCTATCACCCGGAGACCGACAGCGTTCCCGGCCTGAAGGGCGAGCTCGACCTGGTGGCGCGCGCGCAGCGCATACTCAAGCAGCACGCCCATAGAGTCGAGAGCTTTCTTCAGCGCATGATGCCCACGATCACGCGCGACTGGACCGTCGGCACCTCGAGCTTCCGCCCGATCCAGGAAAAGGGCCGCAACCTCTCCCCGCATGCCAGCAACGAGCTCGTGCATTTCGACGCCGGCGCCTACGGGCCGACCAACGGCGACCGCATCCTGCGGTTCTTCGTCAACGTCAATCCCGCCGAGGACCGCGTGTGGGCGACCCGCGGCAACTTCCCCGAGCTCTATGCGCGCTTCGGGCGGGCGGCGCAGGTCACGCCCGATACTCGCGGGCGCGCCTCGCTCGAGCGCGGCCCGCTCGACAAGCTGCGCACGGGCGTGCTGCGCACGATCTCGGCAGCAGGCCTGCCGCAGGCGATGCTGATCGACAGCAGCCCCTACGACCGGACCATGCGGCGGTTCCACAACTACATGAAGGACGAGCCAGCGTTCCGCGACGACGAATCGAGCCAGGTCGAGATCCGCTTCGCGCCGTTCTCGGCGTGGATGGTCTTTACCGACATGGTGAGTCACGCGAGCCTCTCCGGGCAGCACGCGCTGGTCAATACCTTCCTGCTGCGACTGCGCCATTGCCGGCTGCCGCAATTCGCGCCCTACCAGATCCTTTCAGCCGCCTGACCCTCGCCGGGCCGATCCGCCGCCGCGTATCATCACGGACTATCGCGTGCGGCGCCCCCGCACGATCGCTGCGCACGTGACCGCGCGACTCGAGAAATTCCGGGATCACCCCCCGCAGGATGTCTGCATCCTGCGGCTTTCCGCGATCGGCGACACCTGTCATGCGCTGCCGGTCGTGCGCACGCTGCAGCGCGCGTGGCCGCGGAGCCGTTTCACCTGGGTCATCGGCGGGGCCGAGGCGGCATTGATGGCGGGCATCGAGGGCGTCAAGCTCGCCGTGCTGGACAAGTCGGCCGGAGCGGGCGGACTCATTGGCCTGCGCCGGCATCTTGCCGGGCGCCGCTTTGACCTTCTGCTCATGATGCACGCATCGCTCCGCGCGAATCTCACCAGCCTCATGATTCGCGCCCGCGTGCGGCTCGGGTTCGACCGGCCGCGCGCCCGCGACTACCAGCACCTCTTCTCCAACGCGCGCATCCCCGCGCGCCCGCGCGAGCACGTAATGGACGGCCTGTTTGGCTTCGCGGAAGCGCTCGGCGTGAGCGAGCGCCTGCTGCGATGGGACATACCCGTGAGCGAGGACGATCGCGCTTTCGCCCTGCGTCACATCCCTCCCGGCGGCCGCACGCTCGTCATCAGCCCGTGCTCGAGCCAGCGCTTTCGCAACTATCGCAACTGGCGCATCGAGAACTACGCCGCGCTCGCCGAGCATGCCGCAAAGACTCACGGAGCGCGCGTGGTCATCACCGGCGGACCGACCGGGCTGGAAGCGCAATACGCCGCGGGCATCTGTCGCCTGGCAACGAAGAGCGCACCGCTCAATCTGGTCGGACAAACGACGTTGAAGCAGCTTCTCGCCCTGCTCGATCGCGCGGACGTGCTGGTCTGCCCGGATTCCGGCCCGGCGCACATGGCAACCGCCGTGGATACGCCCGTCATCGGCCTCTACGCGACGTCGAACCGCTTTCGCACGGGGCCATACCTGAGCCAGCGCTGGGTCGTCGACCGCTATCCGGACGCGGTGAGGGCGGAATTCGGCACGGGCGTGGACGAGGTGCCGTGGGGGGTCCGCGTGCGCGACCCGGACGCCATGGATCTGATCAAGGTCGAGGAGGTCACCGCCCGGCTCGACCAGTTCTTCGCGTCCGGAAGCCGCAGCGCGTAGCCTTTTCCCGTTTTTCCGACCACCGCGTGAAGGGGGAGATCATGAAACTGGGACGATTCGAGCACCAGGGAAGGATTTTCTACGGCGCCGTCGAGGGTGACCAGGTGACCGAGCTCGAGGGCTCGATCTTCGGCGATTACAAGAGCACGCCGAAGCGGCACGCTCTCGGATCACTGAAGACGCTGGTTCCGTGCATCCCGCCCAACTTCTATTGCGCGGGGCTCAACTGCGCCGCGCACATCGAGTGGGCCAACCGGCGCACGGGCGGCAACCGCAAGCCTCCGGAGAAGGCGGACATAGGCTACCGCTCCGCCAATGCACTCGTTGCAACCGGCGAGGCGATCGTCATTCCTGCCGATTCCCCCGGTCCGGTCCAGTTCGAGGGCGAGTTGGTGGCCGTGATCGGCAAGACCGCGCGCAACCTTTCCGAGAAAGACGCGCTTTCCTGCGTGCTCGGCTACACGCTCGGCAATGATGTCAGCGAGCGCACCTGGCAGAAGCAGGACCGCACGCTGTGGCGCGCCAAGAACTGCGACACTTTCAAGCCGATGGGACCGTTCATCGCCACCGGCATCGATCCCATGAAGCTGACGGTCACGATCAAGGTGAACGGCGCGACGGCCTCCGAGTACGGCACCGACAAGATGCTGTTCTCCGCGCAGCATTACATCTCGCAGATCTCGAAATACATGACGCTGCTGCCGGGCGACGTGGTGTGGCTCGGCACCGACGGCGCGACCGAGCCGAATCTCAAGGATGGCGACGTCGTCGAGGTCATCCAGAAGGACATCGGCGTGCTGCGCAATCCCGTCCGGCGCGCCCGCGCCTGACCGGGGCTCATGGAGAGATTCTTCGCCACCTGCCCGCGGGGCCTCGAGCAGGTGCTCGCGGCCGAGCTAGCTAAGCTCGGGGCGCACGACGTCGAGGCCGTTGATGGCGGCGCGGCATTCGCGGGCGACCTCGCGCTCTGCTATGCCGTCAATCTCGAAAGCCGCGTGGCGAGCCGGGTGCTGTGGCAGGTAGGACAGGCCCGCTACCGCAGCGAACACGATATCTTCGAAGCCGCGCGTGCTCTCCCCTGGGCGCAGCATTTCGACGTCAGCCGCACCATTCGCGTCAACGTCTCGGCGATCAGATCGCCTGTGAAAAGCCTCGATTTCGTCACGCTGCGCGTGAAAGACGCCGTGTGCGATGCCTTTCGCGCCGCGCGTGGCAGGCGCCCGGACGTGGATACTGCCGAGCCCGACGTGCGCATTCACGCTTTTCTCACGCGGGACGAGGCAACTTTCTACCTCGACACCTCGGGAGAAGCGCTCTTCAAGCGCGGCTGGCGCGCTCGAGCGGGCGAGGCGCCGCTGCGCGAGAACCTTGCCGCCGGGATCCTGAAACTCATTGGCTGGGCAATGCCCACGCCCCTCCTCGACCCGATGTGCGGCAGCGGCACCTTCCTGATCGAAGCAGCAATGATCGCGCTCGACGCGGCGCCGGGGCTTGACCGCTCATTCGGATTCGAACGGCTGGCGAACTTCGACGCCGGCGACTGGCGGGCGCTGCAAGAGAAAGCGCGCGCCCGGCGCCAGCGGGCGGGCCAGCTCCCCATCTATGGGCGCGACAAGTCCGGAACCGCGCTGGCGCTCGCTCGGGACAATCTCGCGGCGCTTGGTCTCGCTGACGCCGTCGAACTGAAGCAGATGGACGTGCTCGACGGCGGCCCGCCCGCTGCCGAGGGCATCATGGTGATGAACCCGCCTTACGGCGAGAGAATCGGGGACGACGCCGAGCTCGCAGCGTTCTACCCCAGGCTCGGCGATGCGCTGAAGCAGCGCTACGCAGGGTGGACCGCCTACATCCTCACCGCCGACCTGCGCCTCGCCAAGCTGATAGGACTCAAGGCCTCGCGCCGCACGCCGCTCTACAATGGCGCGCTCGAGTGCCGGCTCTTCGAGTACCGGCTGGTGGCGGGAAGCATGCGGCGCCCAAAATCCGAGGCGGACGGCAACTGATTCGCTTCCACGCAGGTGGCAGTCGCCACACGATGGCAGACCGCGCGGCCACGCCGCTTATCGCATCGCCTCCCGGTCACTTGTAGTAGTAATACCAGTTGCTCTCGTAGTTCGTATCAAAATTCTCCTTCGAGTCAAAGTAGGCCAGCACGCCGCGGCGCCGGAGATACCCGAACTCATCGTGCGGTTGGACGAGGCGGGCGTACTCCCCGGCATATGCATCCCGGAGTCCCGCTGCTTCATAGTGCTTCACCTGCGCGTCCGTGTAGAAGAAGAACGTCACGGTGTCAAACAATCTGGATATCCCCCAGAGATCGTTATTGTTCAGCTTCGCCTTAAGCTGATCCATATCGTTCTTGGTGACGCTCTCGTTTGCTTCGATCCTGGCGACGCGCTCGAACGCGGCGAAGACCACGAATAGCCCGTCGATGTTAAAACGGTGATCATCCTGTTCCGCGAGAATTGTCTCGAAACGCTCTTGAACTCGCTTCTGGACTATCTTGTCGTAGTCGCCGAGCGAGCTGTTCTGAAACTTCAATGCATCCCCTTGCGTGTCAGCAATCACGATCAAACGCGGTCGATCGTAGGTGGCGGCATCGAACACAACATTGAGAACGCGCACGCGATACTCTGCGGCAATCCATTCGGCGATTTCCTTGAATGGTGAATCCAGCGGAGCGCCGCTTCTCTTGAGGCGCTTCGTCTGCTGATAGATCACATCTGAAGGGGTGATCATTGCCGGACACAACGGGGGCGCCTACGGGCGCGAGCGGATTCCTTTTTACTCGCCCCAGGTCACGGGGCACGCGGGGGTACGGGGCTGCCGTCGGAAGGCCCCTTCAGCTCGACAGTGTTGCCCTCGGGGTCGGTGAGGTAGATCGAGACGCCGTTGCCCTCGGGACCGGGGGTAGCGACGTGGTCCGACCTGAAGCCACGGTAATGCTCATGATTGGCATCTAACGACGTGCTCACCCCCGAGCGAGCGCAGCTTGCGAGGATCGGGCGCAGTTGCATGTCATGTTTCGATAATTTTCTGGCGCCCGTTCTTGTCTTCAAGCTTCGTCTTGTATTGCCTGCCATTCCCGACAATTATCCCCTCGAGCAGGAAATCGTGATGGTAGTTAAGTAGCCCCGTCCGCTTATCGAATCCTGCGTGCATCTGCACAATGAGCTTCGCACTTTCGATATTCTCCAGCGGAATCCTGTTGGTTTTGAGATCTTCCAACAACCAGTTTCGTAGGGCGCTCGCAATGGAAAGTCGAGGCACCTCCTGGAAATTGAATCTGCACGTTTCTGTCAAGATATCAATTTCCAGGACTCCGGGACCAAGCTCGGCCAGCCTTTCCCAATCCGGGTAGAGCTGCCATCCGCAAAACATATGGCACAGGATGTAGGACTGGTGCTTGAGTCGCTTGAGCTTCATTTCGGAACATGACTTCCCGGTTCAGCGGCGGCGCAGCGTCGATGTTCTTGCGTGTAGTCAACTTTCCGCTTGAACCGGTCAATCGTGGAAAGCACAATTCAGCCTCCGTACCTTGTCGTAGCATGCACCACAAAGTAATTGAATGCCGGCAAAGGCTTCCGAGCGCTCGTTCCAGTCGCCTGACTCGCCACCCTCTCGCACGCGAACTTCCTCGCACGCTGAGCACCAAGCGTCGCCCCGTGGCTCGCTTGCGAAGAAGAATCCGACACGCTCTTGGGTACTGAGAGATCGCACCAGGTGCTGACAAACGAAGGTCGCCTCCTGGGGCCCGTGCTCGCAGCAATCAACATTGTCGACCATGGGCTCTAGCGTTCCGCATTAGTGGCGCGCGGCGGATATGCGCCCGTCCGGGTAAACGCGGCGGTTGGACCGCTTCCGTTAGAAAGTGCGTGCATAGACCTTGTGCGTTTCATATCGTGTCGCGAGTTCTGCGGGCATTCCGTGGCACTGAATCATGAAATTCGCCCGCTGGCCCTTCCGTAGACCCTCATTGAATTGATGCATGCACTGATAGATGAACTTGCCATTCTTGTCGAAGAGGTCGGCATAGACATTTACATAGCGCGGCGTGTCTTCACCAGTGTTGTCGATCGTGCCCAGTACGCTGATCCCGCCCCAGCGGGTCTTGACGGTACTCGTGTCAGAGATAACAAACTGATCTGGTTTGCTGCGCGGCTCGCCAGGGATCGGCGAGGGCAAGTACACAGGACGCCCGGCTGTCGACGTGACGTAGCTGGCACCGCCGAATACAGTGAGTGCCAGGATTCCTGCGACGCCGAGCGCGAACCCGATGCCGTAAGTAAACCCAATCCCCAGTCTTTTCAGGAAGGCAAGCATTGGGGTTCCTGGTTTAGCGGCCTAACGCGCGCGTTGAGCGGCGGCCGACGAGCGAAGCGAGAAGGGCACCGCGAGCAAGCGAAGCGCGCTTGCGGCCGTCCGCTCGAACGCGTGGTTGGACGTCATTTCTCGACAACTCCATTGATTGCCGACAGAAGTGCGTGGGCTCTCGTGTAGTACGGTCCTTTCGCGTCAAGCAATAGAGGCTTGAGAAATCCGCGTAGGTTGGGCAGTAGCTTGGCAGAAAATACGACCGACTCGACAAGGAAGAGGCCGGCCTCCACCAACTCCAGCGTGTCGGCCTGAGTACGCGCTGTCTTCTTCAAGAGCGCATCATAGTTCTGGCGGATGGCTCGCAGGCGTTGTTCGTCCTTTCGGCAGGGGACGCAATCTAGGCAGTCAGCCTCGAGTGGAAACATCAGCTCCTCGTACCAATGCTTCTGTTCCTCAGCGAAGAACAAGAACGGGCGTCCACACCTGCGACAAACGCGCTTGGCATCGAAGTAGTGCGTCACATGAAGCGTCGCCTTTCCCTGGCGCGACGCATCCGCCACGACGGCGGTGTTCGGAACGCGCACGCCAGGAGGGGAGTGCCAGTGACAGTACACTCTTGCGTCCGGGGAGCCGGCAACGTCCAGCCCCGTGAAGCGCGGCCCCTTGCCGTAGCGCGGGTGCTCAACGAAACCAGCGTATTCAGCGACCGGCGAATTCATCAGTCAATGACGCCCAACGTTCGCGTTGAGGCGCGCCATGAGGCGCACGCCGAGTCGTGCCGCTCTCGAACGCGTTGTTAGACAGCATCGTTCCGCCTCTTGGTACTGGTAATCGTCCGAATGCACTGCCAGATACCGGCAAAGGTAAGCCCTAGAAAAACGGCGCCGATGCCAACGAGGGGCCATATCGGATGATTCGATCGACCGAACCGCATCTCGTCGAATGACAAGTAGATGAGCATAACTCCGATGAATAAACCAGCACATCCAGCAATTAGCCAGAAGATCAACGTCGCTATATTGTCACCAGTTTTCAGAAGAGCTGGATGCTGCCTAACGTCCGCGGTGAAATGCGCGTGCGAGCGGTGACGCTCGCGGAGCGTCATTTTTGACCGCGCAGTCAGATGCTGGTACGCGCCACCAGCGGGAACTTCTCGGGGTGGCGGATAGATTCGACGGCCAGATCCACATCGAGGTCGGGCCAGTAGAGGTGATGCGGTTGAGGGCGTTCGACGTGCGTGAGCTTCGCGATTGGAGCGTCTTTGAACCAAGGAAACTGCGAAAAGGGCACGAACAGCTCCTCGGCCCCTAGCATCAGCCAGAAGCCGTGAGTCGAGACGTTCGTCACTTCAACGTCCAAAGTGCTTGCGCCAGGCAGCACGGATGTCATGTTCGTGTTTCCGGATCAACGCTTCCGCCCGCCCGAATCTGGCGGTCGTTCAGACCATAATTCTGCGCCAGTTCGATAGCGGGCTCAAGCCAGAATTTCGATTCCCCGTCGGCGTGATTCACGTGTACGTGGAGTCGGGATTCCTCGCGTGAAAAGAAAAAGAACCGGAAGCCATCCTCGCGAAAGATCGTGGGACTCAAGGGCTATTCTTCCGGCACCTAACGTCCCGGTTCAGCCGCGCGCGACGCGCCTGCCGCGCATCGGCTGCAACCGGTTGTTAGACACCACTTTCATTCCTCTTTCTCATTTTTCCGCTCCCGATAGCTTTTGATCCGGTGCGGGAGGTCATAAAGATACTCGAGTAGAAAATCCAAGAAATGAACGA
>DATBLP010000025.1:0-17171 GCA_036555245.1 Burkholderiales bacterium
GCGTTCTTCAAAATTGTACGCAAGCATGAGTCGCTTCGCGGCATCGAGTTTCGTAGAAAATTCAAGTCCAGCGTTCCAGCCATTATCCTTTGATACACCCAGCTGGTTGACGACGTCGGTCGGGAATGAATCAAATCGCAAACCGGAGTTCGGTGTGATGGTGATCGAGTTGCCAATCGGAATATCGACAAAGGCCTCCGCCTTGATCCGGTTGCGGTTGGCAATATCAAATTTGCGCATCGCCTCCAGGTTTTCGGAGAATAACAAGCCAGGATCTTCTACAAGAGCGACAACGTCGTATTTGTCGTAACGCCGTACTGCGTACATGGCGTTCGCACGCGCATGCGCGCCACCCCACAATTCGGCATCCATATAGATCTTTCCCCAATGCTCGTTCGTTACATTCACGTCGCGCCGAGTTCGGTCATATTGCTCCCAACCGTAAATACCCCCCAAGGTCAGCCAAGGAAACGCGCGCCAGTTCAATTCTGCGCCGGCGTTTTGTTTGGTGTAGGCAAGCGCGAGGTTTCTGCGGTCACTCCCCGAGACTGCGCTGTCGGCTCGGATATAGCTTTCCCAGAGCAATTCCGGCGTGTTGTTGTCGAAATCGTAGTAACGATAGCGCAACGTCGACTTCAGATCTTTGGTGATCTGCGTCGTCAACACACTATTGGCGAGCAAGGTGTTGACTTTGGCGTTCGCACTTGTGGCCGGCCACGCATTTGGCAAGACCAGACCATTGGTCTCGGTGCTGACGAACGGATCGTTCTGCCGCATCATGTTGTATTGGAAGGTATTCGTCAGACGGCTCTGCCGGGGCAGATCGACTACATTGTTGTACGTGAATGCGTGGGCACTGTTGCTCGGCGCCAGCGCCAGCCGTAAGTCGGCGGGGCAGCCGGCCGCATTGATGAGGCAGAAGGGGTTCTCAACACCAAGAAACTTGAGATCGTTGTTATACAAGGATCCGAAGTAATTGAATCTCGCGATCCACTTCTTGTCCCAAGGACTCATACCCACGTATTGAGCTGTGGCGCTAATATTCTGAGTGCGATCGTCGAGCGGCTGGATGGATTCGACGATATTGCTCGCGAACCCAGCACCCCAGTTTATGGCAACCGGCCGGGTGCCGGTCCGGTGCTCATTTGAGTAATCGACTTTGAAGTCCCAACTCGAATCCGGAGTGTATCGATATGCAGCGCTCGCTCTATCACGCTGGGTGCCGAGGGTAAGACGGGTGGCCGCGCCGTTGATGAAGCCCTCGATCGCTGTGCGAGCTGCAATGCCAGCCGCGCCTCCAGCAGTGGCGCTTGCCTGATTGGCTTGCAGATTCGTCTGCAGCGTGTCGTCAACGGTCAGATTGGTCGAACCGACGCCGCCGAAGATCGTCTTGGCACTGGTGCTGATGAGATGGGGTATCTGATCCCACTCGAGCGTCAGGTAATGTTCACCGATCTTCGCCACGTCCAAGCTATAGAATTGATTATTCCGCCCGACATTCTCCGCCCAGAAATTGGCGTCGTAGCGCCCGTCCTTGGTGGCGAAACCCAGATTTACATAGTCAAGAAACAAGCCCGGCTTGATCGCACCATATTCCTCGAGCTTGGCTCGACTCTCGCTCGTCGCCGGCGTGAGCCAGTTGGCAGGAGCGGGTGCTCTGCCAAAGCCCGTCGGAGGGCGGTCGATGAAGAATCTTCCTCCCGCTTCGATCTCGCCATGATATTCCCAGCCGGACTCGACGGTTGGCGCAGCCGCATTCAATTCTGCGGTGAATGCAGTGTGAACTCCCAAAGACGGCACTGAGGCGATCGACAGCGTACCGCACAGTAGAATCGTCCTGCGAGTTCTTGAGCCGTCGCTGCGCACCCCCATGTCATCCTCCGACGGCGCTTCCGATGCGCCCAAATTCTCTATGCCAGCGTCCCAATACTACGTGCGCCTCTTTGCTCCATCCCGTCAGCGCTGGAAGCGGGCCCCTGACGGGCTATTTGAACCATGGTGCTGCGAATGGCAGTTCTGACACTCGCGGTTGATTGCGAACACCGAGAACGGGTTGCGCGGATTGGCAGGATGTCCGGTAGCGGCGCTATGACACTGCTGGCATAGCCGCGGCCGCGAAATCTTCAGCAGGAAGTCGTTGATGGAGCCGTGCGGATCGTGGCAGTTGAGGCAGTTCTCGCGCACCGGAGCGTGCTCGAATAGAAATGGCCCGCGCTTCTCCGCGTGGCACTTGTAACAATTGTCGTTCGTGGTGACCTCTCGCAACAGAGCTTCCGAGAAGCTTCCATGCGGGTTGTGGCAACTGGTGCATGTCATCTTGCCTTCGCGCACGGGCATGTGCGCCGTTCGCCACATCTCGGCGCGCTTGTTCTTGTGGCATTGGAAGCAGGTGTCCGGCTCAAATGCTGTTTTCAGCTGGTGCTTGCGCGACACGTTCTTCATAACTGTATGGCAATTGGTGCAAGCTACCCCGCGCGTCTCGTGCGGGCTGCCCTGCCATAGCGAGTGATCGCCCTTGTCGTGGCAACCCAGACAAATCGCGTTGTTCTCCGCCGCAGTACGGCTCTTGTCTTCCTTCCGAAACGAGATGATGCCTCCAACGCCGCGCCCGCCGCCGGCCTTGACGTGCGCAGAACCAGGACCATGGCAATACTCGCACTCCATCGTCCCTTTCTTGACTTTGGCGATCTTGCCCATGAGCGTGTGGCCGAATTCCTGGGCCACGGGCGCGTGACAACCGATACACGCAGTGGATCCGACGTACTTAGCGTCCTCAGCTGGTCCGCCCGATCCGGAACTGGGCGGCACAGGGGTGCCCCGAGGACTTGCAGCCCTGATCGTAGACCAGGGATCGCTCTTGGATGTTTCCGCCGCCGCGATCAATCTGGGTTTTTCAACGCCGATCCGCTGAACGAAGTCGGACAATTCGGACACCGCTTCATCCGAGGACTCTCTGGGGAGTTCCTGCGCGACGGTTCTGACCAAGTTCGGTCTGTCGGCGTCGATTTGCTGAACGAAAGCGGCCAGCGCCGAATAGGAATCTTGAAACGAACCGGGCTCCCCAGCGCTGACCGATTGACAGAGTCCAAGCGCCGCCAAGACGATCAGCCCTGATCGGCCAAGCCTTGTCAGTGTTCTGATCGAATCCGCAGATTTGGCGACGCGAGCGTCCGATGTTCTGGCTACGCAAGCGCCGGATACAAAGCGAAATGAATACTCTAGGCCACCCTGGCAGGCACGGTTCATTCCGCCGCCCCCCAATCCCCAACTCGCGTTCGCTGCTGCTAGAGCGTCGGTTTCTCTGGTCTATCTGTCAACAACAGGAGGTGCAGGGCGGCTTTACGTTCAATGCTTCTTGCCGCATGTGGCAAAGTGGACACACTGCCACGGCCGCTGGGCGCCGGCTCATTCGCCAATTGCTAGTTTTCCCACGTCATCGATCAAGTTTGCCCCTGCCCAAACGTGCGACGATTGTGCAGTGCAACTGAGGCCAAAAAACAAAAACGGCTGCGCGGCAAATATCGTCGCGCAAATATCACTGCCGACCGCAGGCGTCTCAAGGTACAAGATGCGAGCACTACTTACTAAGTAGGTAGGTCACGGCCGCTCGAATTTCCGCGTCCTTCAACGAAGATTTTCCGGCGCGCGGTTTCATCGCGCCCTTGCCGGCGATCACTGAAGAAGTAAGCGCACTGACGCTGCGGCCTTTGTACGGCGCATTGGACATACTGTTGTGGCAGCCGGCGCAATTTTCACGGTAAATCGCTGCACCATCCTGCGCAGAAGTTGAACCGGCGGAGATCAGCAGAAGGATAGTGCAGATCCCGAACGCTGCTTTCTTCATGAACAGCTCCTTTCGTTGCCTAGATCTCCAGTACTCCACCGGCACCTAATGCCTTTACATGCCTTTACGAGCGACTCGCTGGTGCCGCAGCACAACGGGTACTGTGCATTGCGGAGGCTCCGCCGGCAAATCGATTCTCATTCACCCTCATCCAGTCGACCGAGCGCGTAAGGCGGACAGCCACATCTCCCAGAGCGAAACCAAAATTTGGACTGCCAGCGCAAGTCCCATCAATGCTCCACCAATGACGACAATCCACGCAAAGAAAGCCTCCCACTTTGTCAACCACCACGCACCGATATCCGCGAGGATGGCCGCGTAGGGTGTCACAATGACTAGAGCGCGGAACCACGGCGCGGTCTCGCTCATCGAAAAGATGTAACCGGTAACGAAAAAGAGGAAGCTGATACCGAACAGGTGGACGTGCGAGACCTTGGCAAGCTGTGCGATCGTGGGGCCCCTGTCGATCTCAACCACTTGCAACACGTCGTCATAGGTCGCGAATGACGGCAACGATTCGCCATTCGGCTTTTTCACTCCTGAGGTCGGATTATGGCATTTCACGCAAGCGGCCTCGATGACCGGTTTCACCGTGTCGTAGTCGTCAGCTCTTGCACCGTTTCGAATCCAACGATAAATGCGTTCCTTCTCATCCGGTCCGATCCTGTCGGCCATCGCACCACGAAGCGCAACTTCCAGACGCGTAGGCGCCCCGTGGTATTTTTCCGCAATTCCTTCAATCAGTCCTTGACCCTTGGCCGCGTGCGGCTCGACATCGACTAGGAATAAATACGTCAGCGCGGCAAGGTAGCCGACGCCAATCATCAGCAAGAAGCTGGTGAACAAGACCCGCAACGGGACCGACAAATTGCGCAGTGAAGTTTCGATCATGCTATGCCCCCGCTTCGGATCACAATCAACAATAATTCAAGATCGCTCCTGGTGTTACCCAGACCGCGCAATTCCACGCAAAATCATGCGCCCGTGTCAATTGTTGTTGGCTCCTTCCCGGATCCATGTCCTGATTGCGCTCCGGTCGCACGTCGACAATTGTTTCATGCCATGAGGCATTCGAAGTTGCGGGCTTGCCCTCCAATCTAAGAGCCATATGAGATTGCTGGTGTCCGGATCGCCCGCAATTACCATCGGTCCGAACTTTGTTCCCTTCATCAGCCCTTCGTACGTGGTTAGATCTAGCCCGCTCGCTTCGTATCCTTTGCCACCAGGCTGATGGCAGTCGATGCATCGCCCCTTGAAGATCGGAAACACATCTTCAGCAAAACTGATCGTTTGGGGCTTTCGTTTGACTGGAGCCTTGGCGCCCTGGCCGCACGCTTCTTGGGTCGGAAGGTTCAAGGCTGATGCTGCAACCAGGAGGGCGGCTATTCCTAAGAGCAGAGGCCGCATATCGTTCTCCCTCCTTCAGTAATAACAATCAATCGTATATATAATTTCACCACGGGCGGATAGATTGATTTGCGTCAACCGCAGTGCGGGTCGGTGAGCTTGCCGAACAAGATCTCAGCGGCGCTATTTTGCGCCGGGCGGCTTCCGGCAGTAATCTGCGGTAGAGTGATTTTATGGCGTTGTGGTTGATCTTGGCGGCGATGACGGCGACGGCAGTGTTGGCCGTGCTCTGGCCATTGCGTCGGCCCGCCAAGATCTATCACTCGGGCGGCAGTATTGCCGTATATCGCGATCAACTCAGTGAGATCGATCGGGATGCAGCCACAGGCCTTATTGGCGTGGCTGAGGCTGAATCAGCCCGTGTAGAAATTTCGCGCCGTCTCTTGGCAGCAAGCCGCGCAGATGAGAGTGCGTCTCTCGTTGATGACCGAACGGCGCCGTCGTGGGGACAGCGCGCGGTCGCGGTTGCGTCGCTGCTCGTTCTGTTATTGGGCGCAGGCGGACTGTATCTGTCGATTGGATCGCCCGGAATTGTTTCCGCGCCGCCCGCAAGGAGTGACATCTCGGCGGAGCATCGTTCGATTGAACGCATGGTCGCACAAGTCGAAGCCTACCTTAATGTGCATCCAGACGACGGCCGCGGCTGGGAGGTGCTTGCGCCGATCTATATGCGATATGGGCGCTATGACGCCGCCGCGGACGCCTGGCGCAACGCACTGCGGTTGCTCGGTGAAACTGCCGAACGCCAAGCCAATTTCGGCGAGGCGCTTGTAATCGCAGCCAACGATGTCGTTGGTCCCGAAGCAAGAGCGGCATTCGAGAGAGCCCTTTCGCTCGAACCTGACAATGCAAGCGCGCAGTTCTATCTCGGACTTGCGGCCGAGCAGAGTGGACGGATCGAAGATGCCGCCAAGATGTGGCGCCATCTGATTGGCAAGGCGCCGTCGGACGCTCATTGGGCAGGTTTCGTGCGAGATGCGCTTGCTCGCGTCGAGGGTAAGTCATCTGAGAATAAGTCTGTCGCTGCTGCGAAATCTGGCCCCACCGCGGAGGATATGGAAGCGGCATCGAGACTGTCACCCGACCAACAAAGCGCGATGGTTCGCGGCATGGTTGACCGGCTCGCCGAGCGACTGAAGACCGATGGGTCCGATCTCGATGGCTGGATCAGGCTCGTACGCGCCTACCAAGTGCTTGGAGAAACCGAAAAGGCGCGAGCCGCCGTCGCGGACGCTCGCCGGGCGCTCGCTGGCGACGCCGATAAGATCCGTCAGCTCGATCGGACGCTTAAAGGGCTCGGCGTCAACGGTTGATTTCGAATGAGCGAAATTTTGTTCCCGCATGCACTTGTCTGGATCTGCGGAAATGGATCGGTTTGAAGACGCAATCAGGAAGAAGGCCTACGCCGCGGTTGCGGCCGTATGCAGACAAAGGGCGCGTCACCAATGATCCCTGAGATCGGTCATTACGCTCTGGTGCTGGCGTTGGGCTTAGCCTTGATTCAGGGTGTTGTCCCGATCCTTGCTGCCCGCAGTCACGATGCAACCTTGATGGGCGTCGGCGAAACTGCGGCGCTCGCGCAATTCGCGTTCGTCACCGTGTCGTTCACGATGATGATCATCTCGTATGTGACATCGGATTTTTCGGTCACCAATGTGTACGAAAATTCCCACTCCGCTATGCCGGTCATTTACAAAATTACGAGCGTGTGGGGGAATCACGAAGGCTCAATGCTGCTGTGGGTCTTGATCCTATCGTTGTTCGGCGCGCTCATCGCGTTTTTTGGAACCAACTTGCCCGCCGCGCTCAAGACAAATGTGCTTGGCGTGCAGTCGTGGATTGCGGCCGCGTTCTACCTTTTCATCCTTTTCACCTCCAATCCGTTCCTCCGATTTCCGGAAGTGCCGTTAGAAGGTCGCGACCTTAACCCGATCCTTCAGGACCTTGGTCTCGCGATCCACCCGCCATTGCTCTATCTTGGCTATGTCGGCTTCTCGATCTCATTCTCTTTCGCCGTCGCTGCGCTGATCGAAGGAAAAATCGACGCAGCTTGGGCCCGGTGGGTACGGCCATGGACGCTCGCGGCCTGGATTTTTCTTACTCTCGGCATCGCGATGGGCTCCTACTGGGCTTATTATGAGCTCGGCTGGGGTGGATGGTGGTTTTGGGACCCGGTCGAGAACGCGTCCTTGATGCCGTGGCTTGCGGGTACCGCACTCCTGCACTCGGCGGTGGTGATGGAACGGCGCGACGCGCTCAAGGTCTGGACAATCCTACTTGCCATCCTTGCTTTCTCGTTGTCGCTCCTTGGTACGTTTCTGGTGCGCTCGGGAGTGTTGACGTCGGTGCACGCCTTCGCGACCGATCCGACGCGGGGCATTTTTATCCTTTTGATCCTGGTCACTTTCATTGGCGGAAGCCTGGTGCTTTATGCTTGGCGGGCGCCAGTGCTGAAGCAAGGCGGATTGTTCGCGCCAATTTCTCGCGAAGGCGCCCTCGTGCTCAATAATTTGTTACTCACTGTGAGCTGCGCGACGGTTCTCGTCGGCACACTCTATCCGCTTGCGCTGGAGACCTTTACTGGCAGCAAGATTTCGGTCGGGGCGCCGTTTTTCAATGCGACCTTCGGCCCGCTCTTCTTGTTGCTGCTTGTGGCTGTCCCGTTCGGACCATTGATGACCTGGAAGCGCGGGGACCTTCTCGCAGTTGCACAGAGATTGACTGGCGCCTTTGCAATCGGGCTGCTCGCGATCGCGATAGCGTTTGCAGTCGCTGGACGTGGATCGCTTATGGCCTTCTTTGCGATCGGACTGGCATTCTTCTTGATGGTCGGAGCAATCACGGATATTGCCGAGCGTACGTATCTCTTTCGTGGACCCGCAGGAACCTCATTTGCTCGTGCGAAAGGACTGCCGCGGTCGGCTTGGGGTACTGCGTTGGCGCATTTCGGCCTCGGCGTTTCACTACTCGGTATAATTTGCGAAGGCCAATGGGGTGCGGAACGGATCGAAGCATTACGTCCCTCGCAAACGTTGTCGATTCGCGGCTACGAACTAACTTTCGATGGTCTCTTTCAACGCGATGGGCCGAACTTTCGCGAAATGGCGGGAAATTTCACTGTACGAAGTAACGGCACCGTGATCGCCGTTCTGCAACCGACTAAACGTAGTTTCCCCGCGCGCGAGAACTCTACCACGGAAGCGGCGCTGTTGAGTCGGGGCTTCAGCCAGCTTTATCTTTCGCTTGGTGACCCTAATCCTGATGGTTCGATCTCCGTCAGGCTCTATCACAAGCCTTTGGTACTGCTGATTTGGTTGGGCGCGGTGGTCACAGCGATCGGCGGTGCGCTGTCGCTTTCCGATCGCCGGCTGCGTGTAGGGGCCCCAAGACCAGCGAAGTCAAGGACCGCGATACAAGCGGCGGAGTGACTCGATGCGCTGGTCGCGATGCCTCATGCTGCTCCTGGCGTTGATGAGCGCTCAACCAGCCGGCGCCGTCCAGCCAGATGAAAAGTTGGCCAATGAACAGCTCGAAGCTCGTGCACGCAATCTGTCGCGCGAATTGCGCTGCTTGGTATGTCAAAACCAGTCGATCGATGACTCGGATGCCTCGCTCGCTCGCGACCTCCGTGTTCTGGTCCGCGAACGCCTGCAGGTTGGCGACAGCGATCAGCAGGTTTTAGATTTTCTTACCGCCCGTTACGGCGAGTTTGTGTTGTTGAGGCCACGATTTGGTTGGCACACTGCACTCTTGTGGTTGTTGCCGGGGGCTCTTCTGGTGATCGGCGCATTCAGTCTCATTTTATTTGTGCGGCGACGAACGTTTGAGCAGATAGAGCTTACCTCCGAAGAAAAGGCACGGCTCGCTGAACTTATAAGTTCGCAGCGCGACTAACCATCAGCTCTGCCAGTCTTGCGGCGATGCCATGCTTGGAAATGCCTCACCTACTCTCACGGTAACCAAAAGATGTCTTGGATAGATTTGGAACGGTTGGCAGGGGCGTCGAGGAATTGCTTGACGATTCAGCGACTTTCGGCAGCCAGTCCCTGAACTGACAGGTAAGCATACTTAACGGTCTTTTAGGCTGCTCCGCGCTAATCGAAATGCAGGTGAGCCGCGCCAGGACGGCGTGAGCGCGTACGGAGAAACCGATGGATCTCACCACGGGCCTGGGCCTCCTTGCCGGGGCTGCCGTGGTCGTGACGCTCATTCTGATGGGCGGCGACCTCCGCACCTTCTACGACGTCCACGCAATCATCGTTATCTTCGGCGGTTCGTTCGCCGCGACCCTTATTCGTTTCCCGCTCGCCTCGATCCTGCACGGCGTGCCCCTCGGGATGAAGTACGCCTTCACCATGCGGCGTATGACCCAGCGCGATCTCGTCGACGAAATCGCGAACCTCGCCGACATCGCCCGCAAACAGGGCCCGCTTGGACTGGAGAAGGTCGAGGTCGAGGATCCTTTCCTCGCCAAGGGCGTACGCTACGTGGCGGACGGCTACGACGCGAACTTCATCCGCGAGACACTCACGCGCGACCGCGAAACGTTTCTCACGCATTTGGACGAAGGACAGAAGATCTACCGCGCGATCGGCGACTGCGCCCCGGCCTTCGGCATGGTCGGCACGCTGATCGGCATGGTGCAGATGTTCGCGAACATGACCGACCCCTCGAAGCTCGGTCCGTTCATGGCGATCGCGCTGCTCGCAACGCTTTACGGCGCGCTCGTCGCCAACATCCTTTGCCTGCCGATCGCGGACAAGCTGCATGGCAAGCTCGCCGACGAGGAAGTGAACCGCACGCTCATCATTGACGGCGTGCTCATGCTGCGCGAGGCGAAGAGCCCACAGATCGTGCGCGAGATGCTGGTCGCGTACCTGCCGGAAGGAAGCCACGCCGAGGCGGAGACGGTGCCGGCCTGACGCGGCGCTCCGGAAGCGAACATGGCAAAGCGGGGAGCGGGACACGGCGGCGGCGGTCACGGCTGGTTCGTGACGTTCGCCGACTTGATGGGCCTGCTCGTGAGCTTCTTCGTGATGCTGGTCGCCTTCTCGACCCAGGATGCGGCGAAGCTGCAGATCGTCGCCGGCTCCATGCGCGAGGCGTTCGGCACCCAACGCGACAATCGGCTCGCCGGCCTTGTTGAAGTGGACGGTCTGCCCACGCGGCCGCGGCTCAAGAACGCGGAGCGCATTCCGCCTGAGCTCGCGACCGATCGCCCGACCCCGGATCAGCTCGACAATCAGCTCGAAAAGGGCCTGCGCGAGATCACCGACCGCCAGTTTGCGCTTGCCGCCGCCTCGCTGCGCCAGGCTTTGCAGGAGCTGCCGGAGATTACGGAAATCTCCAAGCATATCGTTGTCACCGAAACCAAAGAGGGCCTCAACATCGAGATCGTCGACCAGGACGGCCGCTCGATGTTCCCCGAGGGCGCGAAGGAGCCCTACCAGCGCACGCGCCGCGTGATCGCGAAGATCGCCGAAGCCGTACGCAAGCTGCCCTATCGGGTGACGGTCACCGGCCACACCGCCGCGACGCGCCAAGCGGCGCGGCCGGGCTACGGCGCCTTCGACTTGTCCGCCGATCGGGCGAACGCCGTGCGCCAGGTCCTCCAGGAGGAGGGCGTGACCAACACGCAGTTTTTCATGGTGGCCGGCCGCGCCGACACGCAGCCGCTGTTCCCGGAAGACCCGTACCTCGCCGCGAACCGCCGCGTCTCCATCACGCTGATGAAAGAAGCGCCGCCCGCGCCGTTTGATGTGAGGCCGTAATCAGGCATCAGGCATCAGAGGTCAGTGATCAGTCGTCCGGAATCATGGGTTGGCAACGCATCACCACTCCCTGACTCCTGATGCCTGATCACTGTTTCCTGGTAACTTGACCCCGCGTGCGCTCTGTCCCACATCAACGGCGTGAGGAGCGTGCGATGAACCAGCAATCCAGTCCGCCGGTCGAGGATCTCACTCCCGAGCAGGTGAAGGCCGGGCTCGAGGCGGGCGAGATCGTGCTCGTGGACGTGCGCGAGCCGCACGAGAACGTGGTGGAGCGCATTCCGGGTGGCTTCCTCAACCCGCTGCAGAGCTTCGACCCGGCTGCCTCACCCGAGGTGGAGGGCAAGCGCGTCGTCTTTTACTGCCGGTCAGGGCGGCGCTCAGTTACGGCGTCACAACGGGCGCAAGCCGACGGGCGCTTTCATGATGCGCATCTGGCCGGCGGCATCCTCGCCTGGAAGGCGGCGGGGTTCGATACGGAGAGTGGGTGAATCAGTTTTATCTCTCCCCCGCGTGCGGGGGAGGGATAAAGGGACTCCATCGATGCCCCGTCTCGTCACGAATTTCATCGTCGCCCTCGCCATTACCCTCGCGCTCGCCTTCCTCGTCGCGCAAGCGCCCGCGCAGGAGCGCGTCGTCAATATCTACAACTGGTCCGACTACATCGACCCGAAGGTGCTCGAGGACTTCACCAAGGAAACCGGCATCAAGGTCGTGTATGACGTGTTCGACAGTAACGACGTGCTCGAAACGAAGCTCTTGGCCGGCAAGACCGGTTACGACGTGGTCGTCCCCTCGCAGACCTACATGCAGCGTTTGATCGCGGCCGGCGTGTTTCAGAAGCTCGACAAGTCGAAGCTCCCGAACCTCAAGAACGTCTGGCCCGAGATCGCGGCGCGGCTTGCGACCTACGATACCGGCAACGAGTACGGCGTGAACTACATGTGGGGCACGACCGGCATCGGCGTAAATCTCGACCGCGCCAAGGAGCGACTCGGCAGCCAGCCGCTCGATACATGGGACATCGTGTTCGAGCCGGAGCTGCTCGCGAAGCTCGCATCCTGCGGCGTGCACATGCTCGACGCGGCCGACGAGCTGATCCCGACCGCGCTACGCTGGCTCAACCTCGACCCGGATTCCAAGAACACGGCCGACATCGAGAAGGCGGGGGCGGCACTCGCAAAGATCCGTCCGCATGTGAAGAAGTTCCACTCCGCCGAGTACATCAACGCGCTTGCGAACGGCGAGATCTGCCTCGCCGTCGGCTGGTCCGGCGACGTGCTGCAGGCGCGGACGCGCGCGCGCGAGGCGGCGCAGGGAACGAAGAAGAAGCCCGTGAACATCGATTATGTGTTGCCGAAGGAAGGCTCGCACATGTGGTTCGACAGCATGGCGATCCCGAAGGACGCGCCGCATGTCGCCGAGGCGCATGTATTCATCGACTATCTCTTGCGGCCCGAGGTGGCGGCGCGGAACTCCAACGCGGTCTCCTACGCGAACGGCAACCTCGCTTCGCAGAAATTCGTCGACAAGGAGATCCTCGAGAACCGCGCGATTTACCCGGACGCGGCGACCATGCAGAAGCTGTTCGTCTCGACGCCCTATTCGCAAGCTGTGCAGCGCGTGGTCACGCGCGTTTGGACGCGCGTGAAGACGGGCAGGTGAGGGCGACCGTCGCTGTACCTGTACGGCGAGCGAGAAAATCGAACAGCGATCCGCTCAGACGTTTAACGCATTGGTGCGGACGGCACGTCCAGGCGGAACACGCGCGCGGGATTCTTGTACGCTAACTTCTGCGCCACGTCCGGCGCGAGCGTGCCGAGGAGCTCGCGAAACCGCTGCATTCGCGCCGTGTAGCTCGCTTCACTGATCTCCATGTGTGCGTTGTCCATGCCGACGCCGAGGAAGCGATCGGGGAAGCGCTCGATCACGCGCTTCGTCTCCGGAAAGAACTTGCCGTTCTCCTCGATCAGGTAAGTCCACGCATAAGCACTCGGCCAGCCCTTGCGCTCCGGATAGTTTCGCCCGACCGCGTAGCCGTATCCCTGATACGTGTTGGTCATCGTGGCGAGGTCGCAATAGAGGTTTCGGTGCTTCGCGAGCATTGATTCAATGAGCGAAGGTTGAACCCGCCCGCACGCATGCGCCCATATGAGCGTCAGGTCCGTGTGCTGCGCCAGGAACGCATCGAGACTTGCGACAAGCGGGGGCTCACCTTCCATGTGTATCACCATGGGGCGGTCGTACTTGATCGCGATCTCCGCAAGCCGCCGCATGTGCTCCGTATTCGGCTCCTTCCGCACATCCATGTTGGGGCCGTCGGTCACCGGGTGATTGAAGTAGGGATAGTGGCGGATAATGATCTCACCGATACCGTAGAAGCGCCCGCTCGCAAGCTTTTCGGCCGTTAGCTTGTAGAGCCGCTCCATCCCCTCGTTCGGCTGATTCCAGTCCGCGGGCGTGAGCATGGGAAGCTGCATGCCCACGAGCGGAAAGAACTTGCCGGGATATTTCTGCGCGAGTTCGAGCGTCATCTGGTCGGTGCCCGGCAGGTCGACCTTGCTCTTCGGGTCGCCGTACTGCCGCGCCATCAGCACCGTCGCGGACACGCGGTGCTGCTCCATGAGCTTCAGCACCTTCGCGACCGTCCGCGATGGGGTCCAATGATTGTGCGCGTCGATGATCGGCCCGCTGTACGGTGCCGCGGAAGCGACCGCAGCGGGAGCGAGGCTGAGGATGGCGGTCAGTGCGATGCCAAGCGATTTGGCCCGCATCATGGTGTACCCCCTGTACACTCTACCGGATAGATGAAGGGATGAGGCGGCACTTGACCTGAATCAAACGACGCCGTCAGGCAGACAACTCTGCCTGACGTCGCGAAAAGTACGCTTGCCTAGTTCGATCTGGCCGAGACCACCCGGATATGCCTTGGCGGCTGGCCGTCGTTCAGTTGTGAAGCCATCGTGCGCAATTGCGCGCGCTCGGCCCTGAGCAGGTCTCTGCAGCGAAGCGATTCCTCCCGCGCATCAGCAAAGCGGCCCTCCGCGAGCGAGGTGCCGATCACGGTCAGATAGCTGATCAACAGGTTGGCGTCGCGGCGAAGGAAGATCGTGTGATCCGGCACCCAGAGGCCGAGCCGCGACGTCTTCAGGAATGCCGACTGCAAGTCGACACGGACATGCTGGATGCTCCAGGGCCATTTCGACTCGTGATGGTCCTGTGCGCTGTCTATTCTCCGCGCGAGCGACACGAGGGTTCGCCCGAGCGCCTTTCGGCGCCGCGACTGATCGATTTTCTTCGCGAGCCACTCGATCCAGATCCCTGCTGCAAACGAAATGAGTCCGACGAGCGCCCAATAGAACAGCGGATGCTGAATGGTCGTGAGGCTGGTGCTCGCGGCGATCGCCAGCAATTCGTCTTGCCTTTCGAAGAGCGTGATTCCCTTCGGCCAGCGAGCCGCATGCTGACCGAGTAGCGGCGACGCAACTACCAGACAAACAAGAAGGGACAGCCAACGAACAGCAGCTGCCATTTCACGCGCTCCCCGCGGCGCCACGCACACTACGCTAGCCGCCTTGTCGCGGCTGACGTGCTGGGAATAGCTTAGGGAACAGTGTGGCTGGGATGTGGAGAAAGCCGAGATAGCGTTGCCTGTCGGTATCGATCGGCCTTTCGCCTAACGGAGATATGGCTTTTCACAATTAACACCTGACGTTCCGCCCGGGCATGCGCAGACCCGGTTGATCATCACGCGCGGAGGCTGGCATCGAAGCGCCTGAGCTGCGCCCGAGGGTCCCGGCTTCAAGACACCGCCACTGACGCCGGTCGACGGGACCGGAGCACCCGCGGTCGACGGCGATAGTGGCGTCGGCGCCGGGCCGCCGACCTTCGCCGTTCCATCCGTTCCGCCGCCGCTAAGCGGCGGTCTCGAAGGTTTCGGGTCGATCCGCGTCGGCTCGGAAAGTCCGATCCGAACACAGCGCCCCAGGAAGGATACGAAGCCAGGCTGACAAGGATCGACCGGCGGATTCACTGCGAGCTGGAGGCAGGCGCGGCCGGTCCACTGCGTGCCCTCGGGGCAGTGGCAGTTCGGCGGCACGCCGATCCTGCCCCCGGTGCAGTGGGGCGGGAGCGGCTGCAACACGCCGGTCGTCGGCGTCGTTGGAACGGCGACCTTGGGCGCGGATCCCCCGCCTGTACCGGGCGAACTCAATTCCGGCATGCATACCGTGCGGTCGGAGAAACGTTTGGCAACCTCGCCTCGCGTACAGCGGCAAGTGCCGTCAGCGATCGTGCCGCCGATGCACGGCGACGTAGTTTCCAGGATGGAAGCAGCTGCGGAAGACACTGCCCCGCCCGATGCGAGCGGCGCAGCCGCTTTAAGCTTGTGGCTGATTTCTTCAATCCTGCAGGTGCACTCGACCTGCTCCTGCTGGATCGACCGCCACGCCTCCGCGGTCATGTCACCGACAGGTACCCCCGCGTTCGTCATCTGCTGCTGCAATTCACTTTGCTGCGCCGGCTGCAGCTGCTTGCTGATCGCCTCACCGATCGTGCCCGGCCGTGGCTGTTGCGGTTGGGTCTGTGTCTGCATTCCGCCCGGCGCCTGCTGCAATTGTTTGCTGATCGCTTCGCCGATTGTGCCGGGCCGCGGTTGTTGCGGTTGGGTCTGCGTCTGCAGTCCACCCGGCGCGGGTTGTAATTGTTTGCTGATGGCCTCGCCGACAGTGCCCGGTCGCGGTTGTTGAGGTTGGGTCTGCGTCTGCAGTCCGCCCGGCACGGGCTGCAATTGTTTGCTGATCGATTCGCCGACCGAGCCCGGTCGCGGCTGTTGCGGTTGGGTTTGCGTCTGCAGTCCGCCCGGCGTGGGCTGTAGCTGCTTGCTGATCGCTTCGCCGACCGAGCCCGGTCGCGGCTGTTGCGGCTGGGTTTGCGTCTGCAGTCCGCCCGGCGTGGGCTGTAGCTGCTTGCTGATCGCTTCGCCGATCGAGCCCGGCCGCGGCTCGGGTTGGGTCTGCGTCTGCAGTCCACCCGGCGTTGGTTGCAGCTGCTTGCTGATCGCCTCGCCGACAGTGCCCGGCCGCGGCTGGGGTTCGGTCTGCGTCTGCAGTCCGCCCGGCGCGGGCTGGAGCTGCTTGCTGATTGCTTCGCCGATCGAGCCCGGTCGCGGTTGTTGAGGTTGGGTCTGCGTCTGCAGTCCGCCCGGTGCCGGTTGCAGCTGCTTGCTGATCGCTTCGCCGATCGAGTCCGGCCGCGGCTGTTGAGGTTGGGTCTGCGTCTGCAGCCCGCCCGGTGCCGGTTGCAGCTGCTTGCTGATCGCCTCGCCGACGGTGCCCGGTCGCGGCTGGGGTTCGATTTGCGTCTGCAATCCGCCCGGCGCCGGCTGCAATTGTTTGCTGATCGCTTCGCCGCCAACGGCAGGGCGGCAGGTACATCTCATCGGCGGCACCACAGCAGCTTGTGACTTGCGTTGCTCATCCACCGCGCGCTGCAACTGCCTTTCCAACTGTTGCGCCCTGCGCTGCTCCTCTGCGGCGCGCTGTGCCTCCCTTTCGCGCTGCTGCGCGGTGGATTGTGATTTTCGGTACTCATCGAGCGCGCGCTGGAATTCCCTTTCGAGTTGCTGCGCGGAAGGTGAGGTTTGGGCAGGCTGCTGTGCCCATGCGCGGTTCTCTCCATCCGAATCCGGCAGCGCGAAGAGAGACGCAAACCCGAAAAGCGCGGCAGCCGCTACCGTTCCGCGGCTTCGACGAAGCTCACGCAGGTCCATACCCGCTCCCTTGTCGCCGCGCGCGATACTTGCGCGCTTGAACTAGGAAAACTTTCAGCCCCGCTCCGGTCTGGGACCGGAAAGAACTATTTCCCAGGCGTTACAAAAAGTCGAGGTGCGCGAAGCTGCCTTGCTCGGCCGCTGCAGTTCGCTCGTATCTAGGTCGTCGGGCTGGCTCTCTTCGGCTTCGAACTATGCGCGCGGCGACTGGACGACCGCCTCTGCAAATCGCCGACTTGTCGGCGCGATTTGCGCGGAGGCACGCCCATATCCTGCGGTGCAGTATGACTGCCGCCGGCTCGATCTGGGTCGTGCCCTTGCGCAAATCTGGAGCGAGAGTAGCCTTTCCGGCAAAGGTGCAAGCAAGCACCGGCGTGGC
>DATBLP010000089.1:0-1861 GCA_036555245.1 Burkholderiales bacterium
CGATGTTGCGCACTGTGAGCTTCGTACCGTCCACCGACAAAAGTTCGACGACGGACATGCCGATCGGGTTGGGACGGATTGGCGAGCGCAACGCAAAGACGCCGCGCGCCACGCCGAGGTGCCTTGGCACCTGGCGGATGAGGTCGCGTCGCGCCTCGTCGAGCCAGTAGAGCAGGACCAGGTGCGAGAAGTGCTCGACGCACTCGATGCCCGCCGCATAGGCCGGATCGAGCTCGACCGTGGCGGTCGCCTGAGACTCCCGGCTGTTCTTCGGGCACTCTGCGAGCGTCTTGAAGGGCGTGCGGATGCGGCCGATGTAGTATAGCCCCGCATCGAATTTCGACGGCAGTTCGATCGAGACTTCGCCCGGGCGTGGTTCCTTTGGGTCGCTCATGGCCCTGCCGCTTTCGCACCTTCTGGCGGTGGTGTCACGCTGAAAGGCGCGAGCTTCGAGCGTTTGCCGGTGGCGGTCAATTGGAGTATCAAGTGCGGCGGGATTAGCACCCATAGCTCAGCTGGATAGAGCGCTGCCCTCCGAAGGCAGAGGTCAGAGGTTCGAATCCTCTTGGGTGCGCCATCTTCAAGATGGTCCATTCCGGGGACATGGGTGACAAAACGTAGCTAAGACATGGTGACAACCTCGGTGCGAAGGGGTTGTCGCCCATGTCTCGGGCCGCTCAAACTTCGTAAGTCATTGATGTTATTAGGCTTGCGTTCCCTGATCCTGAAACCGCTACACGCTGGCGCTCTTAAGGATGTGTCGGAACACCTGATTTCGGTGGGAAATAGTTGGTTCGAATTCTTGCTGGGCGGTCAGGGTCAGGTGAGGCCCGGCAATAGAACGTCCGCTTCACGATGGAAGGACGATCCTCCACCTTTCATCTGACGATCACGCACCGTTGTTCTCCACCTTTCAAGGCGGTCGACGTGCGGGGCACCAGCCTCGCCCCCTGGAACTCAGCCTGCTCACGGGCGTTGTCATTGCAGGAATCGAGACCGGAATTCGGCTCGTTGCCGCCTTGCTGACAACAGCGGTAAGGTCGGCGCCAATAATGCCTTCGGCCGGAAGCACGTGATTGGGATCGGTCCACTAGTCTCTTCGCGCATTTGCGTTTAATCTGCAGTCGATGCTTCCTATGAATTGCGGTGACGCCATCATATGCCCACTCGTTTTGGAAAAACTCTCGCGAGCGACGAATATCTCATAGAAGATTTGTTTAAGGAGGAACTATTTCCGAAGAATTGGCAGGCACTGGTCGATACGATTGTACTGGCGTTGCCGCAATCCGGTGCGGCCCTCGCTTGGCGCAGCAAGCCCGGCGGCGACGTGGAAATCATCAGCGCCGGTTTGGGTCGAAAGGCGAAAGCTACGCTGCGAAACCTTATGGCTTCGGGTACCCTTGAGTCTACTTCCGGCCGCAATCCCCGCGAGCCTCAGATGACGCTCAGTATCGGAGATGACCGTCCCGGTGTTCTATTTGTAGCATCGCGCGCTCCAGGCTCGGCCAGGTTGAAGCACTTGCGCAAGGAGCTTGCCGTCTATCAAAGAGAGCTTCGGCGCGCTTTCGCTCTGCTCATTTCGATTTCGGAGCGGCGTCGCGCGCTCGATCGTATTAACCGGCTCCTTGAGGCACGGGCTTCGCCGACATTGATCGTCGGCGATGCAGGTGAGATCCTGGCATCAAATGTGCGGGCAAGGCGCGCCATTGCGGAATCGAGACTGCTGGAGCTTGGAGGAGACGGGAAATTATTGCTGAAAGCAGAACGTGCTCGCGAGCCTCTGAGTGCATCCCTGTCCCGCATCGAGCGCCCGACATTGCTCGGCGGTGGCGCACCAGCGTCACGGAGCGAAAATGGGGCG
>DATBLP010000095.1:0-19721 GCA_036555245.1 Burkholderiales bacterium
AGAACGCGCTCAACAACGTGCTTGCGGACATCGAACGCGCAAGCGGCGCCCTGTTTTCCATGACCGGGAAGATCGGCCAGCATCTGCGCGAGAACGAATGGCTGATGTCCATAAAGCAGCGCACCGGCATTCCGGGTGGGGCATGCGAGTTCGACCTGCCTTCCTACCATTTCTGGCTGCACCGGGAGAGCGCCGGCCGCGGCACGGATCTGCGCGCCTGGTTCGCCCCGATGCGACCGATACGCGACGCCGTGGCGATCGTGCTGAAGCTTCTTCGGGAAGGCGGCAAGCCCGTGAAGCATGTCGCCCGTCAGGGGGTGTTCTCGCAGATGCTCGGGGGAAAGATGTCCCAGATGGTGTCCATCCGGTTGCCGCTGGGGTCGCGGTTCATACCCGAGATCAGCGCCAACCGCTACGCGCTCAACGTCCGCTTCGCGAGCTTCGGCACGGAGTCGCGGCCAAGAATCTGCGACTCCGATGTCGAGTTCGAACTGACCTTCTGCAATCTGTGAATTCCGCAGGCAAGATCCGTTTCGTGAGCTGCCCGCGCTGCAACGCCCAGGTTGCGTGGGTCGCGGAGAATCCCTACAGGCCGTTCTGCTCCGAGCGCTGCAAGCTGATCGATCTTGGCGACTGGGCCATGGAGAAATACCGGGTGCCGGTCGAGGAGGACAATGACTCGCCCGAGGCGAGGCCGGAGGACTGAGGAAGGTCTGGAGCGGCCCTGAGTCATCCGGAGCTTCCCCAAGGATTCAGGATTGCCAGGCCCCGCGCATCATGGCGATGCCGTGGGCGCCGCAGGTCCATGCCTGCTCCAGGTCTTGCGGGATGATTCCGCCCAGGGCATACACGGGAATCTCCGATCCCGCGACGGTCTGGCGAAAACGCTCCCAGCCGAGCGGCGCGGACTCCGGATGCGAGGGAGTCGCGCGCACGGGGCCGAGCACCGCGAAATCGGCGCCGAGCGATTCGGCCAGCCGCAATTCCTCGGGTGAGTGGCACGAGGCGCCGCACCAGGCGAGCTCGGGGCGCGCGGCAAGGCGGCGCAGCTGGTCCGCCGTGAGGTGCACCCCGTCGGCTCCGGTTTCACGGGCGAGATCCGCATCGGCGTTTATGAGCACTCTTGCGCCGTGACTGCGGGCGAGCGCGACGACTCGCCGGGCAAGCTCGCGCAGCGTCTCGGGCGCAAGCTTCCTTTCCCTGAGCTGCACGAGCTTCAGGCCGCCGCGCAGCCTCCCTTCGAGCCTGGACAAGAAGCGCTCCACGCCGAGCTCGCCCGCCTGGGAAATCGCGTATTCCGCCGGGAGCAGGAGGCCGCGCAAGACCGGGCCGTTCGCCGGAAGGAGTGGATCGAGATCCACCGAATGCGGCGGCCGCCACGCAAGCGCATCGTGCTCCAGCGCGCGCGGCTCGCCGCGCCAGGCCGGCACGCGGTGGAAATGCAGGCGCACGTTCGCGTGAGGGTAGGCGAACGTCCGCGTTATCCACGGATAGGCGCGCTCGATGTCGACGCCGAGCTCTTCGCGAATCTCCCGCTTCAAGGCATCGATGACCGCTTCATGTGGCTCGACTTTTCCGCCGGGGAATTCCCAGTAACCGGGATAGGCTTTACCGCGCGGCCGCCGTGCGAGGAGTACCGCGCCGTCGGAACGGACGAGCACGGCCACGGCCACGTCCACCGGATTCGACATCGGATGCGAGAGCAGAGCTCAGCGCCTTGAGGCGCCGGATACCGCGTTGCGGCCGGCGTAGTCCCGCGCGAACTGCCAGGCCACGCGGCCGCTGCGCGACCCGCGCTGCAGCGCCCATTGCAGTGCCTCCTGCCGGGCCTTCTGGATTTCGCCATCGCGGCAGCCGAGCACCTGCAGCCAGTGGCTCGCAATCGCCAGATAGTCGTCCTGGTCGAAGGGATAGAACGAGATCCACAGCCCGAACCGCTCGGACAGGGAGATCTTCTCCTCGACGGTCTCGGCCGGGTGGATTTCCTCGCCGACATGCCTCGTGTCGAGATTCTCCTGCATGTACTCCGGCATGAGGTGCCGGCGGTTGGAGGTCGCGTATATGAGGATATTCTCGGAGGTCGCCGCGATCGATCCGTCGAGTACGACCTTGAGAGCCTTGTAGCCCGCCGCCTCAGACGCCTCGAAGGAAAGATCGTCGCAGAAGACGATGAAGCGCTCGGGCCGCCGCGCGACCTGATCGACAATGTCGGGCAGATCGATGAGATCGTGCTTTTCAACCTCGATCAGCCGAAGGTCCTGCTTGTGAAACTTGTTGAGCACAGCCTTCACCAGCGACGACTTTCCCGTGCCTCTTGCGCCAGTGAGGAGCACGTTGTTCGCGGTGCGCCGCTCCACGAACTGGCGCGTGTTCTGCTCGATCGTGCTCTTTTGCCGCTCGATGCCGTGCAGATCGGAAAGCCGAATCCCATGCAGGTTCGCGATGGGCTGGAGGAAGCCCTGACGGGTGGTCCTGCGCCAGCGGAAAGCCTTGCTCGCCTGCCAATCGACCGGGGGCGGCGCCGGCGGCACGATCGCTTCGAGACGCTCGAGCAGGGCTTCGCCACGTTTGATCAGCCGATCGAATTCCGACACTTGCAGGCTCCCTAAGTCCTGTACTCCGCGTTGATGGTAACGTAATCGCGCGAGAGATCGCAGGTCCACACTGTGGTCGCAGCCTTCCCTCGATTGAGCACGACCCGAACGCCTATCTCGTCCTTCTGCATCACGCGCCGCCCGTCCTCCTCCCGGTAGCCCGGAGCGCGGCCTCCTCGCGAAGACACCAACACGTCGTCCAGATACAACTCGACCAAGTCGACGTCGAGATCGCGGATCCCGGCGTTGCCGACCGCCGCGAGCAGCCGCCCCAGATTCGGATCGGAGGCGAAGAATGCGGTCTTCACCAAGGGCGAATGGGCGATCGCGTAGGCGACGCTGCTGCACTCGGCCTCATCCCTGCCCTTTTCCACGCGCACGGTGATGAACTTTGTCGCGCCCTCCCCGTCGCGAACAATCGCCTGGGCGAGCCACAGGGACACTTCGACGACCGCGTCGCGCAATGCCTCGAACGCCGGGTGATGGACCTTGTCGATCTCCGGCGCACCGCCTGCGCCAGTGGCGATTAACACGAAGGAGTCGTTCGTCGAAGTGTCGCCGTCAACGCTCACGCGGTTGAATGACCGTGCCGCCGCGTATTCGACCATGTGCTGCAACGCGCCCCGATCAACTGCGGCGTCGGTAGCCACGAAACCGAGCATGGTCGCCATGTCCGGCCGGATCATGCCAGCCCCTTTGGCGATTCCGGTGACGCACACGCTCCGGTCGCCCAGTGGCACCCGCCGGGATCGCGCCTTGGGCGCGGTGTCTGTCGTCATGATCGCCTCGGCAGCGCGCGCCCAATTGTCTTCGCGCAGGTCGGCAACGCATGCGGGCAGCCCGGCCGCAATGCGCTCCAGCGGCAGCGGCTCCATGATCACCCCGGTCGAAAAGGGCAGAACCTGCTGCGAAGCGCAACCCAGCAGCCGCGCCGCCTCCTTGCAGGTCGAGCGCGCGTGGAGCAGTCCTTCCTCTCCGGTTCCGGCGTTGGCGTAGCCGGTATTAATCACGAGTGCCCGCGGCGAGGATTCAGAAGCGAGATGCTCCTTCGCGACCTGCACCGGAGCTGCGCAAAACCGGTTCCGCGTGAACACGCCAGCGACGCACGCGCTTGCCGCGAGCGTCATGAGCAGCAGGTCCTTGCGACCGGACCTGCGGATTCCGGCCTCGGCGACGCCGAGCTTCACGCCCCTGACGGGCAGGAGGTCTTCCGGTCGGGAGGGTTTCAGATTGACAGCCATGCACTTCCGTTCGCCACGTGAGCCTTCTGGACCGCCTCCCTGGCGCTCTGACCTTGCTAGCTCAACTTGCCGTGACAGTGCTTGTATTTCTTTCCCGACCCGCAGGGACACGGATCGTTGCGCCCGATCTTGCCCATTTGCCGGACGAAGGGCGCCGCCTTGGGCGCGGGTGCCGCATCTCCGCCGACCGGCGCGAGCGCTTCCTCATATCCGGCATGCTGGTACTGGACATTCTCCACGGCAGGCACCCGTACTGCTTCCGCCTGCTGGACTTGCTCGCGGTTTTGGAGCTCGACCGTCATCAGCGTGCGCGTGACCTCGAGCTTGACCGATTCCACCATGCTGCCGAACAGTTCGAACGCCTCGCGCTTGTATTCCTGCTTGGGGTTCTTCTGCGCGTAGCCGCGCAAATGGATGCCCTGCCGGAGATGGTCGAGGGCCGCCAAGTGCTCGCGCCAGTGATTGTCGAGGGTCGACAGCAAGATGACGCGTTCCAGATGATGCACGATCTCGGCGGGATTGCTCGCCATCTTGCCGCGATACGCGGCGTGGCCGGCCTCGACTGCGCGCTTGAGAAGAGCATGATCATCGAGGTTCGGTTCGCCTTCGAGCCACTTGGCAAGCGGCACCTGCAGGCGCAGCTCGGAAAGATAGGCCTTCTCCAGCCCGGGGATATCCCACTGCTCCTCCATGCTTTCTTCTGGGACGAAGGCCCGGAAGATGTCGGTGACCACGCCTTCGCGCAGCGCAGCGGTCTGGTCCGAGACATCCTGTGATTCGAGAATGATGTTTCTCAGCTCGTAGATCTTCTGGCGCTGATCGTTCGCGACGTTGTCATACTCAAGCAATTGTTTGCGGATATCGAAGTTGTGCGCCTCGACCTTGCGCTGGGCGCTTTCTATTGAGCGCGTCACAAGCGAGTGCTCGATCGGCTCGCCCTCGGGCATGCCGAGGCGCTGCATGATCGCGTTCACGCGGTCGCCGGCAAAAATCCGCAGTAGCGGGTCCTCGAGGGACAGATAGAAGCGCGAGGAGCCCGGGTCGCCCTGACGGCCCGAACGGCCGCGCAGCTGGTTGTCGATGCGTCGCGACTCGTGCCGCTCGGTGCCGATGATGTGCAGCCCGCCGGCAGCGATGACGTGATTGTGCAGCGTCTGCCATTCCTTGCGCAGCTGGACAATGCGGTGTTCCTTGTCGGCGGCCGGGACCTCGTCTACTGCGCGTACGACGTCGACCTGCTTCTCCACGTTCCCGCCGAGCACGATGTCAGTTCCGCGCCCGGCCATGTTGGTCGCGATCGTGATCATTTTCGGGCGTCCCGCCTGCGCCACGATCTCTGCCTCGCGGGCGTGCTGCTTGGCGTTCAGAACCTGATGCGGCAGTTTCTCTTTCTGCAGCATCCCCGAGAGCAGCTCCGAATTCTCGATCGAGGTGGTGCCGACCAGCACCGGTTGGCCCCGTCCATAGCAGTCCTGGATGTCGAGAATGATCGCTTTGTATTTCTCGGTGGCGGTGCGGAACACCTGGTCGTTTCGGTCGGTACGGACCATGGGCATGTGCGTCGGGATGACCACTACTTCGAGCCCGTAGATCTCCTGGAATTCGTACGCCTCCGTATCGGCCGTACCGGTCATGCCCGCGAGCTTGCCGTACATCCGGAAGTAGTTCTGAAATGTGATCGAGGCGAGGGTTTGATTCTCGCTCTGAATCGAGACGTTTTCCTTGGCCTCGATCGCTTGGTGCAGCCCGTCCGACCACCGCCTGCCCGGCATAAGGCGGCCGGTGAATTCATCGACGATGATCACCTCGCCTTCCTGGACCACATAGTGCCGGTCGCGGAAGAAAAGGCTGTGGGCCCTGAGAGCTGCGTTCAGGTGGTGCATCAGATTGACGTAGGCGGGCTCGTAGAGGCTGCGCCCTTCCGGCAGGAGGCCAGCGCGCGCAAGCAGCTTTTCCGCGTGCTCGTGTCCTTCTTCGGAGAGCAGCACGGTATGATTCTTCTCGTCGACGTGGAAATCGCCCGGCGACCCTTCCTTCTCCTGGCGCTTAAGCAGAGGCGCCACTTCGTTCATCCGCTGGTAGATCTCGGTCCGATCCTCGGCCTGGCCCGAGATGATGAGCGGGGTGCGCGCCTCGTCAATCAGGATCGAGTCGACCTCGTCCACGATCGCATAGTTCAACCCGCGTTGGAACTTGTCGGCGAGCTGCATCGCCATGTTGTCGCGCAGATAGTCGAAGCCGAATTCGTTGTTCGTGCCGTAGGTGATGTCGGCAGCGTAGGCCGACTGCTTCTCATCATGCGGCATCTGGGTCAGGATCACCCCGACCGAGAGCCCGAGGAATTTGTAGATCTTGCCCATCCACTCGGCGTCACGGCTTGCAAGGTAGTCGTTGACCGTGACGATATGCACGCCGCGACCGGTGAGGGCGTTGAGGTATGCAGGAAGTGTGGCGACCAGCGTCTTTCCCTCGCCGGTGCGCATCTCGGCGATCTTCCCGTCGTGCAGCACCATCCCGCCGATCAGTTGCACGTCGAAGTGACGCATGTTGAGCACGCGCTTGGCCGCTTCACGCACCACCGCAAACGATTCGGGTAGGAGTTCGGCGAGGGCGGATTTTTCCGCCGCAACCCGCTGTTCCGGGGGCGTGCCCTCGATTTGTCCTGCAAGTCGCTGCCGGAGTTCGAGCGTCTTCGCACCGAGCGCCTGGTCGGATAGCGCCGCGATTGAAGCTTCCAGTGCGTTGATGGCGCGCACCGACTTGGCGTAGTGCTTGAGCAGCCGTTCGTTGCGGCTGCCGAAGACCGCCTTAAGCGCGCGCGAAATCATCGAGGAATGACTGCCGTGGCCTGCAAAAGTTCGAAGTCTACCATGCTGTGCGCGCCCGTCCGGTGCTTGGTGCGGGGCTGGCGCGGTACGACCCGCGCGGGGAAAGCAGGACTGGCTGCGGGAATCCCCGCCTAACGCGAGGAGGCTTGCAGGAACCGGACCGGGTTTTGCGCCACGCCGCGGTAGCGCACTTCGAAATGAAGGTGCGGCCCGGTCGCGCGACCGGTGGAGCCGGATTCGGCGATCTTGCTGCCGCGTTGAACGACGTCGCCCTCTTTGACCAGAAGCCGGGAGCAATGGGCATAACGCGTGGTGAAATCGTTGCCATGGTCGATCTCGACCAGGTAGCCATATTGGGGATGGGGCCCGGAGTAGATCACCACGCCGCCCGCTGCCGCGAAAACCGCGGTACCGAGGTCCACCGGAAAGTCCAGGCCTTCATGCATGGCGAGCATGCCGTTGAAGGGGTCGATGCGCCAGCCGAAGCTGGAAGCGGTGTAGGCCGCATCGACCGGCTGGATCGTCGGCATCAGCTTCTTCTTGACCTTGGCGTCAAAGAGCTGTGACTCCAGGATCCCGAGGGAGTCGGAGCGGTTCTCCATCTGCCTAGAGAGCTGATCGAGATGACGGTTCAGTTCCGCCATGGAAAGATTCTGCGGCGGAATGCTGGAGACTGCGCCGCCGCGTCCGGGCGGTTCGTTAAAGCGGAATTCCTGCGGCTTGAGCCCGGCGAGCGCCGAGAGACGTTCGCCGAGAGCATCCAGGCGCAGCAACTGCGCTTGCATCCCCCCGAGCTTTACCGCCATCGCGTTAAGATTTTCCCGGAGAAACTCCTCGGTCTTCTTGCGCTGCCTTTCCTGCGCCGAGGAGACCATCGAATCGAGAAGCGGAACCCTGGTTTCGGTTGCGTGGCGGACGGTTATCCAGAACAGTCCCACGGCAAGGCCAAACACGAGCAGCGCAAGGAGCACGGTTCCCGCGACGACATGCCTCGTCGTCAGCGTGAGCGACCTCGACTTTGCCAACCCGCTCGATACCAGAATAATATGCATACGGCCCCTCCTAGGGCCAGGCGCTATGCATTCCCAGAATATGCAAATCAAGAACCCCTACGCGTTCCTGACCCAGCCCGACGGCATCGCGTCGCTTATGCCGCAGGCCCGGCGGCTGCTCGAACTGCGCAGGACCTTCGCTGCGATCCTGCCGCAAGAGCTCGCGCATTCGTGCTCGATCGCCAATTACAGGCAGGGAAAAATTGTTGTTTTCGCCCCCAACGGCGCGGTCGCGGCCAAGCTGTACCTTCTGCGCCCGACGCTGCTGGATCGACTCTCGAAACGAGGGGTCGAGATTACCGGATTGGATATCCGAGTGCAACCCCACCCCAGCGGCCATCAATCCATTGAAAAATCAAATAAAATTACCCAGAGAGCTGCGGAAGAGCTTGACCGGCTTCACGAGCAACTTCCTGATTCAGAACTCAAAGTGGCCATCGCGAGAATGTTGCGAAGGAATCGCAGCTAAGCCATTCTCTAGACGAGAATAATTGCACGTTCAAGCACCAAAAGACCTAGAACGAGCAGGGCAAGGATCAGGGCGTACTTGAAGAATTGGTAGGCAAAGCGCAGGTACTTGCGATCCCGGGTGAGGAGAAAAAGGAGAAACCCCGCCGCGGTGACGAGCACGACGAGGATAGCGGCGAGGCGCAGCACAAGCACAAGACGCCGATGCCTCGATTCGGGTCAAGCGGCCGGCAGGGCATACAGGCGCGAGAGTGCGACCGGCGCGTCCTCCTCGCGATCGAAGGTCACCCATTCCCAAGCACCCTCCGAGGCAAGCGTTGCCTTCAGCAAGCGGTTGTTCAGGGCGTGTCCCGACTTATGGGCCGAGAACGCCCCGATCAGGGGATGCCCGATCAGATACAGATCGCCGATTGCGTCCAGCAGTTTGTGTTTGACGAACTCGTCGCTGTAGCGCAGGCCTTCTGCGTTCAGCACGCGGTACTCATCGACCACGATGGCATTGTCAAGGCTCCCGCCCAGCGCGAGACCCGAATCCCGCAAGGCTTCCACGTCCTGGATGAATCCGAAGGTGCGCGCACGCGCCACTTCCTTGGCGTAGGATGTATCGGCAAAATCCACGCATGCCGTTTGAGCGGATCGCTCGAACGCCGGGTGGTCGAATTCGATTGAGAATTCAAGCTTGAAGCCGTCGAAGGGATCGAAGCGAGCCCATTTTTCTCCGTCGCGCACCTCGACCGTTCTCCTGATCCTGAAGAAACGCTTGGGCGCCGGCTGCTGCTCGATGCCGGCCGACTGGATGAGGAACACGAAGGGCGCGGCGCTGCCGTCCATGATCGGCACTTCGGATCCGGTGAGATCGACGTAGGCGTTGTCGATACCGAGCCCCGCAAATGCGGACATGAGGTGCTCGACGGTGGCTACGCGCGCACCGTCGGACTCCAGTGCGCTGCAAAGGCGCGTGTCGGTCACCTTGAAGGCGTCGGCCACGATATCGACCGGTCGGGAAAGATCGATGCGCCGGAACACGATCCCCGAGTTTGCAGGGGCCGGCCGCAGGGTCATCGCGACCTTCTCGCCGGTATGCAGCCCTACGCCTGTGGCGCGAATCGCGGATTTGAGGGTGCGCTGCTTGAACATCTGATCATTTGCGCTGCGGCGAAATTGCCTGCCGCAGCCCATTGAAAACGACTGATTCTAGCACGGAGGCCGGCTCACCATCCCGGAAATTGGGTGAGCCGGCGCATTTTTCCCGCTCAATGCGGACGCTTGCGGAGATAGGCTGGCATGAAAGCAACAGTGCGAATCAACACCGGCGCTGTCCGGATGGGCAGTCGGAGCCCGGTGGTTCTCGCCGTCAAAGGCCTGCGCAGATAGCGCGGCAGGCTCGGTCGCTTGGCTGTACTCACGTTGGGTCCTCCTTCGATCGGTTAGTCGGCCTGCTTGCGCAGAAAAGCCGGGATGTCGTACTTGTCGACACCGCTGTTCTGCAACGCTTCTATCGTGGAGGCACGGTTCTTCCGAATCACGGCAGGCATCTCGTCGAGCATCCGGTAATCCACGCCCGCGATGGGCAGATTGTCCGTGCCGGTCTTCTTAACAAGCTGTGGTTTCGCCTGGCGCACGATTTGCGGCTGGCCGAGTCCGGTCGCCACCACGGTGACGCGCAGCTCCTCGCCCATGCTTTCGTCGTAGACGGCGCCGAAGATGATCGTCGCGTCCTCGGCCGCGAACCCACGGATCGTGTTCATCACCTCCTTGGTCTCGCGTAGTTTCAGGCTCGACTTGTCGGCCGTGATGTTCACCACGACGCCGCGAGCGCCGGACAGGTTGACGCCTTCGAGCAGCGGACAGGCCACTGCCTGCTCCGCCGCGATGCGCGCACGATCCACCCCTGACATTGCGGCCGAGCCCATCATCGCCATGCCTTGCTCGGCCATCACGGTGCGCACGTCCTGGAAATCGACGTTGATGAGACCGGAAACGTTGATGATCTCGGAGATTCCCGCAACCGCATTCTTCAGAACGCTGTCCGCCGTGGAGAAGGCATCCTCCATGGACACGTCGTCGCCGAGAACCTCCTCAAGCCTCTCGTTGAGGATTACGATCACCGAATCGACGTGCTGTGAGAGCTCCTCGATACCGATTTCGGCGGCCTGGGCGCGGCGCACTCCTTCGAACGAAAAGGGCTTGGTGACGACGGCCACCGTGAGAATGCCCATTTCCTTCGCCACTTCGGCGACGACCGGCGCAGCACCGGTTCCGGTTCCGCCTCCCATACCGGCTGTGATGAAAGCCATGTGCGCCCCGCGCAAGGCGTCAGCGATCTGATCGCGCGCTTCGAGGGCGGCGGCGCGGCCGGCTTCGGGTTTGGCGCCCGCGCCCAGGCCAGTCGAACCGAGCTGAATCTGGTTCTTCGCCTGTCCGCGCGACAGCGCCTGCGCATCGGTGTTGGCGGCGATGAATTCGACGCCCGAAACACCGTTCCGAATCATGTGATCAACGGCGTTGCCGCCTGCACCGCCGACACCAATCACCTTGATTACGGTGCCGCCTAGCGTGCTTTCGACGATTTCGAACATGCTTGCCTCCTTCCGGGATGAAGTAAACGAACAACTGCCTGCCACCTGCTCCTAAGAATCCTGCTCAAAAGTTGTGTTGAAGCCATTGCCGCATCCTTCCGAACACTTGCCTGAAAGATCCGCCTTGCCGCGCGATGAGCCCGCGTTGGGTTTGCACCACGCCTTCCATGAGCAGTCCCACAGCCGTGGCATAGCGCGGGCTGCGAACCACGTCGGACAGGCCGCCCGTGTAACGGGGAACGCCGAGCCGTACCGGCATGTGGAAGATTTCCTCGCCGAGCTCCACCATTCCCTGCATCACGGCGGAACCGCCGGTCAGGACGACTCCGGAAGAAAGGAGCTCCTCGTAGCCGGAGTCGCGCAGCACCTGCTGGATCAGGGTGTACAGCTCCTCGACTCGCGGTTCGATTACTTCAGCAAGTGTCTGCCGCGAGAGCATCCGCGGCGGTCGATCACCCACGCCGGCGACCTCGATCATTTGTCCGGCCTCGGCGAGCTGCCTAAGCGCGCAGCCGTGGCGGACTTTCAGGTCCTCGGCCTCGGCAGTCGGGGTGCGCAGCGCCATCGCGATGTCGTTCGTGATCTGGTCGCCCGCGATCGGGACGACCGCCGTATGGCGGATCGCGCCTTCGCGGAAGACGGCGATGTCGCTGGTTCCACCGCCGATATCGACTAGGCACACGCCCAGCTCCTTTTCGTCCTCGGTCAGCACGGCGAGCGAAGAGGCGAGCGGCTGTAGGATCAGGTCGTTCACCTCCAGGCCGCATCGGCGCACGCATTTCACGATGTTCTGGGCGGCCGACACGGCGCCGGTGACGATGTGCACCTTTACTTCGAGCCGCACCCCGCTCATGCCGAGCGGCTCGCGCACGCCGTCCTGGCCGTCGATGATGAATTCCTGCGTCAGGATGTGCAGTACCTGCTGATCGGTCGGGATCGGCATGGCGCGCGCGGTTTCGACTGCGCGCTCCACGTCGATAGGCGTGACCTCCTTGTCCTTGATCGCAACCATCCCGGTCGAGTTGAAACTCTTAATGTGACTGCCCGCGATGCCCGTGAAGGCCCGCTCGATCTTGCAGTCGGCCATCAGCTCGGCTTCCTCGAGCGCGCGCTGGATGGCGCTGACGGTCGCTTCGATGTTGACGACCACGCCCTTCTTCAGGCCCTTGGACTCGTGTCCGCCCATGCCGATGATGTCCATGCGCCCGTCAGGCAGGAGTTCCGCGACGATTGCGACGACCTTGGAAGTGCCGATGTCCAGGGCGACGATGAGGTTCTTGTTTTCTCTGGCCATGTCAGACCCGTCTCTGCGTCGCTTGTCCCGATTCCCGTTTCCGGTTTTCCGGAACTCGCAGCGCGAACCCGTTTGGATAGCGCAGGTCTACGTATTCGGCGCCGCGAGCCATTTTGCCGAGCGTCTGCGGATAGGTCGAAACGAATTTCTCGAGACGGTCTTCGAGACGATCCCTGTCCGAATCGCGCCCGAGCTGCATGGTGAGTCCGTTGGAGAGCCTGAGTTGCCACGCGAAGCGGGGGCTGAGCGCGACCTGCCGCGGCTCGAGCGAGATCGGTGCGAGCAGCTCGCGAAAAGAGAGGTAACGGCGCGCGACTTCGCCCTCGGTCCCGGCGGGCCCGGACAAGAGCGGCAGAATCGCGTCGCTGCGCCCCGAAAACAGTTCGCCGTGGGAATTCACCAATCGCGATTCCTTGCCCCGACCCCAGCGCGCCAGCGCCACATGTTCTTCGACAATCACTTCCAGACGATCGGGCCACTGGCGCCGTACTTCGGCGCGGCGCACCCAGGGAATGCTTTCGAAGTGAGCGGACACCGCCTCGAGGTCCACGGTGAAGAACGTGCCGCTCACCTTCCCTTGGAGCGCGTGAACGACGTCTGCGCGCGCGACGTGCTGCAGGTCACCTTCCACGCGGATGGTCCGAAGCGGGAATGCGGGGGACTCGAGAAGCAGGCGAAATCCCGCATACGCGAGAAGGGCGAATGCAACTGACAGCAGACTGTTGGCGGCGGCGTTGAGCAGGCGCGGGCTATCCCACATGGCCACCCCGCTGATCAGCGGTCTGCGCAAGCTCGAGTATCCGCACGCAGAGGTCTTCAAACGATACCCCCGCGTGGCGAGCGGCCATGGGCACCAGGGAATGGTCGGTCATCCCCGGGGAGGTGTTCACCTCCAGGAAATAGGCCTTGCCGGATCGATCGAGCATCAGATCGACGCGTCCCCAGCCGCTGCACCCGAGGGCTTGAAAAGCACGCAGCGACTCGTACTGGATCACGCGCTCGGCGTCCGGCGGCAACCCGCAAGGGACGATATAGCGGGTGTCGGTAGCGACGTATTTCGCCTCGTAATCGTAGAACTCCCGCGGTGTCTCCAGCCGTATGAGGGGCAAAGGCATGTCGCCCAGCACCGCTGCAGTGAGCTCCGTGCCTTCGACGTAGGATTCCGCGATGACGACGCGGTCATAGTTGGCGGCGAGAGCGTAGGCCTCGGGGAAATCGCCCGCGCGCCTGACCTTGGTCATTCCTATCGACGAGCCCTCGTTGGCGGGCTTCACCATGACCGGAAGGCCGAGCCGCCCCGAGACCGCAGCAAAGTCGCCTGCCCTCGTGAGAAGCTCGCAACGCGGTGTCGGGACTCCGCACGCCTGCCATACGAGTTTGGTACGCCACTTGTCCATTGCCAGCGCGCTGCCAAGGACGCCCGATCCGGTATAAGGAATCCCGAGAAGCTCGAGCGCTCCCTGAATCGAGCCGTCTTCGCCGTACCGCCCGTGGAGCGCTATGAAGGCGCGGTCGAATCGTTCGGCGATCAGAGCATCGATTCCGCGCTCTTTTGGGTCGAAGCCGTGCGCGTCGATGCTCTTGCTCTTCAGCGCGCCAAGAACCCTCTCGCCGCTCTTCAGCGATACCGCGCGCTCGGCCGAGCGTCCCCCCATCAGCACGGCGACCTTGCCAAATTCGCGGGCGCTCAAGCGGGCTCCCCCACGATCCGGACCTCGGGAACGAGCTCTATTCCGAAGCGCTCCCCGACTTCAGCCCGGGCGTGCTCGATCAGCGCCTCGATGTCTGCCGCGCGCGCCTTGCCCTGAGGGTTGACGATGAAATTCGCGTGTTTCTCCGAGATACGCGCTCCGCCGATCGCATGGCCCTTCAATCCGCAAGCCTCGATCAGGCGCGCCGCGTGGTCTCCGGGCGGATTGCGGAACACTGACCCGGCGTTCGGCAGGTTCAGCGGTTGACTGGCGATGCGCTGGGCGAGCAGCTCCTTGATGCGCTTGCGCGCACGATCCCGATCGCCGGAGCGAAAACGGAACCACCCTGCGACGAACCATTCCTCTTGGCCCAGCCTCGAGCCGCGAAGTTCGACGTGGCGATACCCCCACTTGAAGTCCGCCGTAGTGCGCTCGCTCAGCTTTCCGCCGCGCGAGACCGTCAGCACCTTTGCGACGACGTCCCAGGTTTCCGACCCGTAGCAGCCCGCGTTCATCGCAAGAGCTCCGCCCACCGTGCCGGGCACGCCGGCCAGGAACTCCGCTCCCTCGAATCCGCGGGTCGCCGCAAGTCGCGCCACCTTGGGACAAGCGACGCTCGCCTCGGCGTAGATCAATTCGCCTTCGACGCGCATTGCGCCGTGCGGGCTGTGCGTGAGCACCACGGTGCCCCGAAAACCACCGTCCCGCACCAGCAAATTGCTTCCCAGACCTACGAAGCAAACCGGTTCGCCCGCGGGCAGACTTGCGAGGAATGCCGCCAGATCCGCGGGATCGGCCGGGACGTAGGCGCGCGCGGCAAAGCCGCCCGCGCGCCAGCTCACGTGCCTCGCCATGGGCTCGTTGAAGCGGAGCATGCCCCGAAGGACCGTGGCGCGTGTGTCGAGCGGCTCGGCCATTCTCATCTTCCGTCCCTGGCAAGGGCCTGCGGCACATTGCCGATGGAGCCGGCACCCATGGTGAGAACGACATCCCCGGGCCGGACCAGCTTGCGGATGGCTGCGGGCATATCAGCGACGTTCTCGACGAAGACAGGCTCGGCCTTTCCCGCGACACGGATCGCGCGCGCGAGCGAGCGCCCGTCGGCCGCAACGATGGGCGCCTCGCCGGCCGGATACACTTCGGCGAGCAACAGCACGTCGGTGCCGGAAAGGGCCTTGACGAAGTCCTCGAACAGATCCCGCGTTCGCGTGTAGCGGTGCGGCTGGAAGGCGAGAACGATGCGCCGACCGGGAAAGGCGCCGCGCGCGGCCTCCAGGGTCGCGCGCATCTCGGCGGGGTGGTGCCCGTAGTCGTCGACGAGGGTGAAGCTCGCGCTGCCGTTTGCCCCTATGGGAATTTCGCCGTAGCGCTGGAAGCGCCTGCCCACCCCTCGAAACTCGGCAAGCGCCTTGCGAATCGCCGAATCGGCCACGCCCAGCTCGGTTGCCACCGCGATTGCCGCAAGCGCGTTCTGCACGTTGTGCTTGCCGGGCAGGTTGAGGGATACCTCCAGCGGCGCCGCGCCTTCGCGCACGGCCTTGAAGCGCATGCGCTCGCCGGCCACGACGTCGACGGCCCGGACCATCGCGCCCTCTCGCAATCCGTAGGTGACGATCGGCTTGGTGACGGACGGCATGATTTCGCGCACGTGGGCGTCGTCCAGGCACAGGATTGCGCTGCCGTAGAAGGGAAGGTTCTGCAGGAAGCCGACAAAGGCTTGCTTCAGCCGCGCGAAGTCGTGCTGATAGGTTTCCATGTGGTCGGCATCGATGTTCGTCACCACTGCGGCCACGGGTTGCAGGTGCAGGAACGAGGCGTCCGATTCGTCGGCTTCGACGACGATGAACTCGCCGGCGCCCAGCCGCGCGTTGGACGCAGCACTCACAAGCCGACCTCCGATAACGAAGGTGGGGTCGAGCCCGCCTTCGGCGAGCACGCTCGCGACGAGGCTGGTCGTGGTGGTCTTGCCGTGCGTCCCTGCAACGGCGATCCCCTGCTTCAAGCGCATCAGCTCGGCGAGCATGAGCGCGCGCGGAACCACCGGGATGCGTCTAGCCTGGGCCGCCTTGACCTCGGGGTTATCGGGCTTCACTGCCGAGGACACCACCACGGCATCGGCGGCGGCGATGTTGCCCGCGTCGTGCCCCAACACGACCTCGGCGCCCAGACCGGCCAGGCGCTCGGTGGCCGGATTTGCGACGAGATCCGAGCCACTCACGTGATAACCCAGATTGAGCAGCACCTCCGCGATGCCGCTCATTCCCGAGCCGCCTATGCCGACGAAATGGATTCGCTTGACCTTGTGCTTCATCGGACGAGCCCCGCACATATCATCGCGACTGCTTCGGTCGCTTCGGGTCGGCCCAGCGAACGGGCGCGCCTTGCCATATCGCACAGGCGCTGGCGATCGAGTCTGCCCAAGAGCTCTGCCAGGCCTTTGGGATTGAGTTCCTTCTGTGGCAAGAGAACTGCGGCGCCGGCGTCAGCGAGGAATCGCGCGTTCGTAGTCTGATGGTCGTCCACCGCGTGCGGGTATGGAACCAGAATGCTCGCCACGCCGACGACCGCTATCTCAGCGAGCGTGCTTGCTCCCGCGCGGCAAACCACGAGATCGGCATCCGAATAGACCGCAGCCATGTTCTCGATGAAAGCGAGCGTTCTGGCTTGGACGCCCGCTGCCGCGTAGGCCTCCTGCAGCGGCTGCAGATCCCGAGGGCCCGATTGATGGGTCACCTGCGGTCGCCGGGCAGCGGGCAGCAGCGCGAGTGCCAGCGGCACGGTGTCGTTCAGGGCCTTTGCACCGAGGCTGCCGCCGATGACGAGAACACGGAGCGGCCCGGAGCGACCCGCGTAACGCTCCTCGGGTGCGGCCACCTTCGCAATCTCGGGACGCACCGGGTTGCCCGTCGGCACGGCGTGTTTCAGCGCACCCGGAAAGGCACACAAGACCCGGTCGGCAACGCCAGCGAGCACCCTGTTGGCGAGCCCCGGAATCGAGTTCTGCTCGTGGATGACGAGCGGTCGTCCGAGCAATGCGGCCATCATTCCGCCGGGAAAGGACATGTAGCCCCCCATTCCCAGCACCACGTCCGGGCGCTGCGCGAAGATCGCCCCGGCGCTCTGCCAGAAGGCGAGGAGCAGCTTGAGCGGGAGCAGGAGTGCCGCGACCAGTCCTTTGCCGCGCAGGCCCGAAAAATTGACCGACGCCATGTCATAGCCGCGCTCGGGCACCAAAGTCCCTTCCATGCCGCTCTTTGACCCGAGCCAGACCACACGCCAGCCGGCGTCGCGCAGAAAATCGGCTACCGCAAGCCCGGGAAAGACGTGCCCGCCCGTTCCGCCTGCCATGATCATGATTGTTCGCGCCATGTGCTCTTCACGCGGGAGCCCCGCGCATCAGTTGCCGGTTCTCCCAGTCGATTCGCAGCAGCACGGCGAGCGCCATGCAGTTCGCGAGCAGGCCGCTGCCGCCGAAGCTCATGAGCGGAAGGGTGAGACCCTTGGTGGGCAGCACGCCCATGTTCACGCCCATGTTGATGAACGTCTGCACTGCCAGCCATACGGCGATCCCCTGCGCGACCAGTGCGGCGTACGGGCGCTCGAGGACCACTGCTTGCCGACCGATCGCGAACGCCCGCAGCACCAGCCACGCGAACAGCGCAACGACCACGAGCACTCCCGCAAATCCCAGCTCTTCGGCGATGACGGCGAGCAAGAAATCGGTATGCGCCTCGGGTAGATAGAGAAGCTTCTCGACGCTCGATCCCAATCCGACGCCGAACCACTCGCCCCGCCCGAACGCAATCAGGGCATGCGACAGCTGGTAACCCCGGCCAAACGGATCCGACCAGGGATCCATGAATCCGAAAATTCGCTGCATGCGATAGGGAGAGAAGAGCACCAGACCGGCGAAGCCCAAAGCCATCAGTAGGAGCAGCCCGGCGAACCATTTCCCGTTCATGCCGCCCATAAACAGCACCGCCGTCGCGATCGCGGCGATCACCACGAACGCACCGAAGTCCGGCTCCCGCAAGAGCAGCCAACCGATGGCAAGCATGACCGCAAACATCGGGAGCAGCCCGCGCTTCAAGCTGTGCATGAGGGCGAGCTTGCGCACCGTGTAGTCGGCGCCGTAGAGCACGACGAAGAGTTTCACGAATTCGGAAGGCTGCGCGTTGGCGAATCCGAGCGACAGCCAACGGCGAGCGCCGTTCACTTCGCGCCCGACCCCGGGAACAAGCACCAGGACCAGCAGGGCGACTCCGAGCAGGAACAGCCAGGGCGCGACCTGCTGCCACAGCCGCATGGGCACCTGGAACACGAGCATTCCGACGATCGCACCCACGCCAAGAAACAGCGCTTGCCGCTGCAGGAAGTACGCGGTGTTCCCGCCGGTAAGCTTGCTCGCCTCGGCCGTGGCAATCGAGGCCGAATAGACCATCACCATCCCGAAAGTGAGCAGCAGCAAGGCCGCCCAGAGCACGCTGCTGTCGTACTCGGCGAGGTGTGCCCGTCCGGGGCTAATGCGGCGCAGCACGGAGGGTCCTTTCCACCGACGCGCGGAACACTTCACCGCGATGCTTGTAGTTGCGGAACATGTCGAAGCTCGCGCACGCTGGCGATAACAGCACGACGTCCCCCGGCCTGGCTGCCCTTGCGCACAGTGCGACCGCCTCCTCCATGGACGGTGCGCGAAGGATCGGCACACCCGAGTCGGCGACCGCAGCCTCGATTTGGGGAGCATCGCGCCCGATCAGGACCAGGCAGCGCGCCGAGCGCGCTACGGCGTTCTTCAGCGGGGAGAAGTCCTGCCCCTTTCCGTCACCGCCGGCGATGAGTACCGCCTTGCGGTCCCCGCCCGCGAGCCCGGCGAGCGCGGCCACCGTCGAGCCGACGTTGGTGCCTTTGGAATCGTCATACCAGCGCACTCCATCATGCTCGGCTACCAGCTCGACGCGGTGCGGGAGGCCTTTGAATTCCCGGAGCGCGTTGAGCAGCGGATCGAGGGGCAGGTCGAGTGCCCGGCACAGCGCCAGTGCCGCGAGCGCATTGGCGGCGTTGTGCATTCCCGGGATCTTCATTTCCGCGAGAGGAAGGATCGCGCTCGATCCCTGTGCAAGCCAGACTCCGCCGCTGCGTTCGACGACCCCCCAGTCTGCGGCGCGTTGCGGAGCGTTCAGGCCGAAGGTCACTGTGACGCGGTCCGCGCGCGCCATTGCAAGGCTGCGCGGGTCGTCGCGGTTCAGGATCTGCGCACCGCCCCCGGAGAAGATCCTGGCTTTCGTCGCAGCGTACTCACCGATTCCCCGATAGCGATCGAGATGGTCCTCGGTGACGTTCAAGACGGTTGCCGCGTCGGCATCCAGCGTGCGCGTGGTCTCGAGCTGGAAGCTGGAGAGCTCAAGTACCCACAAAGTCGGCGCGCTACCGGCATCCTCTCGCCGCATGAGTACCTCGAGCACAGGCGGACCGATGTTGCCCGCGACCTCGCAGTCCGCGTCAGCGGCTCTTGCCATCGCGCCCGCGAGAGCGGTCACCGTGCTCTTCCCGTTGGTTCCGGTAATGGCGATCACCTGAGAGCGGCTGGCCAGCGCCTGCGCGAACAGCTCGATATCGCCGATCACGGGCACGCCGGCGGCAGCACGCGGCACCCGGGCCTCGGCCAGCGAGAGGCCGGGACTCACCGCGAGCAGGTCGATGCCCGAGAAACTCTCAGGGCGGAAGGGGCCGCAGTGCGCCGTCACGCCCGGGAGCAGGCGTTTCAGGTCGGCGAATCCGGGCGGCTGTGCGCGGGTGTCGGCGACGCGCACGTCGGCCCCCCGGCGGGCCAGCCACCTAGCCATCGATAAGCCTGTATCACCCAAACCGAGCACCAGCGCCTTTCTGCCAGAGAAATTCACCGTAGCTTCAGGGTAGTCAGACCGAACAGCACAAGCATCATCGTGATGATCCAGAACCGAACGACCACCTGCGA
>DATBLP010000026.1:0-15568 GCA_036555245.1 Burkholderiales bacterium
TCCCGCGTGCGGCTTTCATCAGGGCCAGAGCGCTCGAATGCTCACCAACAGGCCGGTTATAGTGACGCAGTCGGACCTCTTCACATCAATGTTGCAGTCCGGGGAAGTCCTTAACGTTCGCGGCCACCGGGCCGACGAGATGACGGAAGCCACAGCGAGCGCTGCTTCAGAGGCTCCGGGTGGGCCGCGCGGTTAGAGCGCATGATCTACTTTGTCATTCAAGTGAAGGTCACAGTTGAGGCACTTATTTGTGAAGTCATTCCACCGCATGCCGTCATTGCGGACAGCAAAGCTATTCTGGCATCGCGGACACTTGGCGTTGTGAAGATATAGACCGGAAACGACCACCATGGCAAAACATGGAGCGGCCCACCACCAAAAGACGCTTGTGCGAATGCCGTCGTAGAAGGCTGGAAACAGGTAGGCGACAGGAAAAAGCGCCACGAACCCTAGGGTGCCAACCCAGAACAGCACCCGAGCTTGGATCCGCATACGGCGGCCTCGCAAAGTAGGGTCGGTGGATGTCATGCGTTCTAACTTGTATTAGTTGACTTTTTAGTTGACAAAAATGTCAACTAAACCGATTCGACTGACATCGCGTTGCAGGCACAAGCAGGAATCGCGCTGCCTCATTCCCCCGCGCTCACACCCCCGGCAGCTTGTACTCCCGGTAGTCCTGCCGCAGCTTGGTCTTCAGCAGCTTCCCGGTCGCGGTATGCGGCAGCTGCTCGACGAAGGTGACGTCGTCGGGCATCCAGAACTTCGCCACCTTGCCTTCGAAGAACTTGAGCAGCTCTTCCCGGGTGACGCTCGCCCCGGGTCTCTTCACCGCGACCACGAGCGGCCGCTCGTCCCACTTGGGATGCCGTACCCCGATCACCGCGGCCTCGGCGACCGCGGGATGCGCGACCGCGATGTTCTCCAGCTCGATCGAGCTGATCCACTCGCCACCGGACTTGATCACGTCCTTGGAGCGGTCGGTGATCTGCATGTAGCCGTCCGGGTCGATGGTGGCGACGTCGCCGGTCGGAAACCAGCCGTCGTGCAGGGGATCGCCGCCTTCCCCCTTGAAATATTCCTTGAGAACCCACGGCCCGCGCACCAGCAGGTCGCCGAAGGCCTTGCCGTCGCGCGGAAGCTCCTTTCCCTCGCCGTCCACGATCTTCATCTCGACGCCGTAGATGGTGCGGCCCTGCTTGCACTCGATCTCGTAGCGCTTCTCCGGAGAGAGGGTCGCGTGCTTGCCTTTCAGCGTGCACAGGCTGCCGAGCGGGCTCATTTCGGTCATGCCCCAGGCGTGCTGGCAGTGCACGCCGTATTCGTCGCGAAAGGCCGTCATCATCGCCGGCGGCAGGGCCGAGCCGCCGACCACGAGCCGCTTGAGCGTGGTGAATTTCAGGCGGTTTTCCTTGAGATACGCAAGCAGGTTCAGCCACACCGTGGGCACGCCGGCGCTGTCGGTGACTTTTTCCGACTCGAACAGCTCGTAGAGGCTCTTGCCGTCCAGCCCGGCGCCGGGGAACACGAGCTTGGCGCCGTTCAGCGGCGCGAAATACGGGATTCCCCAGGCGTTCACGTGGAACATCGGCACCACCGGAAGAATCACCGAGCGCGACGAGCAGTTGAACACGTCGGGCATCGAGGAGGCGTAGGCGTGCAGCACCGTGGAGCGGTTGGCGTAGAGGACCCCCTTTGGGTGGCCGGTCGTGCCCGAGGTGTAGCACAGGCCCGCCGCGGTCCACTCGTCGAACTGCGGCCATTCATAGTCGCCGTTCTCGGGGGCGAGCAGCTCCTCGTAGCAGAGCCGATTCGGCAAATTTACGTCAGGCATGTGGGCGCGGTCGGTCATCGCCACCCAGCCCTTCACGCCCTTGCAGGCTGCCGCGAGCTTTTCGGCGAGCGGCGCGAACGTCAGGTCGAAAAACACATAGGCGTCTTCGGCGTGATTGACGATGAAGACAAGCTGATCCGGGAAGAGCCGCGGGTTGATCGTGTGCACCACCGCGCCCATGCCCGAGACGCCGTAATAGAGCTCGAGGTGCCGGAAGCCGTTCCAGGCGAGCGTGCCGATGCGCTCGCCCTCCTTCACGCCGAGGCGCTGGAGCGCCTGCGCGAGCTGCTTCGAGCGCTTGTGCGCCTGGGAGTAGGTATGCCGGTGGATCGGTCCTTCCACGGTGCGGGACACGATCTCGGTGTCCCCGTGGTTGCGGTCGGCGTGCGCGATGAGCGACGAGACGAGCAAGGGCATGTCCATCATGAGACCGCGCATGATGATCCTCCTCCGGAGATGCTGTTCTTGGAAAGGCGTCGACGCAAATTACTCTGCGCGAAAATTCGTGTCAATCTACAATTCCGGGCTGGAAATTTCAATCATGCAGCCAGCAGAGCTTTCGGTGCGCGGCGCGGTGGCCGTCATCAGCTTCAACAACCCGCCGATGAACACGCTCGCCCACGCGATGCGCGCCGCGCTGCAGGAGCATCTGCGGAGGGCGCTCGCAGATCCTGCCGTGCGCGCCGTGGTGCTCATCGGCGGCGGGCGGGCGTTCTGCGCCGGAGCCGAAATCCGCGAATTCAATTTGCCCCTCGCGGTGGCGCAGCCCAACCTGCGCGAGCTGATCGCGCTGATCGAGGCCTCGCCGAAGCCGGTGGTCGCCGCAATCCACGGCTTCGCCATGGGTGGCGGGCTCGAGCTTGCCATGGGCTGCCACTACCGCGTCGCGGCTCCGGGCGCGCAGCTCGCCCTTCCCGAGGTAAAGCTCGGCATCCTCCCGGGTGCCGGAGGCACGCAACGGCTTCCCCGCGCGCTCGGCGTCGAGCGGGCTCTGGAGATGATCGTCTCGGGCAATCCCGTGAAGTCGGACGCGGTCGCGGGCACCCCGCTCGTCGACGAGATCATCGAAGGGGATCTCCTTGCCGGCGCATCGGCGTTCGCCGAGCGGCTCGTCGCCGGGAAGCGCCCTCTGCGCCGCCTGCGCGACGCGCAGGCGGCCGTCGAGAACCCCGCGGCGTTCTTCGCGGAGGCGCGGCGCAGGATCGCCAAAGAGAATCGCGGCAACCCCGCGCCGGCGAAATGCATAGACGCGGTGGAGGCGGCGGCGACGCTCGCCTTCGACGAGGGTGTGAAGGTCGAGCGCCGCTGCTTCGACGAGCTCATCGTCAGTCCAGAATCGAAGGCGCTGCGCCACGCTTTCTTCGGCGAGCGCGCGGTGGCCAAGATTCCCGACGTGCCCGAGGACACCGCGACGCTGGAGATCCGCAGCGCCGCTGTCGTCGGCGCCGGCACCATGGGCGGAGGCATCGCCATGGTGTTCGCCAACGCCGGCATCCCGGTGAAGCTCCTCGAAATGAACCGGGAAGCGCTCGACAAGGGACTGGCCACGATCCGCAGAAACTACGCGGGGACGGTCGGGCGCGGCAGGCTCACGCAGGGGGAAATGGAGAAGCGGCTCGCGCGCATTTCGCCGACCCTCGCCTATGAGGACCTGCGCGACGCCGACATCGCCGTCGAGGCCGTGTTCGAGGACATGAAGGTGAAGCACGACGTGATCCGCAGGCTCGACGGGGTCGTGAAGAAGGGCGCGATCCTGGCGAGCAATACATCGACGCTCGATCTGAACGAGATCGCGCGCTCCACCTTGCGGCCCGAAGCGGTCGTTGGAACTCACTTCTTCTCGCCGGCGAACGTCATGCGGCTGCTGGAAGTCGTCCGCGGAGCGAAGACCTCCAAGGAGACGCTCGCGACGGTGATGAAGCTCGCCAGGACGCTCGGCAAGATCGGCGTCGTCTCGGGCGTGTGCGACGGCTTCATCGGCAACCGGATGCTGGAGCGCTATTTCCAGCAGGCGTATTTCCTCCTCGACGAGGGCGCGCTTCCGCGCCAGGTGGACAAGGCGCTCGAGGACTGGGGCATGGCCATGGGGCCGTTCGCCATGTCCGACATGGCCGGCAACGACATCAGCTGGCACGTCCGCAAGCGCCGCGCCGCCGAGCATCCGGAATTCGCCTACTCGAAAATCCCTGACCGGATCTGCGAGCTGGGCCGCTTCGGACAGAAGACCGGCGCCGGCTTCTACAAATACGAAGCGGGCAGCAGGACGCCCGTGCCCGACCCCGACGTGGAAAAGCTGATCGAGGAATACCGGCGTGAGACCGGCCTGAAGCCGCGTTCGATCGCCGACCCGGAGATCGTCGAGCGTTGCATCCTCGCGCTCGTCAACGAGGGAGCACGCATACTCGAGGAAGGCATCGCGCTGCGCGCCGTGGACATCGACGTCGTCTACCTGACCGGCTACGGCTTCCCCCGCTGGCGCGGCGGGCCGATGTTCTACGCGGATAGCACCGGCTTGAAGGGCGTCGTCGCCGCGATCGGGAAATACAGGAATGCTTATCATGGCGAGTGCTGGCAGACGGCGCCGCTGCTCGCAAAGCTCGCCGCCGACGGCGGCACGTTCAACTGACCGGATGCGATGAACGCCGAACTCCAACGCTGGAACGAGCGCTTTTCCGCCGAAGGCTATCTCTTCGGCACCGCGCCGAATGCCTTTCTCGCCGCCCAGAAACACCGCCTGCAGCCGGGCATGAGCGCGCTCAGCGTCGCCGACGGCGAGGGCCGCAACAGCATCTGGCTCGCGCAGCAGGCTTTGAGCGTCACGGCGTTCGATTTCTCGCCCGTCGCGGTCGGCAAGGCGCGCGAATTGGCCCGGCAGTCCGGCGTCGCGGTCGAATACTCGGTCGCCGACATCGAGGATTGGGACTGGGACGCGCGGCAGTTCGACTGCGTCGTCGCGATCTTCATCCAGTTCGCCGCGCCGCCGGCGCGAGCCCGGATCTTTCACGGAATGACGCGGGCGCTCAAGCCCGGCGGCCTGCTGATCCTGCAGGGCTACACTCCGAAGCAAATCGAGTACCGCACCGGCGGCCCGTCGCACGCCGAGAACATGTACACACCCGCGCTGTTGCGCGGCAGTTTCGGCGCGCTCGACATCCTGCACCTCGCCGAGCACGAGGACGTCGTGAACGAAGGCAAGGGCCACAACGGCATGTCGGCGCTGATCGATCTGGTCGCGCGCCGGCCCCAGACATCATGAGCGTGCGCAAGCTGCTCGACCTCAGCGGGAAGATCGCTCTCGTGACCGGCGGCTCGCGGGGGCTCGGGCTGCAGATCGCCGAGGCACTCGGCGAGATGGGCGCAAAGCTCGCGATCACCGCGCGCAAGACCGACGAGCTCGACAAGGCCTGCGCGCACCTCTCCGCGCAGAGAATCGAGGCCCTGCCTCTTGCCTGCGATCTGTCGAAACCCGAGGCGATCGAGCCGATGGTTGCGAAGGCGCTCGGACGTTACGGCGAGATCCACATTCTCGTGAATAACGCCGGCGCCACCTGGGGGGCGCCGGCGGAAGATCATCCGCTGGAAGCCTGGCAGAAGCTCGTGAACCTCAATCTCACGGGAACCTTCCTCGTCACCCAGGCGGTCGGCAAGCGTTCCATGATCCCCAACCGCTACGGCCGGATCATCAATGTCGCGTCGATCGCCGGGCTGCGCGGCAATCCCGTCGGGACCTTCGAGACATTGGGCTACAACACCACAAAAGGCGGGCTGGTGAATTTCACGCGGGCGCTCGCGGCCGAATGGGGCGAGCACAAGATCACGGTGAACGCGATCGCGCCCGGGTTCTTTCCTTCGAAGATGAGCCAGGGGCTGCTGGACAAGATCGGGGAAAAGATCGCGGCGAGCGTGCCCCTGCAACGGCTCGGCGGCGAGGAAGATCTGAAGGGTGTGGTGGCGCTGCTCGCATCCGATGCCTCGCGCCACATCACCGGACAGATCATCGCCGTCGACGGAGGCGCGAGTGTCGCCTGAAGGAGCGCCAAATTCAGCCGGTATCCGGATCCCGTTTACCGAGCATCTGGGCATCCAGCTCGTCGAAATGACGAGAGCTCATGCCCTCGTATCGCTGCGCAAGCGCCCGGAGCTGCTGAACAGCTGGGGGGCGACTCATGGCGGGGTAATCATGACCATGTTAGACCTCGTCATGAGCTGGGCGGTGCGCGGACATTACGAGGTCATCGGCGGCGTGCTGACGGTCGATCTTTCTGTCGGTTTCATGAAGGCGGGCTTCGGCGACAAGGTCACGGCCGAGGGTCGCGTGCTGCACGGCGGGAAATCGACCGCGTTCTGCGAAGCCGAGGCGCGCGACGACAAGGGCGAGCTGCTCGCCAAGGCGATCGGGACGTTCAAGCTGCTTGGGGACAAAGAGAAGAAGAACGGCTCCTAGACCACCGCAGCAATTCGAGTAACCGATCTGTGCGCTAGTCGATCTTCGGTCCGAGCAGCATCTCCCCGCCGCCGAGGATCAGACGGTTCCAGGTCGGCGTGACGACGATCTCGTTCACGCAAACATGCGGAGGCGACTCGGCGACGAAGCGCACGACGCGCCCCAGATCCTCCATCTTGAGCATTCTCGCCTGATCCGCTGGAGAAGGCGGCTTCGGCCGCGCCTTCTGCATCGGCGTCACCGTCTCCCCCGGATGGATGACGCAGCCGCGAATGCCGTGCAGGCCTTCCTCGACATTGAGCTGGTGCGTCATCGCGGTGAGCGCCTGCTTGCTGGCGTTGTACGCCGCGCCGCCGACGTAGCCCGGATAGCGCGCGAACCAGGAGCCGATGTTGATCACCAGGCCGTCGCGGCGCGCGCGCATCGAAGGGAGAACTGCGAGCGTGCAGTAGAGCGCCCCGTTCAGGTCGATGTCCACCACGCGGTCCCAGTCGGCCGCCTCAAGGTCCTTGAAGAAGCGCTTGGGGATGTTGATGCCGGCGGAGTTGACGAGGATGTCGACGCGGTCGTGGCGACCGAGGATCGCTCTGGCCGCGCGCCCGACCGACTCGCGGTCGGTGATGTCGAGCGCTTCGCTCTCTCCCCTGCCACCCGAGCTCCCGATCAGCGCCTCGGTCTCAGCGAGCGCCGAAGCGCGGCGCCCCGAAACGACAATCGTGGCGCCCCCTTTCGCAAGCTCGACCGCGGCGGCCTGGCCGATGCCGCTCCCGCCTCCCGTGACCCAGGCGATTTTTCCTTTCAGTCCACTCATGCGATGGCCCCGGTAGATTCCAGAATCGGCGGGAGCGGCGTGTCGAGCGCGGCGCACACCGCCCGCAGCAGCTCGCCCTCTGCGACCGCGAGCTTGTCATCGGCCATCGCCACCGCGACGCAGGCCTTGATGAAAAGCGGCTTTTTCAGCGGCGCGAGGAGCTTCAACTCGTAGAGCGCGCCTTCGACGACATCGAATCGCAGCTCCGCGGGCGCGTGAAACACCCCTCCCTGGATGCCGAGCACCTGCATCCCATTGTTGAACGCGAGCATCCCGCCCCCGCCCGCATGCGCGAGTAGCGACAGGACAACCGACGATTCCGCGGCAACCGAAGCAAGGTGCTTGTGCTTGACCGGCGGAGCGCCTTTCGGTTCTCCGCCGAGGTGGCGCTTGAGCAGGGTCAGGAGCACAAATTCGCCCAGGGTGACCTTGCCGTCGATCTGGATCAGCTCGCGGACCAGATGAAGCACCCGGTCGCGCCTCTCCTGAGGGAGGGTCTTGAGCGCCGGCAGCGCAAGGGTGAGCAGCGGGAGGCGGAGCCGCGCGCCGGCCGGTTTCAGCGCGTCGGCGAACCGGGCGCACTGCGTGGCAACGTCGGCGCCCGAGTCTTCGCGAATGAGCGAAAGTTGCCTGATGCGCGCTTCGTCCGCACCGAGCAGCAAGGAGAAAACGACCGCTCTGGCGCCGGAGTCGCTTCCTGCGGCGGTGCGGATTTCGGCCGGGATCTCGTCGAGCAAGCGGCGCGCGTGCTCCACGTGCGCTGGCGAGGGATTACCGATGCTGCCCACGAGCGCGGCGGCTGGAATCGCCGCGGCAGCGCCTCCGCCCGCCGGCGCGGGCTTCGCGTAGAGCGGGCTCGCGAACGCCTCGACGACGGGACTTCCCTGCGCGGCGAGCGCGGCCGCTTCGGCGCGCTCGATGCGCTCCTTCAGCAGTCTCTTGGCCGCCGGGCCGAGCAGCCTTTCCATCCGCTCCTCGAGCGGCGGGTGCGTCCTCAACCAGGAGAATTCGAGAATGTCGTTGATGGGCGCGCTGATGCACATGTGCGAGAGCTCCTCGGCATGGCGCTCGATCACCACGCTGCCGCGCTCGGCGATCTTGAATAGCGCGCCGCCAATCCCGTCCGGGTTGCGCGTGAACTGCACCGCGGAAGCGTCGGCGAGGAACTCGCGCTCGCGGGACACCGCGGCCTTGATAACGCGCCCGGCGAGAACGCCGACCGCGCCGATGACCCACAGCACCAGTCCGACGAGAACCACGCGGAAGTCGCCGCGATTGCCGCGACCGCCCTGGCCGACGCGCATGAGAAACCCGCCGATCGAACCGATGAGGACGATCCCCGCGATTACCCCGAGCAGCCGGATGTTGAGCCGCATGTCGCCGTTCAGGATGTGGCTGAACTCGTGGCCAATCACCCCCTGCAGCTCGTCGCGCGTCAGGCGATCGAGGGCGCCCCTGGTCACGACGACGGCGGCCTCGTTAGGCGAGTAGCCGGCTGCGAAAGCGTTGATCGACCCCTGATCATCCATGACGAAGAGCTGTGGGACGGCGATCCCGGAGGCGAGTGCCATCTCCTCGACGACGTTGAGGAGCCTGCGCTCCTGCAGATCGCCGCTGTCCCTTTTCACGAGGCGTGCGCCCACCATTTCGGCGACTGCGCCGCCGCCCGAGGACAGCGCGACCATGCGCGTGATCGTCCCCCCTGCGACAACGCCGAGCACGACCAGCGTGGTCACGAAGTAGGCTGAACGCGGTACCGCGGCGAGCGCGTGCGCCACCGGCCAGAGAGGCCGGCTGGTCGCGTACAGGTATAGGTAACCGCCCACCACGTTTATGGATAGAACGATGGCCGCCACGGCGAGCAGGAACACGAGCAGGACCCAGCCGGTGCGGCGCCGCGCGCGGTGCTGTTGCTCGAAGAAGTCCACGTTTCGGCCGGCGCGAGCGCCGCCGCAGGCACGCCTAGCTGAACGATACTTTCACGGGTTTGCGCTCTTCCGGGGACTCGGTGGATTCGAGCAGCGTCGCGTCCTTGAAGCCGCCGAAGCCCGCGACGAAGTTGTCGGGGAAGCTCTCGATCGCGGTGTTGTAGCTCATAACCGCGTCGTTGTAGGCCTGGCGCGCGAAAGAGATCTTGTTCTCGGTGCTGGTCAGCTCCTCGGAAAGCTGCATCATGGTCTGGTTTGCCTTGAGGTCGGGATAGGCCTCCGACACGGCGAACAGCCTGCCCAGCGCTCCGGAGAGCCCGGCTTCTGCCACCACGAGCCGCTTCATCGCCTCGGGGTCCGCGGGATCGGCCGCGGCCCGCAGGTTGGCGCTCTGCGCGCCGTTGCGGGCGGAAATGACCGCCTCGAGCGTCTCGCGCTCGTGCTTGATGTAGCCCTTCGCGGTCTCCACGAGATTCGGGATCAGGTCGTAGCGGCGCTTCAACTGCACGTCGATCTGCGCAAAAGCGTTCTTGAAGCGGTTGCGCAACGCGACGAGCCCGTTGTAGATCGATATCAGCCAGACCGCCACGGCGACCACGATGCCCACCACGATCCATAGACCCCAACCCATGTCACCTCCCTGTTCGAGACGTTGAGAGAAGCCGGCAGGCGCAATGATATACGTTCCGGTAAAGGCCCCGCTGCTTGGTTCGCTCCTGGCTCTCGCGTGCCGATCCCCGGGTCGGGCTGTCTCCTAAGTACTTCGCGGAGACGATGGCGCGGCTCGAGGAGGTCGAACACCTCGCGAAAAGACAAGCCGGGCCTTGGCCGCCCGGTGAGACGACCGGGACTAGTTCAAGCGGACTAGGCGTGCTCGTCCTTGATCACCACGGTCCCGGCGAGCTTGTCGTGCCAGCCCTGCTTGCGCTTGTCGAAGGCGATCCAGAGGAAGCCCAGCCCGAAGAGGACCGTCGAAACGATGTAGGCGAAGTAGCGGCCGATCAGCTTCCCGGTTGAAGGAGCGCCGAACGTCTTGGCGTCCACTATCTTCGCCGACATGAGCATCTTGCCGGGCGTCGCGCCGCGGTAGCGCCAAAAGACGATGACTGCAATCGCAGGAAGCACGACCTGTATGAGGAAATCCCAGAAGCCCGCATAGCCCATTCCCGTACGGGAAAAATAGGCCCTGCCGTATACCGCCAGCAGCAAAGGAATGGTGACGGCGAGGACAATAAGACAATCGAGAAAGCAAGCGAAGAGGCGCTTCCAGAATCCGACGTATTCAGCTTCTACTCGAGTGGTCTCGTCCGCCATGTCGCCCCCCCCTCGGCCGCCCTGCTCCGGCGCATGGTAGCCCGACCGTTGTCGCCGGCGCAATAACTCAATCGGGATGGCGGCGAGCGAAAAACAGGTTCGCGCCGGAGCCGGCTCAGTTCGGATAGGCGCCCGTGCCGCCGGGAAGGACCTGCATCCACGGCGAAGGGCAGCTTGCGACGTTCGGATAGTAGTCGCGGTAGTCCGGGCAGTAGTACAGAACGTTCGCCCCCTGCTCGATGTAGGCGGGCGGCTCAGTATAGACAGGTGCCGGGTAGACCGGAGCAGTGTAGTAGGGATAGGGGTAGAAGAACGGCGCCACGACGATCGTGCTCCTCACAACCGGATGGCGGTGGTGGAATGCCGGTCTGCCTATGACGACGGGCCCGGGCCGCCGGAAAACCGGCGCAGGGTGAACGCCGACTACGGGTCGCCCGCCGCCCCAGTGAGCGCCGCCGAAATGTACGCCGCCGCCGTGAGCGCCGACCGAATGACCGCCGCCGTTTCGCGCGAGAACGCTGCCGGCACCCACGAACAGGACCAGCCCGAAAAATAGCGAGATCGATCGTTTCATACGAGTCTCCTTGCAGCGGAAATCCCGAAAGCTCTCGGAAAGTCTAACGCCGGCGCGGCAGCCCGCGTCGGGCTTTTACACAAGGTTACATCTCGCGCAAACGAGGCGCTCTCAGCAGTCGGGCTCGCCGGCGCGCGGCGCAGGCCTGGGAACGAAGCCGAACCGGCCAGCAAGCTGCTCGCGGCGAATCAACTCCAGCGCCACGGTCGCTCCCGGAAGCGCGATCCGCGCCTCGCGGCCCTGCAACACGGCTTCTATCATCAGGTCCGCGTCGCAACCGCGCGCGCGGGCCGCCCGCTCGAGCACGGCGGGCAGGTCGCGGTCGAGGAGCACGCCGACGCCGAGGTCTGTCTCGACCAGCAGCGCGCCCGCGTCGTCGAGAAACGCCGCTTCGAACGCGCGCGGAGCGGCGCCGGTGTGCGCGACGAGCGCGTTCCCCGCATCGTCGAGCCGGTATACCCAGGGCGTGTAGTCGAGCGAGACGTAGACGCGCTGCGGGCCGTTCTGGAAAAACCAGCGGCCTTCGGGGTCGGCGGCGTAGTTCCTGCCGATGAACTCGTTCACCGCGGCGTTGCCGATGCGCTCGAAGCGGCCCGCCGCGGTCTTGATCCGCCAGTTTCCCCGGCGGTCGAGCGCAAGCCATCCGTACACGGCGGGCAGGTTCGGCCACTTCGCAATCGAGCGCAGTACGATCTCGTCCACGAATTCCCTCTGCTATGCTCGCAGTCTAAGCCACGGAGCGGGATGGCGAATGAACCGCGAAGATTTCACTTTCGTCCACGGCCTGCGGGTGCGCTGGGCCGAAGTGGACCGGCAGGACGTGGTCTTCAACGGCCACTATTTCCTGTATTTCGACGTGGCGGTGGCCGAGTATTGGCGCGCAATCGGCTTCCGCTATCCGCAGGACATCGTCGAGAAGTTCGGCACCGACATCTACGCGGTCAAGGCGAGCGCGGAGTTTCACGGATCTGCCACCTACGACGACCTGATCGAGATCGGCTGCCGCGCGGGGCGCATCGGCCGGTCCTCGCTGCAACTCGTGTTCGGCGTCTGGCGCGGCTCCGAGCACATCACCAGCGGTGAGCTGGTATACGTCAACGCGGACTTGAAGACGAGGAAATCCGCGCCCTGGCCCGACACACTGAAGCGCGCGGTCCTCGACTACGAGCGCAAGCCCCCGGAAGTGGTGGAAGTGGGCCGTCCGCGGTGAAGAATTTCGTCATTCCGAGGCCGCAGGCCGAGCAATCTCAGCGGCACGCCGTACTGATGGACATCTTTCGCTTCGCTCAGGATGACAGTCAGCGCCGGGTGCCCAGCCGCTCGACCATCGCCTGCACCGCGTGGATCTGCGGCCCCGTCTTCGTAGGATACGCGGGTCCCGTATAGCCCCACCAGTCCCAGCAGCCACGCGGGTTGAAGACGAATCCCCCGCCCCACCTCCATCCCCAGCGTGCGATCGTCTGCGGATAGAGGACGATGATGCGGTTCGTTTCGGCCCAGCGGTTGTAGCCGGCCTCGCGCGCGAATCGCTCGCCCACGGCCTGCGCGTTCTGCCGGCAACCGTGGAAGACCACGTGCACGCGGCAACGTTCGCGCTCGCACTGGCGCGGCAGCCAGGCATAGCCCGAGTCCGCCAGGCCGACGGATCCGGGCGCACCGCCTGCAAACTCGCGCTGATCGAACTCGATCAGCCGTCCGCCGCGTTCGGCAGGGCCTTCGAGTTTTCCCAGCAGGTGCGCAAGAAGAGCACCTGCTGCGTCGTAGCCGCAGTTGTTGATGTAGGGCGGTTCGCTCGTCGCGCAAACATTTCCGGCGCGGCTGGTCACCATCGCATGGCCGGCCGGAACGTCGGCGACAAAGGCGATGTCGACCCGCGGCGCGATCGCGCGGTAGAAATCGCGTAGCGCCGCGACCACCTCCGGCCCCACCGTTTCGTCGCGCGTGCCCGAAAAAAGCCAGACCTTCGCGTCGGCAACTCCGGCGAGCGGATCGATCGCGCCGCCGCGCGCCAACCCTCGCGTCAGGCCGACGAGCAGATCGGTGGACGGCAGCCTGGCCCACGCGCTCGGCGTCATGCAGTTGTTCAACGCGGTCCAGACGCTCCCCATGGCGCAATAGTACGGACCGGCGCCAAGGACACCCACGCCGCGCACGGTGCTCGAGTGAGCAAGGTGGAACTGCACCGCCATAAAGCCCCCCGAGGAAACGCCCGAGACGGTTACAGCGCGCGTGTCGGCGTCGACTGCCTCGAGGCGCTCGGCTGCGCGGCATGCGAACGCGAGAAGCGCCCCGGTGAGGAGCGCGAGCAGAACGCGGATCAGCGGCAGTCCATCTGTCCCCAGGGACCGGACTGCGAGGGAGAGCACTTGGGCGGTTGCGGTTGATTCAGATTCTGGTTGGCTCCTACGTCCCTCCAGAATTGGGTACTCCGGGTTCTTTGTTCAGCCGCGCCGGCACGCGCCCGCAGTTCAGAATCCTTCAGTGCCATCATGTATTCCATTTGGGCTTTCGTGATTCTTCCGGCGTTATATTGCTGGTTCAGGTAGTCCGCGTAGGCTTGGGCATCCATCTCATAGGCGTTCGGTTCAGCCAAGGCGTAAGCCGAGAAAAGCACCAGCGGGAGCAGCCATTTCGTCATGACGGAGGCCTTCCAATACGAGCCGGATTTTCTAGTTTAACGTTTGCGGGGAAGTTCCGTGCAACGGAACCAAATATAATAGCCGCTCTTTCCTGATGGATAGCTCCGGGGCGACCTCCATGCAGATCCGAGACAAGCTCTATATCGACGGCCAGTGGCGTGCTTCCACCGGCAGCAAGACGATCGACGTCATCAGTCCCTCGACCGAAACGGCGATCGGCCGTGTGCCGGAAGGCAGCGCGGAGGACGCCGACATCGCGGTGCGCGCCGCGCGCTCGGCCTTCGACGCCTGGGCCGCGACCAGCGCTCCGGTGCGCGCCGCATTCCTCGCGAAGATCCATGAGGGGCTGAAGGCTCGCGCGGAGGAGATCGGCCGCACCATCGCTGGCGAAGTTGGAATGCCGCTGAAACTCGCTACGCGCATCCAGGCGGGATCGCCCATCTTCACCTTCTCGATGTACGCGAAGCTGCTCGCCGATTTCAGGTTCGAGGAAAAAGTCGGCAACTCCATTGTGCTCAGGGAACCGGTCGGCGTCGTCGCCGCGATCACTCCCTGGAATTACCCGCTGCACCAGATCGCGGCGAAAGTGGCGCCCGCGCTCGCGGCCGGGTGCACCGTAGTGCTCAAGCCCTCCGAGGTCGCCCCCCTCAATGCCTTCATTCTCGCGGAAGTGGTTCATGCTGCGGGTCTGCCGAGGGGCGCGTTCAACCTCGTCACCGGTTACGGCCCCGTGGTCGGCGAAGCCCTGGTGAAGCACATCCAGGTCGACATGGTCTCCTTCACCGGCTCGGTGCGCGCCGGCAGGCGAGTTGCCGAGCTTGCTTCGCCGACGATGAAGCGCCTGACGCTGGAGCTCGGCGGCAAGTCGGCCTCGGTGATTCTCGAAGACGCCGACCTTGCTGCCGCCGTAAAGGGCACGGTGAATGCATGCTTCCTTAATTCGGGTCAGACCTGCAGCGCGCTCACCCGCATGCTCGTCCCCGAGGCAAGACATGACGAGGCGGCGAGCATCGCGGTCGAAGCGGCAAAGACATTCACGACGGGCGATCCGTTCGGCGACAGCACGAAGCTCGGGCCCCTCACCTCAGCCGCGCAGCTCGAACGCGTGCGCGGCTACATCAGGAAGGGAATCGAGGAAGGCGCAGTGCTCCTCTGCGGCGGGCCCGACGCCCCCGAAGGGTTGAGCAAAGGCTACTACGTGCGCCCGACCATCTTCGGGCGCGTGAACCCGAACGCGGCAATCGCGCAGGAGGAGATTTTCGGGCCGGTCCTCGCCATCATCCCCTACAAGGACGAAGACGACGCAGTGCGGATCGCCAACGACACGATGTACGGCCTGGCGGGAGGAGTATGGTCCGCGGACGAGGAGCGCGCCAAGCGGGTGGCGCGCCGCCTGCGCACCGGACAGGTCGATATCAATGGCGGCGCGTTCAACATGCTCGCGCCATTCGGCGGGGTCAAGCAGTCCGGCAGGGGCCGCGAGCTCGGCCGCCCGGGCCTCGAAGAGTATCTCGAATACAAGTCGCTGCAGCTGAGAGCGGAAGCGAAGGCGTGAACGCCGGGCGCTTCCGGTATTGGTTCGAGGATTTTCCGGTTGGAATGACGGTCGAGATTCCCGGCCCCGTGCTGACCAGGGAATCGATCCTCGAATACGCGCAGCGCTACGACCCGCAGCCCTTTCACGTTGACGAGGAAGCAGCGAAGCAGTCCCCCTACGGCGGGCTGATCGCAAGCGGATGGCACACGGTGAGCCTCGCCATGCGCATGATCTGCGACGCCTACCTCCTCGATGCGGCGAGTCTCGGCTCCCCCGGCGTGAACCAGGTGCGCTGGCTGAAGCCGGTGCGCCCCGGCGACTCGCTCCGGCTGCGCATGACCGTGCTCGAAGCAAAACCCTCGACGAGCAAGCCCGACCGCGGGACCGTTCTGCACCGCTGGGACGTGCTCAACCAGAACGGCGAAACGGTCATGACCATGGAAGGCTACGGGATGTTCAGGCGGCGCGGCGCTTAGGGCAGGCGGTACAC
>DATBLP010000076.1:0-5898 GCA_036555245.1 Burkholderiales bacterium
CCGGCACAGCTCCTTGATCCTGTGGTCGCACACGCCGTGCCGGAACGTCATGTCCCAGGCCTGCGAGAACGCCCTGATGACGGCCGGGTTATGCGCGCGGATTGCCTGGCTCTCGGGCCGGGGCGCTCCCTCGCGGCGCGCCTTATCCAGATAGCCAAGGATCTCGGGATCGGTTACCGATGCCGGGTCTACGTACGGGATGCGGGGCATGCGATTTCCTCCGGTGTTCTCTATGCCAAAGCGATCGAACCTGGAATTGAGACTCTAAACTAGACTGCTCACACTGCTGTCTGATATGCCGAACGATTGCGACCAGGGGCCGCTTCCAGCCGGTCCCCTGGAGCGTGTGGTTGGGCACCGGGAACACCACCACGCTTTCTGAAGCGTGCCGTCGAGCGGGATCTCGGAGTTCGTCGCGCAATTACAGGACGCGGTAAATCTCCCAGCGGCTTGTCCCGGAAACCACATGCGGCTCGAGATCCTTGCTCCATTGTTTGTGCGCCGCAATCGTGGCCAGCTTGTCCCAAACCTGGTTCAGCTCGCCGAGGTCCTTGACAAGATGCTCCGTCTGAACGGTTGCCTCCAGCGCGCCGACCGAGCCGGTCAGCAACCGCACTTTGTCGGCAGGGAACCCGGCCTGCGGCCCGATCTCCCGTAACCAACGCTGCATCAGGTCGATCACATTCTGTTTGTATCCGAACTTCGCATCGATGCTCCAACGGGCGATCATCATGGTCAATCCCCTCGAGTCTTGCGGAAAATGATGTTACCGGTACTCCTTCTAGCACCTTGCGTCCTGCAATGCCCAACGCCGCGCTCAGGGGCGCGCCGCCTGCGGCGCGTTCGCTGCGGCGCCTCGTTGGGCGGCGAGTCTCAGGCGCAGAGACAAAGGCAGGGCCGTTCGGTAGCGCTCGAGGTCGTCCTCATCCATAGCCGTGGGAATGTGCTGATCGCTCCCGGCGATTGCACGCGGTGTGGCGGTAAGCGCGAAGGTTGTGCCCAGCCCGGCATACAGATACCGATCGCCAAAACTCTTCTTGAGCGCCGTGAAAGTCGGCTCGCCGGTGCAGTGGCCAGGCGCAACGAAGGCCACTTTGAAGCGGTCGCGTAGAGCGGCGACGATCTTTTCAATTTCCTGGTCGTTGGATACGACCAAATGGAAGCCGCCGGTGACGAAGTGGATTCTTGGGTTGATTGCGGCCGCCGCCGCTACGATCTTGTCGATGCCCGGATGCGAGCAGCCCGCTATGATCACCATGCCCTCGGGCGTGTTGATGGCAAGCGAAAGCTCGCGCAACTCCAGGGTCCCCGGTTTGTCCGAGACCAGCGCGATCAGATGTATGCCGGGGGCGATCTCCGTCGTCTTGTCGATCAACTCGAAGTGGGCGCCGGGCCAGGCGGCTCCGAAACGCATCACGGCGGGTGGCGCGCCGTCGTAGTAGCGCTCCTCAGGCGGTAGAGAAGCATCCTTTCGATAGAAGGTGCTCGGCAAGTCGGCGCCATACACGCCGAATCCCTCCTTCGGCGCGTAGATCTTCACCTTGGGATTCACGCTAAGGAGATAGGCCATGCCCCCCATGTGATCACCGTGACGGTGCGACATGACCACGAAGTCGAGTTTGGACAGGTCGATGCCTTTTGCCTTCGCGTTCCGCGCCAGGATGTCGCCGTTGTTGCCGGTGTCGAAGAGGATGCGCTTGCCACCATATTCGATGAGCGCGGCATAGCCCCAGTCCTTCTGCAGGGTGGAGGACTTGCCGAAGGCATCATAGAGAACGGTGATCTGCGGCGTCTTGGGGTCCGGACCCGCCGCCGACTGCGGCGGGGTAGTCGCCGCGCATCCGGCAAGGAGCACGGCCAAGGCCGAAACGAGACGGCTGAAGCATGGATTTGTCTTCATTTGCTTCTCCCTTTCTTCGATGAGGCATTAAATTCCAACACCGGGCTGCGACAGCTGTCGCGCCCTATCCTTAGGGCCCAACGTTGCAGTTGAGCGGCGCCCGTAGGCGTGCGTTGCCCGCCGTAGGGCGTCCGCTCCAACCGCGGGTTACCCGTGATGTTTACCATACCTGAAGATCCACCGGCGCCCAAAAACCGTTACCGCAAAGTAGACAGGGATGCCTACGGAGACTGCCACCGCAATGATTCCAGGCGTGACCCACTCCCAAAGTGAACTGATTGCCCCCGAGGCGACTTCGCAGGTCCACGCGGTGTCGCTCAGTCGGCCGCCGGCATCCAGGCAGCGGTCTTCAGCGAGGAACAAGGCCACCGCAATGCCCACAAAGATGCCGCAGATGACAGCAACAGAGTGGTTGCAGCCGCACTTGGTCCCGGTTTCCATTACGGCTAGCGCTCCCGTTCAGCGGCGCGCCGCTTGCGGTGCGTCCGCTGCAACAAGTGGTTGGACCTCATGCGCATAGGGTGCTTTGCTACGGACGTTTTTCGAACGCCTTTTCGAAAAAGCTGAACATGCGAAGAGCCGAGTCCTTCGTAACGGTTTCGTCGTAGAGGTACTCGATGCTGCTGCCGCGAATGTCAACCTTCTTGAGCCCATGCGACTGCTTGCAGTCCCAGCAGTGAGTCGCGCTTGCGTAGAGATGCCACTCAATCGGCGCCCCTTTGGCCTTTTGGGGACTCAAGCCATCCACGCACTCCTCGGGCGGCGTTTCATTGTCTTTTCCACCCAAAAGCACAAGTAAAGGACGGTCAATGCCCGACAGTACCCATGAGAAAGGGTCGCCAACCTTCGGGTAGCTGCGGCACGGCGGATAGAAGGACACGGCGGCATCGAAGCGATCGGAGATGCGGACCGCTCTCGCCGCCTCGGCGCTGCTGAGAAGCAGGCCAACGCCCCCACCCCAGGAAAAGCCTGCGAGCGCGACGCGGCGTTTGTCGACATAGGGGAGCGCGCGTAAATGAGCGACCGCCTGAAGCGCATCTCGCACGCCACGAGAAGGGAAAACATCTCCCTTTGGGCCGAGACAGACTGTGTCAACCCCGCGTTGCCCAAAGCTGTCCATGAGCAGGACCACATACCCTCGAGCGATGCCCTCCCTTGCCCAATCCAACATCGACGCGTTTGGGCGGCCACTACGAAATACCAACCCGCCGCACTGGTGCAGCAGCACCAGCGCAGCGAAAGGACCGAGGCCCTCCGGCTTGTAGAGCGCCATCCGTGGTTCGCCGACTTCACCAATGAGTGAAACCTCGGTCGGATACTTAAGATCGTTTGCTCGGTCTGCACCCCCCATCGAATACGCAGGCAAGGATTGCGCAAGAGCCAAAGGCGATACACCTGCGATGAGATAGAGAAACCTGATGGTGATCCACTTCAACACGTGAGCTTCTCCTGCGAAGAGGTCCAATGTTCGGCGTCAGCCGCGCCCGTCGTTGGGCGTCGGCTGCACGCCAAGGTTAGGCAGCGTTCACCGCCTGGCAACGATTTGCGCCAGAACAATCCGCGCCTCCTCGAGATTGCGCCGCTGGTTCTGCGCCATGGTCGGAAAATCTGACCCGAGCAGCACATGAAAGCCGAGCGGCGCCACGCCCTCTTTTCGGATCTTCTCGGCCAGAGCTACGAACCAGGCACGTGCGGCATCGGTTGTATCCGACCAAGCCGCAATGTTGAATCCGGCTTCCTCGAGGAGGCTGCGCAATTCGTCAGGCGTCGCGAGAAAGCTCGATTCAAGGGTACGCGCCCAAGGAACTGGAAACAGCACTGGGCCAGACGGCCCGGCAAGAACGTCGTAGATTGCGAGCGTGCCCCCCGGTTTGAGGACGCGGTACATCTCCCGGTATAGCTTCGGTTTGTCTGGGATATTCATCGCGACATGCTCTGTCCACACGATGTCAAACGAGGCATCCGGAAAGGGCAAATTCGTTGCATTGCCTTGGCGATAGTCGACAAGTTCGGCGAGGCCAATCCGGTCAGAAAGCATTGCAGCGGCGCGGCAGTACTCGTCAGTCAGGTCGATACCGGTGACACGGCAGCCGAATTCCCGAGCAAGGCACCGGGATGTCCCGCCAACGCCGCTACCTACGTCAAGTACGCGCTTCGTAGAGTCGACGCTCGCAGCTTGAGCGAGCTCTAGCGTTGCTGCCCGACCACGAATGTGGAATTCATCGATGGGCGCCAAGTCTTCGGGCGTGAGCCGGTTCAAGTCTTTGCCTGCATTTTCAAGTGCAGCGAGGATGAGGCTGCCTAGATCAGAGCGAGTGTAGTGCGCCTGAACGGTCTCGTTGAGTTGAGTCGAGATTGCCATCGTTCTCTCCTTTCCTGCGCTGCCTAACGAATGAAAGGGACTTCCCCTACTCGAAGCGGGCTTGCGTCCGCACGGCATCGAAGTGCCAAGATTGACGTGTCTGCGTTCAATCTGAAAACGAGAGGGGAAGTCATGGAAAAGGTTACTACCGTGGGGATCGACTTGGCAAAGAACGTGTTCTCGCTGCACGGGGTGGATGGGGCCGGAAGGGTGGTGCTGAGGAAGACGGTGCGGCGCGACCAGCTGCTGGGGGTGGTGGCGCGGCTATCGCCGTGCCTGATCGGGATGGAGGCCTGCTCGGGGGCGCACGAGTGGGCGCGGCGCTTCCAGGAGCTGGGGCACACGGTGCGACTGATGGCACCGAAGTTCGTGACGCCGTACCGTAAGAGCGGCAAGAACGACGGCAATGACGCAGAAGCCATCTGCGAGGCGGTGGGGCGCCCGAGCATGAGGTTTGTGCCGGTGAAGTCGGCCGAGCAGCAGGCGCTCTTGGCGCTGCACCGGGTGAGGCAGGGCTTTGTGGTGGAGAGGACAGCAAGCATCAACCGGCTGCGGGGGCTGATGGCGGAGTTCGGGGTGGTGTTGCCGCTGCGCGCGGTGACGGTGCGCCGCCAGGCGGCAGCGGCAGCCGAGGGGCTACCCGAGCTTGCGCGGCGCATGGTGGCCGAGCTCCTCGAGCAGCTGCGGCTACTGGATGAGCGCATCGATGCCTATGACCGGGAGCTTGCCGCGCAGGCGCGGCTCTCGGACGCGGCCCAGCGGCTTATGAAGATCCGCGGCATCGGACCCACGACGGCGCTCGCGATCGTGGCCACGGTGGGCGATGCCCGGGAGTTCAGGAACGGCCGGCAGTTTGCTGCGTGGCTGGGGCTGGTGCCGGGGCAGTACTCCACCGGAGGCAGGGCGCGCCTGGGGCGTATTACGAAGCGCGGCGATGCCTATCTTCGAGGCCTCCTCGTGCAAGGGGCGCGCTCGGTGCTGCACACGGCGGCTTTTCACGGGGATCGCGTCTCGCGCTGGGCGCTCGAGCTGCAGGGCCGCTGCGGCTACTACCGCACCCTCGTTGCCATCGCCAACAAGAACGCGCGCATTGCCTGGGCGCTATTGGCCAGGAACGACACGCTGCGCCTGAGCTGAAGGAATCCTCCTGCGACTGCAAGCGACACGGTCAGACCACCGGCGCCCGGAGAACCTGCAACGCGAAAGGCAGAAGCTGAGGCCGACTAACGATCGAGGACCGGGCGTGCGGCTTTCATCAGGGCCAGAGCGCAGCAGCGCTCATCAACAGGCCGTTTATAGTGACGCAGTCCGACCTCTTGTCAGACCGCTTGCTGTTCCGGGGAAGTCCTTATAGTGTCGCGCTAACCGGCGCGTGCCGGCGGCACTGCGTCCGTGTTGAGCGCGGGGTTAGCTGTCTGCATTTCAATTATCTCCCCATCAACGCCGGATTCCGATGGGTTCAGCACCAGCACCTTCGCGGCTTCGATCGCGACAACGCAGGCATCTTTGCCAGGGGCATCAGAGAACACCGTGCGGCCAAGCGCATCGAAGAAGCGCTTGAGGAGATTGTCGATGTCGGCGCCGAAGGGGTTGCTCTCGTGGAACTTGTCGCGCGACAGCCTGAACGTGACCCGCA
>DATBLP010000094.1:0-16366 GCA_036555245.1 Burkholderiales bacterium
CCGAGGCCGCGGCGGTTCGGCGGCACGAATACGCCTTTCACGGAAGAAAAGATTTCCGTGCCGCCAACGACGATTTCGCCGGCGCGCGGGCGCTCGAGGCCCGCGATCGAGCGCAGCGTCGTGGTCTTGCCGCAGCCGCTCGGGCCGAGCAGCGTGAACAATTTTCCTTCCGGCACCTCGAAGCTCACGTCCTGCGCGGCCCTGACGATCTGGCCGCGCTCGTTGGGATACTCCGTGAAAAGACCTTCGACTTTCAGCACGCGGGACTCACTCCCTGACTCCAAATTGCCTGCCCAGCCACTGGGCGAGCATGACGAGCACGAAGAGCGCGAGAATGAAGAGCACGCCGAGGGCCGAAAGCTCCACGTACTGGCCGTTCTCCCACAGTTCCCAAATGGTGATCGACAGGACCTCGGTGCCCGGGCTGTACAGGAGGATCGAGCTGGAGAGCTCGCGGATCGAGACGATCATCACGTAGATCCAGCCGGCGACCAGCCCGGGCTTCAGCAAGGGCAGGATGACCCGCCAGAAAGTCCTGGCCCAGGAGGCCCCGCTCATCGCCGCCGATTCCTCGAGTTCCTTGTGGATCTGCAGCATCGAGGTCGTGTTGTAGCGCAGGCCGTAGGGCAGGAAGCGCGTCACGTAGGCGATGAACATGATCCACATCGTCCCGTAGACGCCGATGTCGACGTTGAGATAGAAGATCATGATCGAAAGGCCGAGTACCAGCCCTGGGAACACCATGGGCAGCGAGGCGACGTTGTCGAGCATCCAGCGGCCCGGGAGCTTCGTCTTGACCACGATCCAGCAGATCACCGAGGTCACCAGCATGATCAGCGTGGCGCTGCCGAAGGAAAGCACCAACGTGTTCCATACCGAGCGCGTGAGATTCGGGTAGGTGAAGATGAAGCGGTAAGGGTCGAGGGTGAGATTCTGCAACGCCTGCCACGAGGGCACCGAATAGAACCTCTGGAAGGACGACCACAGCAGCACCGCGAAGGGCAGCACGACGATGAAGAGAAAATACAGGATGAAAATGGCCGCCGCGAGAAAGCGCCATGGCCCGAGATCGATTTTCCGGGGCCTGAAACCCTTGCCCGTCATGGTCGCGTACCGGCTGCCCCGGCTGGAGAGCCGCGACACGAAGTACACGCCTATAGTGGTGATGACGAGGAGCGTCATCCCGTACGCCGACGCGAGTCCGATCTGGCTCGGATAGCGGTGCACCGCCTGGTAGATCGACGACGTGAAAACCTGGATGCCGACCGGCAGGCCGAGGAGCGCCGGCACTTCGAACGACTCGATCGCCCGGACGAAGAGAATGAGCAAGGTCGCGAGGATCGCCGGCCAGGTGAGCTTGAGCGTCACCCGCCATGCGACCTGGAAGATGTTCGCCCCGCTCATGGTCGCCGACTCCTCAAGCGCAGGGTCCATCGCGCGAAAAGCGGCAGTCATGAGCAGGAACGCCATCGGCGAATAGTGAAGTCCGTCGACCCAGATCATTCCCCAGAGCGAGTAAACGTCGAAGAGCGGTTTCTCGAATCCCAGCCAATTCTGCAGGGCAAGGTTGAGGATGCCGATCTTCGGGCTGCCGAGCAGGATCCATGCAACGGTGAAGAGGACACCCGGGATGATGAGCGGAATGACGGAGAGCGCGAAGAAAAGCGTCTTGAACGGAGTGTTGGTGCGTTCGTTCATCCACGCGAGCCCGGTGCCCAGCCCGAAGGAGAAGAGCGACGCGCCGAACGCGAACTTCAGCGAGCTCCAGAAAAGCCGCAGCGTCTCACTCGACCCGTAAGCCGATGCGTAGTTGTCCAGCGTGAACTCGGCGGCCTTTGAGGCCGTCTGGGGCGTGAAGAAGCTCTGCCACAACAGGAACGCGAGAGGCACCACCGCGATGTACACGGTGAAGGCTACGCAGACCCCGATCACGACCCACTTCCAGTCGAATGATCGCAGCGGAAACCTCACCGCAGTCGCCAAAGCGGGATTGCCAGCCCCCTGCATCGATACCTCCTGGATGAGCCGCCGGCCGCACTCCGCTGCGGCGGAGACCTGCCCCGCGTTCCCTCATGCGGAATTTCGCTCTTCGAGGGCAGTGCGGGGCAATCTAGCAACCGCGCAACACGGTGTCAACGCAACACCACCGGCACGGTTAGCCGCGCTCCCGCTCAGTCCATGTCGAGCTCGATATCCCGCAGCAGGGGGTCGTCCGCGCGCGAGATTTCGTTCTCGACGAGCGCGCCGCAGCCGGGACAGAAGAACTGGCGGAACACCGGGCGGTCGTCGATATAGCGCCGCCAGTCGCCGATGTTCGGGTTGGCTGCGCTGATGTCGGACTCGCGCCGCACGCACTGCTCCTTGTAGTTGTCGCGCACGGCGCCGAGGTCGGCCGCGCACTTGGCGCACGCCATACGCAGGCCGCGGTTCCCTTCCCGCAACTCCAGGTTGTCGGTGACGCGCGCGACGACTTTGCCCGGGACCTTCGACACTGCCGCTCCGTCTTTTCTGCGGTTGGCGTCGCGGCGCTGCGCGCGCAGTCGCTTGGTCGCCTCCAGATCGAGGCGCTCGCCGTCGATGACGACGCCGTAGATCGCCATCGCCGACTCGACCGAGACCGAGCGGTGCTCGACCACGTCCTCGCGCACTTTCTCCGGATCGCGCTCGAGCGGGTCGCCGAAGCCGCCCGCCGCGGACCAGATCACCGCGTACACGTCCGACGGGTTCTGCACGAAGTCTTCCTGGCGCAGCTGCAGCGTGACCTCCTCGCCTTTCACCTCGGCGATGTCGTTCGGGATGTCGCGGCGCTTGAGATGATCAAACACGTCGGTGCCGCGCTTGAACTTGTACACGTTCACCGAGCCCGGATAGCCCGCCATCATTCCGGGCGAGGTCGGCATGGCGTTGCCGGAGGAAAGCGTGTCCTGGGTGATCGAATCGGTGTGATGGGGGATGAAGCAGGACTCCGCCGACAGCCCGCCGCGGAATTTGCCGGCGCCCCCCGAATCGACCACTTCCTTTCTATACAGGAACAGAAGCGGGAAAGTCTGCTCGGTGTGCTCGACGTTCGGCAGCTTGCAGATCGGCGTTCTCGACTGGCCGCCGGTCGAGATCCCGTCGCCCGTGGCAAAGGCGCCGATCGCCCCGCCGATCGGGTCGACCAGCAGATACCCGTAGCGCTCGCCCCACTGGTCCATGCCGCGGAAGATCGTCGCCGGCCACTGGCTCGTGCCGCCGATGCACATGATGTCTTTGCGCATCTCCGGATCGCTGTGGATCATCTTGCTGAGCACGTTGTAAGCCGGGTAGAGCGAGATCTCCATCGCCTGCACGGGCGCCGTCGAGACGGAAGCCGGAAAATTGGCGCAATTGAAGGTGCCGGGCGAAGGATCGAATTCGACGTGACGCAGAGCTCCGCCGATCGAGAAGTACTGGTCCCAGCAGAGCAGCTGGTTCAGCGCCACCATGATCGAGCCGCGCCAGCCGGAGTAGGTCGCGTTCATCGCGCCGTCCTGCGGCGCCGTGCCGTCGTTCTCGAAAATCAGCTTGAGGCCTTTCTTGCGCAGCGTAAGCATCACCCGGTGGGTGCGCCGGTCGCCGGGACGGCAGCACTCGACGTAGGTGCGCTCGCGCCACACGCCGTCGGGCAGGCGCTTCAGCTTCTCGAGGAAGGCGCGCTCGCCGTTGTCGAGGATCTTGCGCATCACGCCTTTGACGACCCCGGGCCCGTAGCGGCGGATGAGATTGAGCACCCGGTCGCGCGCGGTGATATTGCCGGCGAGCTGTGCGCGGAAGTCGAGCGCCACCGACTCGGGCTTGCGCGATGAGCGCAAGTACAGCTCCTCGATGTCGCGGCGGATCTCGTTGCCTTCGACGATCTTCACCGGCGGGATGCAGATGCCTTCCTCGAACGCGTCCTTCGCGCCGCCGCAGAAGGAGGAGGGTGTGATACCACCGATGTCGTACTGGTGCAGGCAGTTGGTCACCCAGCAGAAGAGCTCGCCCTTCCAGAACACCGGGCAGATGAGCATCACGTCCTGCTGGTGCGCCGCGCCCACCCACGGGTCGTTGGCGAGGAACATGTCGCCGTCGCGGATGCCGGGATTTTCGCTCCTGTACTCGAGCGTCCACTTGACCTGCGTGTCGGTGACGCCGGACATGTATTGCATGTAGGGCCCGAAATAGACGAACTCCCCGTCCTCGGTGAGGATGGAAGGATTCAGGTCGAGCGCGTACATCGCTACCGGCGAACCGGACAGCCGCTGGATGGTCGCGCCGTGCTCCTCGTTCACGTGCCACAGGCTGTGGCGGATCACCTCGTAGGTGATCGGGTCGATGCTCTTCGCCGCTTTCGTCTGGAGCTTCAGCTTCGGGGAAATCTTCAGTTTCTTCGGCGGCACGTAGCCCGTCTTCCTTCCGTCGAAGGCGGTGTCTCTCATCTCGCTGATTTTGGGCATGGGTCTTCTCCGCTCTGCATACTCGTCATCCTGAGGCCGAAGGATCTCTTGACGGCGCATCGTGCCTGAAGAGATCCCTCGCGAAGCCTGTCCTGAGCGAAGCGAAGGACCTCCGTCGGCACAGTGTACCGGCAGAGTTCCCTCGCTAGCGCTCGGGATGACGGCTCGGGATGACATACGTCACTCTCCGAACAGGATCTCGAAGTTGCCGAACTTGTCCACCTTGAGCCTGCGCCCCGGGTGCACGACCACCGTCGTGTCCGTGGTCTCGATGACCGCCGGACCCCGGATCGCGTTTCCGTGGACGAGGAAGGCTCCGTCGTAGACAGGCGTCGGCACCGCTTTCCCGAGGTCTGACCACCAGATCGCGCGCTTGCCGCGCGCCGCCCTCTTGTCGATCTTCGCGCTCGCCTTCTTCGTCGCCGCCAGCTTCGGCCGCGGCGTGGCAGCGGATGCGCGGAGGCGCAGGGTCACGATCTCGACGCGCGCGTCGCGGTACGACGAGCCGCGGCCATAGAGCTGCTCGTAGCGCGCGTAGAAGCGCTTACGCAGGTTTTCCCAGAAATCCCTGGCGAGGCGCTTCTCGGGCAGCGCCACCTCGACCTCGTTGATCTGGCCGCGATGGCGCATGTCGACCGAATACGCGAACTGCCGCCGGCCCTGGGCTATGCCGTCCCTGTCCATTTGCGCATTCGCCTTCCCTTCGAGGGCGTCGAGCGTCGCGTTGACCCGTGCGGAGTCGAACGGGCTTGCCTGGATGTCCACCTGCTCGTACACGTGCAGGATGTCGGCCGCGGCCGCGCCAAAAGCGCACCAGGTCGAGGCGATTCGCTTCTGCGGAATGACAACTTTCTGCACGCCCAGTTCGCGTGCGAACACGCCCGCGTGCGCCGGCCCCGCCCCGCCGAAGGCGAAGAGCACGAAGTCGCGCGGGTCGAAGCCTTTTTCCACGGTCATCTTGCGGATGATGTCGGCCATCTTGAACTCGGCGATCTTCGCGATCCCCGCCGCGGCCTGGAACAGGGAGAGCCCCAGGCCGTCCGCGACGCGCTGCACCGCTTCGGCCGCCTTTGCCTTATCGAGCTCGATCCGGCCGCCGAGAAAATTGTCCGGGTTGATGGTCCCGAGGACGACATCGGCATCGGTAACGGTGGCGATCGTGCCGCCCTTGCCGTAGCACACCGGCCCCGGATCGGCGCCGGCGGACTCAGGGCCCACTGCGAGCGTCTTCGTCGTCGCGTCCACGCGTGCGAGCGACCCGCCGCCCGAGCCGATCGCCTGGATGTCGACCTTGGGCAGGAAGTATTCGTACTGCGCCACGTTGGAAACGAAGGAATACTCCGGCTTTCCGTCGAAGATGATGCCGACGTCGAACGAGGTGCCGCCCATGTCGGTGGTAATGATGTTGGGGCAGCCCATGAGCCGGCCCAGATACAGGGATCCTGTGACGCCGGACACCGGCCCGGAGTCGAGGGTGAGGAGCGGCGTTTCCATGGCCTTGACGACCGAGATCGAGCCGCCCGCGCATTGCGTGATCTGCAGGGGCTGGGCGTAGCCGGAGGCCTTGAGGCGCTTGTCGAGGTTTCCGAGGTACTTCGCCATCACCGGTCCGATGTAGGCGTTGAGCGCGGTCGCCGTGACGCGCTCGTACTCGCCCCACTTAGGCGCGATGTCGGTCGAGCAGGACACGAACACGCTGGGGGCAAGCTTTCTGATCATCTCCTTCACGCGCTGCTCGTGCGCCGCATATTTGAAGGACCAGAGAAAACAGACGCCGATCGCCTCCACTTTTTCGTCGAGCAAGCGCTTGATCGCCGCTTCGGCTTCGGCCTCGTTCAAAGGCACGACCACCTCGCCGAAGCAGTCGACGCGCTCGGATACCCCCTCGATCAGGCGCTTCGGCACAATCGGCACGGGCTTCGAGCTCTCGGGAAAATGCACGACCTTCCTGATGTCGCGCGAAGTGACCCCGCGCGAGCCGCGCATGATGTGGATCGCGTCCTCGTGGCCGCGCGTGGTGATGAGGCCCACCTTGGCGCCCTTCCTCTGGATCAGCGCGTTCGTCCCGACGGTCGTGCCGTGCGTGAGCACCTCCACGTCGCGACAGAACTCCTCGAACGAAAGTCCCAGACGCTCCGCCGCTACCCCCATCGCTGCGAGCATCCCCTCCGCGAAATTCCCCGGCGTCGAGGGCGCCTTGGCTGCGGTAATGCGGCCCGCGTGATCGAGCACCACGCAGTCGGTGAAGGTGCCGCCGATGTCGACGCCAACCAGGAATTTCGATGCCGGACCCGCCACTCCACCCCCGTTTTTGAGCGAGAATGTTAGCGTATTTGCCGACGAACCAACAATAGAATAGAGATTCGATGAGCCTGCAAACCGTAGGGATGATCGGGCTTGGCATCATGGGCTCGGCGATGTCCTTGAACCTGGGCCGCGCAGGATTCCGCGTGATTGGCTACGACGTGACGCCGCGACAGCGTGCGGCGCATGCCCGTGCGGGCGGCGTCACCGCGCGAAGCGTCCGCGACGTGGCGAACCGCACCGACATCGTCATCACCTCGCTCCCGTCGGCCAACGCGCTCGCGGCGGTGGCCGAGGATCTCGCGGCATCCGCCAGGCGCGGCTCGATCGTGATCGAGACGAGCACGCTGCCGATTTCGGCGAAGGAAGTCGCGCGTGATGTTCTGGCCAAGCGCGGCGCGATTCTGCTCGACTGCCCCTTGAGCGGGACCGGTGCACAGGCGCGCGCCAAGGACCTCCTCATCTACGTGAGCGGCGATCGGGCAGCGTACCGCAGGACCATTCCGGTCCTTCGGGGCTTCACCAGTGCGGATTACTATGTCGGGCCCTTCGGAAACGGCTCGAAGATGAAGTTTGTCGCGAATCTGCTTGTCGCCATCCACAACGTCGCCGCGGCAGAGGCGATGGTGCTCGGCATGAAGGCCGGCCTCGACCCCGCAATGGTCTTGAAGGTCGTCGCCGGCGGCGCGGGCGGCTCGCGCATGTTTCAAGTACGCGGGCCGATGATGGTGAAGGGCGACTACTCGGAAGCCACGATGAAGAACGAGGTCTGGCAGAAGGACATGACCATCATCGGCGACTTCGCGCGCAAGCTCGATTGCCCGACGCCGCTGTTCGCCGCGAGCGCTCCGATCTACAACGCTGCAATGGCGATGGGACTCGCCAAGGAAGACACTGGCGCCGTATGTGCGGTGCTCGAAGCGATGGCTGGCAACCCGCGCCGTCGCAAAGCACGCTGAATACTCTCCAACACCCAACGATCGGGACGATCCATGCCTTCGATGCTTCCAGGAATCGGCGCCCGCGCCGACCAAACGCTCGCTTTGAACATGAAGCTCGTCTCACATCACGAGCTGCAGGGATTCGGCGGAATAGGCGAGGGGATGGGGATGCAGCTGGCGCGCGATGGACGGCGGATTCTGTGGCTTGCGCACGAATCCGCGCCGAAGAACTTCACTGCGGTCGACGTCACCGATCCTAAGCAGCCGAAGGTCGTCGTGCAAACCGAGCTGCCCCACGCGAAGGTGCGCTCCAACTCGCTCGACGTGGTGGGCGACACCATGGCGGTCGCGTACCAGACGAGCGCGGTGAACACCAAGCCGGCCGGCTTCGACCTCTTCGACATCAGCAAACCTGAGGCTCCGAAGCTTATCTCGCACTTCGACGCCTCGGGCGCGCACTCGCGCGGCGTTCACGCCGTCTGGTTCGTCGACGGCGAATACGTGCATATGGCTTCGGGCGCGCCGGATTTCCAGCCGACCAACCCGGCCGACGACCAGTTCTATCGCATCGTCGACGTACGCAATCCCTCCAAACCCGCGGAAGTCGGCCGCTGGTGGATGCCGGGCACGCGTGTCGGCGACTCGGTGCCGCCACCGGCGCGCCATCCGAAGTTCGACTCGGGCTTCCGGGCCCATAACACCAACGTTTTTCCCCAGCGCCCTGACCGCGCCTATGTCGGCTACATCTCCGGCGGCGCAGTCATCCTGGATATCGCCGACAAATCGCACCCGAAGGCGGTTGCGCACTGGCGCTACTCGCCGCCCTATACCGGCTTCACCCACACGGTCCTGCCGCTTTTTTCCCGCGAGTTGCTGATCGTGAGCGACGAGTGCGTCTACAACGACGGCACCGATTGGCCGAAACTGGTTTGGGTGGTCGACTCACGAGTCGAATCCAATCCGGTGCCGATCAGCACCTTCCCGCTGCCTCCGGTCGGGACTTTCGCGCGCGAGGGGGGGCGCTACGGCGCCCACAACCTGCACGAGAATCTGCCGGTGCCCGGTTCCTGGAAATCGGAGGAGATCATTGTCGGCACCTTCTTCGGCGGCGGCGTGCGCGCCTTCGACCTGAGCAATCCCTACCAGCCGCAGGAGATTGCGTATTTCGTGCCCCCGGCACCCAAGCTCTCGCGAGCAGGCGCGATCCAGCTGAACGACGTCTACGTCGACGACCGCCGGCTCGTGTATACGGTCGACCGCTTCGCCGGCGGCCTGTACGTGCTCGAAATGACGGTTTGATGCGGAGCACGGCGCCGACGCGCGATCCGCTTGCAGGCAAGCTTCCTGTGAGCCTGATCACCGGGTTCCTGGGCAGCGGCAAGACAACGCTCCTGAAGCGCCTGCTGCGCGATCCGGACATGCGCCGCGCGGCGGTGATCATCAACGAGTTCGGCGAGGTCGGCATCGATCACGAGCTCGTCGCCTCGTCTTCCGAGCAGATGACGCTGCTTGCCAACGGGTGCCTGTGCTGCAGCGTGCGCACCGACCTGCAGGAAACCCTGCGCGAGCTTTTCATCAAGCGGCGCGCCGGTGAAGTCATCGATTTCGACCGTGTCTTCGTCGAGACGACGGGTCTCGCCGATCCGGTGCCGGTTCTGCATACGCTCCAGACCGACGGCATGCTCGGCGCGCAGTACCGGCTGGATTGCGTCGTGACGCTGGTCGACGCGGTGAATGGCCTGCGCAACCTCGACGACGCCCCCGAGGCGGCGAAGCAGGCGGCAGTGGCCGATCGGATCGTAATCACCAAGAGCGACATCGCCGCGCCGGGCACCGTGGAATCTCTCGAGGCGCGGCTGGAGCGGATGAACCCCTATGCGGCGCGCACGGTTGCCGTGAACGGCGAGGTGGAAATCGCCTTCCTGCGCGACGTCGGACCCGGGAGCGCACGCGCGACGCCCCGGGAACTTGGGCGCTGGCTCGCGCCTTCGGGCGAGGCGGGCCGGGGCGAAGGCGCGTACCTGGGCGAGCGCCTGCGCTCCACGGGCCACGACGCCTCGATTCGATCGTTCTGCTTATGGTTCGAGCAACCCTTCAGCTGGGAAAGCTTTTCCGCGGCCGTACAGGTCCTGACTTCCCTTCGCGGACCCGATCTGCTGCGCGTCAAAGGCTTGGTGAACGTCCAGGGCGAACCCGGGCCGGTGCTGGTGCAGGGTGCGCAGCACGTGTTTCACCCGCCGGTCACGCTCGACGCCTGGTCGGAGGATGATCGCCGCTCGCGGATGGTGTTCATCACGCGAAACGTCTCCCGCGAGGCGATCGAGGCGCTCTTTGCTGCGGTCGGAGCGCTTTCCGCCCCGCATGCCTGAAGCGCGGCGGCTGGACATTCAATTGCGCGGACAATAGTGCACAGGCTATGATGGGTTTTCCCCCGCTCTTCAGTCCGATACGTCACAGATGAACGCCAAGGAAAGTCTTGCCCCCGGCGTGCGCGCAGAAGCGCCGGTGGCGGGTCCGGAGCAAGGAGAAATCTGGGGCAGCGACGCGGTCGCCGCCATCCTGCGTGCTCTCGATATCCCTTACCTCGCCCTCAACCCCGGCGCGAGCTATCGGGGACTGCACGACAGCATCGTCAACTACCTCGGTAATACGCACCCGCAGATGCTGCTCTGTCTGCACGAGGAGTCCGCGGTGGCGATCGCGCAAGGTTACGCCAAGGTCTCCGGCAGAATGATGGGCGCGGTGGTGCACTCCAATGTAGGACTGATGCACGCAAGCATGGCGATCTTCAACGCCTGGTGCGACCGCGTGCCGATGCTCGTTCTCGGCGCCACCGGGCCTTGGGACGCGGCCAAGCGCCGCCCATGGATCGACTGGATCCATACCGCTTCCGACCAGGGCGCGCTTGTTCGCGGCTACACCAAGTGGGACAACCAGCCTGGCTCGGTCGTTGCCGCCTATGAGGCGATCCTGCGGGCGGTGCAGATCGCCAACACTGCGCCACGCGGGCCGACCTACGTAAATCTCGACGCCGCTTTGCAGGAATCCAAGATCGGTGCGCTCCCCGCGCTTCCCGACGTGGGGCGCTTCCGTCCGCCCGAGCCCGTGCAGCCGGCCGCGAAACTCGTCGAGGCCGCCGCAAAGCTCCTTTCCGGTGCGAAGCATCCGGTGATCCTTGCCGGCCGCGTCTCGAGGAGTGAAGCGGGATGGGAGCAGCGCGTCGCACTCGCCGAAAAGATTCAGGCGCGCGTGTTCACCGACATCAAGCTGGGCGCGGCCTTTCCTACGGACCATCCTCTGCACGCCGCTCCGCCCGCGACGTTTCTTCCGCCCGACGCCGCAAGTCTCCTGCGGGAAGCCGATGTAGTGCTATCGCTCGATTGGGTCGACCTCGCCGGGGTGCTCAAGCAGGCCTGGGGTGCTGAGCCGGTCGGCGCGAAAGTCATCCAGGTTTCTTCGGATGCTCACCTGCACCGGGGCTGGAGCATGGATTACCAGGGCTTGCCGGCGGCCGACGTATACATGATGTGCGAGCCGGATGCCGCGGTACCGCTCTTGCTTGAAGCGGTGAAGTCTCGCCCGCGTGCGGTCCCGGCTCAAGCCGCAGCCCTTCCGCATGCCGCGGCAGACACGATCACGATTCGCACGCTCGCCGACGCACTGAACGCGGCGACGAGGAATATCGGAGTGTGCATCACACGGCTGCCGCTGGGCTGGAACGGCGCCTATCGCCCCTTTCGCCACCCGCTCGACTACATCGGCTCGGAGGGCGGCGGCGGCGTCGGCGCGGGCCCCGGGATCACGGTGGGTGCTGCGCTGGCGCTGAAAGGCGGCACGCGGCTCCCGATCGCGATCATGGGCGACGGGGATTTTCTGATGGGCGCGACCGCGCTGTGGACGGCGACGCACTACGGCATTCCCTGCCTCATACTCGTGGCCAACAATCGCTCGTTCTTCAACGACGAGCTGCACCAAGAGCGCGTAGCGAAAGAGCGCTCCCGGCCCGTCGAGAACCGGTGGATTGGGCAGCGCATCAGCGGGCCCGACATTGACCTTGCGATGATGGCGCGGGCGCAGGGTGCCGAAGGCATCGGACCGGTGACACAGGCGGCGGAATTGAAGCCTGCGATCGAGCAGGGCATCCGCGCCACTCAGAACGGAATGGTCTGCGTCGTCGATGTGCGTGTCGCACCGGGATACGACACCAACCTCAGTGGTTCGGTGGCGAGCCAGAAGCGCTGACTGAACAGGAGCTTCCAGAGGAGGAGAAACCAATGTCTGTACAGCGAATCCTGTTTGCATCCGCAATGAGCCTGTCCCTTGCGCTGCCGGCCGGGACAGCCTTCGCGCAAGCTGCCTGGCCCAACCGGCCGATACATTTCATCGTGCCGCTCCCGCCGGGCGGATCGCCCGACTACCTGTCGCGCCTGCTCGCCGAGCGTATGCAGCCGGCGCTCGGCCAGCCGTTCATTGTCGAAAACAAGCCCGGTGCGGCCGGCAACATCGCGCGCGAGTTTGTTGCGCGCCAGCCTGCCGACGGATACACGATTCTCATGTCCGAGTCGGCGCACGTGATGACCGCAGCCGTCGGCCAGAAGATTCCCTACGACCCGATCAAGGCTTTCGAGCCGATCTCGCTCGCGGCGACCATTCCGTTCGCGCTCACCGTGAACGCGAGTATGCCGGTGCACACGCTGAAAGAGTTTATCGAGTACGCGAAAGCGGCGCCGCGGCCCCTGACCTACGGCACCGCTGGAGTCGGAGCGCCGCACCACCTCGCGGTCGAGCTGCTGCGGTCGATGACGGGAATCAGAGTCGTGCATGTGCCCTACAAGGGGTCGGCCGGAATTATCCCGGCACTCCTTTCCGGCGAGATCAATTTCAGTATCGCGGCGGTCAACTCGCTAGTCCCGCACTTCCGATCCGGCAAGTTGCGGCCCGTTGCGGTGGCGAGCGCTTCTCGCACCGCTCTCCTGCCCGACGTGCCGACGATTGCGGAAGCTGGGCCCCTTCCGGGCTATGGGGTGGACATCTGGCTGGGCGTCATGGCGCCCGCGGGCACACCGCGCCCGATCATCGATCGCTTGAATAGTGAGATCAACCGTATCGTGCGCGACCCTCAGGTGGTCAAGGAACGTCTCACCCCTGTCGGCCTCGAGCCAGTCGGCAGCACACCCCAGCAGTTGCTCGAGGTGATGAGCGCAGAGCTTGCGAAGTACACGAAGCTTGCACGCCAGGCGGGCATCCGGCCGGAATAGTCGGAAGCCGCTCGCGCCAGCTACTTGACCTCTCCCGGGAGTCGGAGCCGGGGGCGAGGATAGGCTAGTCCTTGACCAGAACTGCGCCGTTTTCGACCTTCACGGCGTAGGTGCGGATATCCTCCGTGCAAGGCAGGCCAACCGCCTTGCCGGTCTCGATGCTGAATCTCCCCTGGTGCAGGGGGCACTCGATCTCGCCATTCTCTATGAACCCGTCAGCGAGGCTCGCTTGGCCGTGCGTGCAGGTATCGTGCGTCGCGTAGATTCTGCCGCCAGTGTTGTAGAGGCACACAGGCTCGACACCGAGACTAACGAGCAAGGTCCCGTCTTCGGGGACATCGGAGACTTGCGCGACCTTGATCCAGTTATCACTCATGGAAGAAGTATCAGATTGTTTTGTAAGGATCTATTTGCAGCAAACTGAGGTATTTCGAGGTGTGACTACATCGGTTTCACCTAGGTCCCAATAAAAGCACGAACGTTCGGTTCGTTCCAGACCTGGATGCTAACGCCGCAGCTTCGACAGAAGATCGTCCAGGTGGTCGTGGCTTGAGTAGCGGATGACGAGTTTCCCGGAGCCCTTTTTTCCGGGCTTGATTTCAACGGTGGTTCCGAGACTCTCGGAAAGATCTTCTTCGAGGCGGGCGACGTCGCGGTCGGCTCGCCGTTTGCGGTTGGCCTTCGATTGTGGGTGCAGGATTCCATTTACGAGCTGTTCGGTCTGGCGCACCGATAGGGCGCGCTCCGCTACTTTTCTCGCGACAGTCTCCTGCTGCTTCCCCTCCAGCATCACAAGCGCGCGCGCGTGCCCCATTTCGAGCTTACCCTCGAATAGAAGCTCCTGGACGCCCTTCTGCAGATTGAGCAGGCGGAGCAGGTTGGTCGTTGCCGCACGCGACCGGCCGATCGCTTCGGCAGCTTCCTGGTGCGTGAGCTTGAATTCGGTGATGAGCCGCTGCACGCCGTTCGCCTCCTCCAGCGGATTCAGATCTTCGCGCTGAATGTTCTCGATCAGCGCCATGGCGAGAGCCGCGGAATCCGGAACATCGCGCACGAGCACCGGCACGTCGGCAAGGCCGGCGATTTTCGCGGCGCGCCAGCGTCGCTCCCCGGCGATGATTTCGTAGCGGTCCTTATCGGCCGGTCGCACCAGAATGGGCTGCATCATTCCTTGTTTTCTGATCGAAGCGGCGAGTTCCTGCAACGAAGCCTCGTCCATCTTCGTGCGCGGCTGATAGCGCCCCCGTTGCAGCTGGTCGAGCCGCAATGTCGCCGGTTGCTCGTGAAGCACACCACCGCTGGCATCACTATCGAGCAGCGCATCCAGCCCCCTGCCAAGGCCTCTCAGCTTCATGTCGATCTCTTCTTTGTGTTCATGCCGCAGCGGCGATGCGGCTACGGTTCAGGATCTCAGTGGCGAGCGCCATGTACGCCTGCGATCCCCTGCATTCGCGGTCGAGGCTCACCGCAGGCGCCCCGAAACTCGGCGCTTCGGCAAGGCGCACGTTGCGTGGAATCACCGTTGTGTACAACTTATCCCCGAAGTGCTCCTGCAGCTGTGCCGACACCTGCTGTGCGAGCGTATTGCGCGGGTCGTACATGGTCCGCAACAATCCTTCGATTTCAAGTTTGGGATTCAAATGCTGACGGACTTTCTTTATCGTGCTTACCAGATCGGAAAGGCCCTCGAGCGCGTAATACTCACACTGCATTGGAATCATCACGGCATCGGCCGCGACCAATCCGTTGAGCGTCAGCATGTTGAGAGCAGGAGGGCAGTCCAGCAGTATGAAATCGTACTGCGATGCGATGGATGCGAGTGCTCCTTTCAGCCGCGATTCGCGGTGCTCGAGCGCGACCAGCTCCACTTCTGCCCCGGCGAGGTCGCGGTTGGCGGGGATCAGGTCGTAGCCTCCCGATTCCGATTTCTGCCGCACCGAATCGGCGGTCGCGAGTCCCAGTAGCATTTGATATGTAGACGCTTTGAGGGCCCGCTTGTCGACGCCGCTTCCCATCGTGGCGTTGCCCTGCGGGTCCAGATCCACCAGCAGCACGCGCATGCCGGATTGCGAGAGGCCCGCGGCCAGATTCACGCTGGTCGTGGTCTTTCCGACCCCGCCCTTTTGGTTGGTGACCGCGAGAACGCGCGTCATGCAGCTTGGATCATTACCAGATGCCGCTCGGCAGCGAGAAGCGGTACTTGGAGCCGTATGACTTTACTGACACGGAATTCGCGCGGCAGCCGGGCGATCTCCTCGAACGGGTAAAGACCTTTCATCGCCGCGAAGACCCCGTTCGGCGCGAGCAGATGCGATGACGCCTCCACGAACTCCGCAAGTTCGGCGTACGCGCGCGAGACGATGAAATCGAAGAGGGCCGGCGAACGCCAATTCTCGACACGCTCGCACACGACGTTCACGTTATCCAGCTCCAGCTCGGCGGCTACTTGTCTGAGGAAAGCGGTCTTCTTGTGGCTGCTATCGAGCAGAGTGACACCGATGGCAGGTTTGGCCACCGCAAGCGGAATCCCGGGCAAGCCAGCGCCGCTGCCTACGTCAAGCAGTCGATGGCCAATGATATGCGGAGCGGCGGCCAAGGAGTCAAGTAAGTGCATGCTTACCATTTGGGCGGCGTCCTTTATAGCCGTCAGGTTATATACCTGATTCCACTTTTCGATCAGAGCGAGAAACTTGAGGAGCCTGGCTCGGGCCTCCTTGGGAAGAGGGACGCGCATTTCGTCCAAGCCGCGATCCAAGCGCTCCGCCAGATCAGGGGCCCGCAGCAGGGCGTCACTCATGCGGCTGGCCTTTCGGTGTCACCGATGCCGCGCTTCAGGTGAACAAGGAGCAGAGAAATCGCGGCAGGCGTGACACCGGAGATCCGCGAGGCCTGACCCACGGTTTCCGGCCTGTGCTGGTTCAGCTTCTGCTGCACCTCTACCGATAGCCCGCGCACACGGCGGTAATCCAGATCAGGCGGCAGACGGAGGGACTCGTAATGCCCCTGACGCGCAACCTCATCGCGTTGGCGCGCGATGTAACCTTGGTATTTGGCCTGTATCTCAATCTGCTCCGATACGGCTTTGTCGGCAACCAACTCGCCCGCCCCCGGGAGGAGGCCCAAGGATTGGTAACTCACATCCGGCCGCCGCAGCAAATCCATCAGCGAATACTCCCGCTCGATGCCTTTGCCCAGTATCTGCTCGGCAATCCCTACCCGCAGCGATTTGGGATTGACATAAGTCGATTTCAGGCGTTCTTGCTCGCAGGCAATCGCATCGCGCTTGCGGTTAAACGCGTTCCAACGGGCGTCGTCAACTACACCCAGCTTCCGACCTACTTCAGTGAGCCTTAGGTCGGCATTGTCCTCTCGCAGCATCAGACGATATTCTGCGCGGCTCGTAAAC
>DATBLP010000106.1:0-2947 GCA_036555245.1 Burkholderiales bacterium
CAGCCCTCCGGTACCGCGCTCGGCGGGGTGAATCCGGCTGCTCCTCGCCCCTTAGGAGGAGCCGGTGGCGACGCGGGTGGCCTCGCCGCCGTGCCCAATCTCTATGTGAAAGGTGATATAGCGCCGACCTGGAAAGTCGGCTTGGGGCTGAGCGTGCCCTTCGGCCTCCAGACCGAGTACGAGCCAGACTGGATCGGGCGCTTCCAGGCAATCAAGTCGGAGCTGGACACCCTGAACGTCAACCCGTCCGTGGCGTACAAGGTCAACGACAAGATCTCGGTAGGGGGTGGGGTCAGCTATCAGCAGATCAACGCGGAGCTGAGCAGCGCCGTCAACTACGTTGCGCTGGTGTTTGCGGCTGCGGGCGCCGGAGCCGCGGCGTTGGTTCCCGCAGGGAACGCGGAAGGGACGGTGAAGATCACCGGCGACGACAACGCGCTCGGCTGGAACCTCGGGGCGATGTTTGCGGTCGCTCCCGAGACCCGGCTGGGCGTTTCCTATCGCTCGGCGATCAAGTACAAAGTGACCGGATCGGCTACTTTCTCCAACGCCCCAACGGCGCTGACCGGAAATCTGGATACCCCGGTGAGCCTGCACATCGAGATGCCCGATTCGGCATCCGTCGCGCTGCAGCAAAAGCTGGGAGCCAACTTGGCATTGCTCGGGGACGTAACCTGGACGCACTGGTCCAGAATCCAGGACCTGACAATCGAGCGAAGCAACGGGTCGGTCTTGAACCGCACGCCGGAAAACTTCAGGAATACTTGGCGCATCGGCGTGGGTGCGACCAATCGTTTGAGCGACGCATGGTCCCTGAAGCTGGGTGTCGCGTACGATCGGACTCCCGTGAACGACACCGACCGCACGCCGCGGCTTCCGGATCAGGATCGGACTTGGCTTTCGTTCGGCGGCCAGTACCGCTCGTCACAGAACGGCACTCTCGACCTTGGGTACGCTCACTTGTTCGTGAAGCAGGCCTCGATCAACCAGAATGCCGGAAACGTGACCGCTTTCGGCTTGGTCTCGGGAAACTACAAGTCTTCCATCGATATTTTCGGAGCGCAGTTCACCTATCGCTTCTGAAGAAGCGAGAAGCTAGGGGGTAAGCCGCGCGCGCTCGAGGATCGCCGCACAGCGCGCGCCGGCAGGAAGCGTTCCGAAAGCGCGGCCGCCGTCGCCTTCGAGGCGCGAGGCGCAGAATGCGTCGGCCGATTCCTTGTTTGCATGCCGCACCATGAGGCTTGCCTGCAGCGCGAGTGCGATCTCCTCGACGATGCGGCGCGCCTGGGGTTCGGCGCTTCCGAGGTCCTTGAGCATCCGGGGGAGCGACGCGACGCGCTCCTTTAGACGCTCCCCCGCGCGCCCGATTTCCTCGATCAGCGTGTGCACCGCGGCCGGCTCGCGCTGGATCGAGCGCAGCACGTCCAGGCAGATGACGTTGCCCGAGCCTTCCCAGATGCCGTTGAGCGGCGCCTCGCGGTACAGGCGCGCGAGGGGCGCCTCTTCCACGTAGCCATTTCCACCCAGGCACTCCATGGCCTCCGTCGCAAGGGGCGGAAGGCGCTTGCACAGCCAGTACTTGGCGATCGGGGTCACAAGCCGCATGAGCGATCGCTCGCCCTCGCCGCTTGCGCAACGACCAAACACCCCGGCCAAGCGGAACGCGAGCAAGGTCGCGGCTTCCGACTCGAGCGCGAGGTCCGCGAGCACGTTCTGCATGAGCGGCTGCTCCACCAGGCGCTTGCCGAAAGCGCTTCGGTAGGCGGCGTGGTGCAGAGCCTGGTTGAGCGCGGCCCGCATCATCCCGGCGCAGGCGACGACGATGTCGAAGCGCGTGAGGTGCGCCATCTCGATCAGCGTGGCGATGCCGCGCCCCTCCTCGCCGACGATGCGCGCCCGCGTGCCGCGGTACTCGATCTCGGAGGAGGCGTTGGAGCGGTTGCCGCACTTGTCCTTGAGGCGTTGGATGAAGAACGGATTGCGCGTGCCGTCCGGGAGCGAGCGCGGCACGAAGAAACAGCTGAGTCCTGCCTCGGTGCGCGCGAGCGTAAAGAAGGCATCGCTCATCGGCGCAGAGCAGAACCACTTGTGGCCTGAGAGCTCGTACTCACCGCCCCCCAAGGGCATGGCCTGCGTCGAATTTGCCCGAAGGTCCGAGCCGCCCTGGCGCTCGGTCATCGCCATGCCGATCGTCACCGCGCGCTTCTGGGCGAGCGGCAGCGTGCGCGGATCGTAGTCGCAGGCGAGCAGCCTCGGCTCCCATTCCGCCGCAAGGCTGGCGTCGTTTCTCAGCACCCGCACCGCCGCGAAGGACATGGTGACCGGGCAGGCGACGCCGTTCTCCCCCTGATTCCACAGGTAGTTCAGCGCTGCGCGGGCAACCCAGGCACCGTCCCTCCGCTCCGTCCAGGCGAGCGAGTGCAGACCGGCACCGAAAGCGAGCGCCATGAGCTCGTGATACGCGGGATGGTATTCGACCGCGTCGACGCGGTTGCCGTAGCGGTCATGGGTCTTCAGCTCGGGCGCATGGCGGTTGGCCTGCGCAGCCAGCGTCTGGAAGCGCTCGCTGCCGATGAGCTGACCCATGCGGCTCGCGCGCTCGCCGATCCAGCCGCCGCCTTCACGCTCGACCGCCTCCCTGAGGATTCGATCCTGCGACCAGGCATCATAGCCGGCAAGCGGCGGTGGCTGGTTGGCGGCCTCGGTTGCGATGTCCACGCGCGGAGCGCTCACGGCTTCAACTGGCGCTTCGTCGCCCCCGGCTGCCGGTAGCACGCGCAACCGCGTAGACCGCCGGAAGGGCTGCGAAAAGGCGGCGCAAAAGGCCCATAATCCGATCCTCCAGCCGGGTCCCGGTCGCCGGCACACTGTAGGCAGTCGGTCCCGGCCCCGACAAAATAGCACGCAATCAGACGAGAAAGGTGGATGGTATGGCAGGCGAAGCGAG
>DATBLP010000005.1:0-2867 GCA_036555245.1 Burkholderiales bacterium
CTACCGCGAAAACAGCCTGTGTTGCGGCGGCGGCGGCGGCCGGATCTGGATGGAGACCCCCAAGGGGGAAAGATTCGCCGATCTGCGGCTGAGACAGGCGATCGACGTGGGGGCTGAAGTTCTCGTTACCGCCTGTCCCTACTGCATCACCAATTTCACCGACGCCAGCCTGGATCGGAACATCGAGGTGAAGGACATCACCGAGATCGTGCAGGAGGTCATCTGACCCCCGGAGCCGACACCCTCGGGGACGTGCTGGTCGTCGGCGGCGGCATCAGCGGCATCCAGGCCTCGCTCGATCTCGCGGGAATCGGCTTCCGGGTCTTCCTCGTCGACAAATCGCCCGCCATCGGCGGAAAGATGTCGCAGCTCGACAAGACGTTTCCCACCAACGACTGCTCGATGTGCATCGAATCGCCGAAATTCATCGAGTGCAGCCGGCATCCGAACATAGAGATCCTGACCAACACGGAGGTGCTGCGCGTCGAAGGCGAAGCCGGCGGCTTCACCGTGACGCTGAACCGCAAGCCGCGATACGTCAACGAGGACGTCTGCACCGGCTGCACCACCTGCTTCGAGTACTGCCCGGTCCAGGTGCCCGACCCCTACAACCAGAACCTGTCGCTGACCAAGGCCGTCCATATCCATTTCTCCCAGGCGGTGCCGCTCGTCAGCTACATCGATCCGGAAACCTGCCTTTACCTGCAAGACGAGAAATGCCAGATCTGCGCAGGGGTCTGCAAGCACAACGCCATCGACCTTCATCAGAAGCCGCAAAAGCTCGAAATCAACGTCGGCGCGGTGGTTCTGTCTCCCGGCTATGACGTTTTTGATCCCGCGGTGCGGGGCGACTACGGCTACGGCACGATCAAGAACGTCGTCACCAGCCTCGAGTTCGAGCGCATCCTCTCGGCCACCGGGCCCTACGAAGGCGAGATCAGGCGCCCTTCCGACGGGAAGCATCCGCAGAGGATCGCCTGGATCCAGTGCGTCGGTTCCCGGCAGGTGATTCCCGGCGGCAACGCCTATTGCTCGGCGGTCTGCTGCGCGTACACGCAAAAGCAGGTGATTCTCACGAAAGACCATTACGCCGATCTCGCGGCCACGGTCTTCCACAACGACATCCGCGCCTTCGGCAAGGACTTCGAGCGCTACTACCAGCGGGCGGAAGGCCTCGCCGGCGTGCGCTTTATCCGCAGCTACGTATCGATCGGCAAGGAGATTCCGCAAACCGGGAACGTCACCATAAGGTACGCCACCGACGGCGACGGAGTGAAGGAAGAGGAATTCGAACTCGTCGTCCTGTCCGTGGGCCTCACCCCTCCGAAAGATGCCGCGGACCTTGCATCCAAGTTCGGCATCGAGCTCGATGCACGCGGGTTCTGCAAGACCAATCCTCTCAATCGCGTCGCGACCTCGCGCCCGGGAATCTTCGTCAGCGGAGCCTTTCAGGGTCCTGCCGACATCCCGGAATCGGTGGTGTCCGCGAGCGGGTCGGCGGCCCTGTGCGGCGAGCTGCTTGCCTTGCAGCGCGGCAAGCTCAGCAGAGAGCGCGAATATCCGCCGGAGCGCGACGTCTCCGAAGAGCCGCCCAAGGTCGGCGTCTTCGTATGCCATTGCGGCGCCAACATCGGGCGGGTGGTGAACGTGCCTTCCGTAGTGGAATACGCCTCGACGCTCGAGAACGTGGTGCACGCCCAGGAGAGCCTGTTCGCATGCTCGACCGACAACGCCCAGGACATCGCCGACACCATCCGCGATAAAGGACTGAACCGCGTCGTGATCGCGGCCTGCACGCCGCGCACCCACGAGCCCCTCTTCCGCGACACGGTGCGCGAAGGCGGGATCAACCAGTACTTCTTCGACATGGCCAACATCCGGGAGCACTGCTCCTGGGTGCACTCCAAGGAAAAGGACGAGGCCACGCGCAAGGCGAAGGAAATCGTGCGCATGTCCGTCGCGCGCAGCGCGCTCCTCGAGCCGCTCCAGGAAATCGATCTGCCGGTCGACAAGGCGGTCCTGGTCATCGGCGGCGGCGTGGCCGGAATGACGAGCGCCCTCAACATGGCCGAGCAGGGATTCGAGGTCTACCTGGTCGAAAAGGACGCGGACCTCGGAGGCATGGCGCGCAGGCTTCACTACACCCTCGAAGGCGCGGACGTCCAGGCCTATCTCGCCGAGCTGGTGCGCAAGGTCTACCGGCATCCCTCGATCCACGTCGCCACCGACGCGACCGTGAAGGAAGTCGCCGGCTACGTCGGCAACTTCACCACGCGCATCCTGTGCGAGGGCAGGATGAAGGAGATCCGCCACGGCGCGGCGGTCATCGCGACCGGTGCCGAGGAGCACGAGCCCGCCGAATACCTCTACGGAAAAAGCGATCGCGTCGTCACCCTGCTCGAGCTGGAAGAGCGCATCGCCGGGAAGGAAGAAACAGTAGCGAGCGCCCAGAGCGTCGTGATGATCCAGTGCGTGGGCTGCAGGACCGCGGAGAGAAATTACTGCAGCCGGGTGTGCTGCGGCCAGGCGATCAAGAACGCCCTGAAGCTGAAGCAGGCTAACCCCGCGATGGAGATCACGGTCCTCTTCAGGGACATGAGGACTTACGGGTTCAGGGAGGAGTACTACCGCGAGGCGGCCGCCAAGGGCGTGCGCTTCATCCGCTATGCGCCCGAGGCGAAGCCGGCGGTCGAAGCGCTCGACAGCAGATTGCGTATTACTGTCAGAGATCCCATTCTGGGCCACGGGCTTGAGCTGGAAGCCGATCTCGTCGCGCTCGCGGCCGCGGTCGTTCCTTCATCCACGAGCCACGAGCTCTCCAGGCTCTTCAAGGTGCCGCTGAATCCGGACGGCTTCTTCCAGGAGGC
>DATBLP010000047.1:0-6215 GCA_036555245.1 Burkholderiales bacterium
AATCTGTCGCAGATGTTGACACGCTACGGATTCACTACGGTCGTCGACACGGCATCGGACGTCGACAACACGGTGGCGCTGCGCCGGCGGATCGAGAGTGGCGAAATCCGCGGCCCTCGAGTTCTCACCACCGGCTGGCCGCTCTTTCCACCGGATGGCATTCCCTTTTACCTGAAAGACATGCCCCCGGAGTTCCTGAAGCAGCTGCCGCAACCGGAATCTGCCGAGCAGGCATTGGGCGCCGTGCGCAGCAATCTTTCGCGAGGTGCTGACGCAACCAAATTGTTCGTGGCAACGCCGCAGGCTGACCGGTCCGTGAAATACATGCCGCCCGAAATCATCGAAGCTGCCACTCGCGAGACCCATCGCCGTGGCCGGCTCGTGATGGTTCACCCCACGGATATTTTCGGGATTCGCGCGGCGCTCGCGGCGGGCGTGGATGTTCTCGTGCACACGACACTCGGCAACGCGAAGACGGGATGGGACGCGACACTGATCCAGGCCATGCTGGCGCGCGACGTCGCCGTCGTACCTACGCTGCAGCTGTGGCCGTACGAGCTCAGGAAGGCACGGCTGCCGGAACGCGCGATCGAGAGCGCCACCGGCGATGCGATCGAGCAAGTGCGTGCATTTGCAGAAGCGGGCGGCCAGGTGCTGTTCGGAACTGACGTCGGCTACATGTTGGAATACGACCCGACCGACGAATATGTCTACATGCTGCGTGCCGGGCTGACGTTCGAGCAGATCCTCGCTTCACTGACGACTGCGCCGGCGGCGCGCTGGAAGGAAAGCGAGCAGCGCGGGCGGGTGGCCACCGGCTTCGACGCGGATCTGGTGGTGCTGGAGGCCGATCCGGCCGCGGATATCCGCAACTTCGCCCGACCGCGGTGCGTGTTCCGCGCGGGCAAGCGCATCTTTCCGCTCTGACCGCGCAGGCCCAAGGGTTCTCGCTGCACGCGGGTGTCGCGACCGAAGCGGGGGAGCGCAGCAAGCTCGAGCGTCTGTGCCGCTATATTGCGCGTCCCGCGGTCTCGACCGGGCGGCTGGCGCTGACGTGGATGCCGCGGCTGAAGCGCGTGTCTGCGATCGCCCTCGAAACCTGCCGGCGCTACGCCGGGGGGCGGCTCGCCACCGCTTCCGACCTTCGCCGTGCGCAATGGAGCCGCGGCAGCGGACCGTTTGAAACTGCGATCCGCATCAGCGCAGCGGTGCCAGCAGGCACGTCACGATATTGATGATCTTGATCACCGGGTTGATCTCCGGGCCCGCGGTTAAAGTTTGCACGGTATGATGGAAACGGCCGGGGCATTGCTGCTTCGGAAAAGGCTCACTGAGATGTGTGGTATAGCCGGACTGGTACACGCGAACGGTCGCGCTAGTCGCGAAGAACTGCACCGGATGTTGCAGGCGGTCAGACACCGCGGTCCGGAACGGCTGGGTGGTTACGTGAGCCATGCTGTAGCACTCGGCAACGCCAGACTCAGCATCGTGGACCTCGAAGGAGGAATTCAACCGGCTGTCAGCCATGATCCGGAAATCGTGCTGGTCTTCAATGGCGAGATTTTCAACTATTGGAGCCTGCGCGAGTCTCTCATAGCGAAAGGCCATCGATTTGAAACGAGGTCTGAGGCGGAGACCCTTCTTCGACTCTATGCCGAAACAGGCGAGGAAATGTTCCGCCGAATTGATGGGCAGTTTGCCATCGCGATCTGGGACGGACGCAACAACAGCCTCATTCTCGGGCGCGACCGTGTTGGCATCCGACCGTTGTTCTGGTTCCAGAACCACGAGGTGCTTGCATTTGCCTCGGAGGTGAAGGCGCTTTTCCAGCTTCCTTCCATTCAGCGAAGACTCGACTATCGAGCGCTGGTTCAGACTTTTCGCTTTTGGACGGTTGCAGGCGACACATCCGGGTTTGAAGGTGTACGACAGGTCCCCCCTGCCCATTACGCAGTCTTTGATTCCGTCACGGGTAGCCCGCGTCTGAGGCGTTACTGGGAATGGCCTTTCCCCGGGGATCTCGAATACCTGAAGCTTGCGAACGACCAGGAATACTTCCGGCTGTTCGCGCATGAGTTTCGGGAGTCCGTCGACCGACAGCGAATGGCGGACGTACCTGTTGCCAGTTACCTGTCGGGCGGCATTGATTCCACGGTCGTGGCAATGTGCCTCGCGGATCTTGTGCCGGGCAAGCTGCGAACTTACTCGGTGACGTTTGCGGACCCGGAGTACGACGAGTCGAGCGCCCAGCGCATTGTGGCTGACCATTTCGGATTTGAGCACGCGGCCGTCCATATCGGACCAACGGACGTCAGTGATCACTTTCGCGACGTGGTATTCCACGCGGAAACCCCGTTGTTCCGGACTGCGCCGACTCCACTTTTCCTGTTATCGAAACGGGTACACGAAGATGGCATCAAGGTCGTTACGACTGGAGAAGGAGCCGATGAGATTCTGCTTGGCTACGATCTGTTTCGCGAGGTGGCAATCCGGAATTTCTGGGGCCGGCAGCCGCAGTCCAGGTGGAGAGGAAGCCTCTTCAGTCGGCTGTATGCATACCTCCCGCAGTACCGGAATCCAAGATACCTGAACCTGCTCCTCGACTTTTACAGGGCGACGCTACGCCACGATGGCGACCCGCACTATGCGATGGCGGTGAGATGGAGCAATGGGAAGGCGCTGGATGTCTTCTTCAGTCCTGATCTGAGACGGCGGGCGGATTCCTATAACCCCGTGGACGACCTGGAGCGCTGGTTGCCTCCGGGCTACATGGCTGCGGATGACATCGCGCGCGCGCAGTGCATTGAGATGCAGACGCTGCTGGCCAATTACCTGTTGTCCAGCCAAGGTGACCGGATGTCCATGGCTCACGCGGTGGAGGGCCGTTACCCGTACCTGGATCATCACTTCATCGAGTTTGCCGCGCGCCTTCCGAGGAGGCTGAAGCTCCGGGGGCTCAAGGACAAATTCATCCTGCGGAATGCTTTTGGTGCCCGCATTCCGGAGCAGATTCGGAAGCGTCCGAAAATGGCATACCAGGCGCCGGACCTGAAGGGATTCTTCGTGAATGGCAAGGCGCCAGAATATGTAGAAGCGCTGCTGAGCCCGCAGCGACTGGCGGACGTCGGCCTGTTTGACGAGCCACAGGTTGCTCAATTGGTGAGAAAGGGCAGGGAATTCAAATTGGCCCGAGTTGGCATGCGCGACAACATGGCTTTCATCCTTGTCATTTCAACCATGTTGTTGGACGATCTGTTCGTGAGAGGCAACGGGTTATCCTTCAAGGATCAGACCGCAACGTCGAGGCTCGAACTAATCGAGGCGGGAGCAAATGGACGATCGAGCAACGCCTGAGTCTGTCCGGGACGACATCGTCCAGTTCGTTCTCACGAATTTCCCCACGGACCACACTGCGTCGACTCTCCCTCTTCACGAGTCGCTGGTGGAGCGGGGGATCATCGATTCGATGGGCGTCGTGGAGCTGGTGGAGTTTCTCGAAAAGAGATGGTCCATCGTGATCGACGAGTCGGAAATCACCCGCGAGAAGATGGGCGGCGTGATAAAGATGGCGAATCTCGTCCTCGAAAAGCTGGGGATTCCTGCGGCGAAGCTGTAGGAAACGGTCCTACTTTTCGCCGCCCGAAAATGGAACGCCCGCGCGGTAGCGCCCGGCACTGATAAAGCCGTCCAGGTCCGCAATCCGATCGACGTGGTGAAGGGCCGCAAAGCGGCCGCGAAGATATTCCTGATCAATCCCGTGGTCGATGCACAGGGCCAGGACGCCTTTGCCAACTTCCGGATCGCCGATCTGCGCACGCGTCTTGCGTCGCTTGTACACATACTCAGGAATGCGATCGCCAAAAACGAGCCGCGTGAGACGCTCCTTGTTGCCTTCCACCGCGAGGAAGTCGGCAGGTAGAGAGCAATACAGGTGGGCGGCAATCGAGTACAACTGGACGACCGGAACATTCCATGCCTCGAAGATCCCGATCTCCCGGTGGGATGTTTCGGCGCCTTTGACCAGGACGCGCTGCAGGGATTTCGGTCCGAGGCGGGGAAGACGATAGTAGACGTTTCCTTCGTAGCGCTCTTCGTGGTAGTCGACCAGGAACTCGTTCATGAGGTCGCCCGTGAACACGAGGCCGGGTTCGCCGGTACTGGCGAGCTCGCCGGCGATAGCGCGTGCCAGCGCGGCGTTGACGAGCGCGGCATGAACGTTGAAATCGCGCCAGTCGATCCCTTCCATCAGCACCGTATCGAGCGGCTCCAGCAATTCGCTTTCCGTTACCGTGACCTCCAGCAGCGGGATACGCCAGTCGGCGGCCAGCTGCCGGGCCGTCAGGCGGTCTTCGCTGACCGCTCCCGACGGTCTTTTCAGGTCGAAGCTCACTGCGGTCACGTTCTTGAAATGCTCCCTTACCTCCGCGGCAACGCCGGTGCTGTCGAGTCCGCCGGATGTGCACACGAATATTCGCCGGTTGGAATATGCCGCGGCGAGGACATCGCAATAGGCAGCCAGGGCGCCGGCAATATTCGCGGTCGTCTCCTCGAGGTCGCCGGCGGGCGCGTCCGGGATTCCAAACAGGCGCGGCAACAGGCTCTCCTGCTGGCTGACGCGGAGACCAAGATTCAGATCCACGAGTTGGCCCGGGCTGAAAGAGTAAATCGATGAGAGGGGGCACCCGGCCGTCACCAGACGGTGGGGTCTCGAGGCGACAAGAATCGACTGGTCGCTCGATTCGGCCCAGAAGATCTTGTTGATGCCGAGCGAATCCCGTACGAGCCGATACTGGCCGGGAGCTGTTTCACTTATTGCGGCCGCCGAGCCGCGCAGATCGACCGGCCGTCGCGGGTCCGGATCCGAGAGCGGGTTGTCAACGAGCTTGCCGTGAAGCAGACTGAAATTGTGGTCAAGCGAGCCGATGACTTGAAGCTTCAACCGTCGATCTCCAGTACGTTGGGAGAGGGCCTGAGTAATCAGGTTGGGTTCAATTTACGTGAGGTGGATGGCAATCTCGATGATGCGGCAACTCTAGCGCGCTTGCACCTGGCGCTGGTCGGATATGGCCCTGTCGCCGGGCTCGGCAAGGGGTTCCTGGCCCATTTCTGTTACTCGAAGTTGATCGTGGAAGGGCTGATGCGCGCCGCGATTGCCGAAGTTGCCGGCGAACCTGCCGGGTTTGTCGCCTATACGGCATGTGCGGCAACCTTTCATCAAAAGGCCATTCGCAACTACCCATTGTCGGCGGCGCGCGCGCTTTGCTTGTCGGTCATCACTGATCCCCGAGCGATCCTCGGCGTGCTCAAGGCGCTTCGCCTGATGCTTTCACGGCAATCGGACACCGACCGTCTGATCGCCGACCCGTGCGCGGAGATATTGACGTTCGGTGTACTCCCCGAGTACCGCGACCGGGAATTCGTTCGCGCGACCGGACTGAAAATATCCGAGCGGCTCGTCCAGCATGCCGTGAGCTACTTTCAGCCCTTGGGGTTGACCGAGGTTCAGGCAGTCGTCTACGCAACGAATCGCCCCACCCTGATGTTCTACCGAATGCTGGGAGCTTCAATCGATTCGTTCGTTCAGGCTGGCATCCAGTCCAGGCTCATCCGCTTGCCGATAGCCCTGGAACAAGGCGCCGTTGCGCAGTCCGACGCTGCTGGCGCGACGTCGTAAGACGGAGGGATAGGAAATCCAAACGGCCTATTTCGGGTGATGGTTCCGCATGCGATGGGGGTTTGGCTGGGACGGCGGGCGGGGCTGACGCTGGCCTCCGCATCGCTCGAGCGCAAGCGGCGCAAGGCGCTGGCGGAAGATCGTGCCGCCGCCGGCTCATTCGGCATCATCGGCTCGGCCGCGCGCGTGCTGTTCACACTCAATGTGGACTGCGACACGCGTCGCGACTCGCTGCGCGAAATTCCGGGCGTGGTGCTCCGGATCATCGAGGAGCAACCCGCCACGCGCTTTGATCGCTGCCATTTCGCCAGGTACGGCGCGGCTTCGCTCGAATTTGAGATCGTCTATTACGCGCTGTCGCCCGACTACAATCGCTACATGGATATCCAGCAGGCGATCAACCTGGGCATCTTCCGCGAGTTCGAGCGCCTCGGACTCGAATTTGCGTACCCGACGCAGAAGCTCTACCTGACACGCAGCAGCTCGTCTGCCAAGGACGACGAGGCAAAATCAGAGCAGCAGGCCGCCGCCTGAATTGCCG
>DATBLP010000033.1:0-7758 GCA_036555245.1 Burkholderiales bacterium
AACGCGGTGGCCTGGATCGCGCATCACGAAGATCACCACCCGGACATGAGCGTCGGCTATAACCGCTGCCGGGTCGAGTTCAGCACGCACTCCATCGGTGGCATCTCCGAGAACGACTTTATCTGCGCGGCAAAGATCGAAGCGCTCGGTGCCAAGTAGGCTCTCTGCGCTGGAGCCGGAGAGGGATGGTGGAAATGTGAAGACGATCTTCTCGACGCACAATCTGGTCGAGGCACACCACTTGAGGAACCTGCTTCAGTCGGCCGGAATACGGTGCCGCTTCAGGAACGAAGACCTCGTGCGACTCGCCGGCGAAATCCCCTTTCCCGAATGTGCCGTGCAGGTCCTGGTCGAGCGCGAAGAGGATCATGCGGCTGCGGAAACGATACTCGGAGAATTCCTCCGACCGAGATCCGGCTCGGGCAGCTGCTGGGTCTGCGACGGTTGCGGCGAGACGATTGAGGAGCAATTTACCGCGTGCTGGAAATGCGGCAGTGCTCGCCGAGTGTCGGGCGGCGGAAGATCCTGAGCACCCGTCCGGCGACGCCTAGCTCACGGCACCCGCTATGCCGATCAGCAAGATTAGCAGCAGCCACATCACGAGAGCGCGCCACACAAGGCCGACAGTACTGTCCAGATGACCAAGATCGGCGGTATCACCTGTACCTAGTTCCGGCCGGTCTACGATTTCGCCGTGCTCCAGAATGGGCATACCGAGCCTTATCCCCATGGCGCCAGCGCCGCTTGCGAGGACGATGCCCATTGCCCGATCCGGCCATTTCGACGCCTGTGTGCGCCAGGAATACACGGCATCCTCGAAATTACCGACTATCGCAAATGCAACGGCGGTAAAGCGCGCCGGCAACCAGTCGAGCACGGCAAACGCGTCGCGCGCGAAGCGTCCGAACCGTTCGAGTTGCGGGGCCTCTTTCACGCCCCAGCGGCGATCCAGAAACCGCGCGATGCGATACAGGATGGCGCCGGTCGGGCCCGGCAAAAGTACGAACCAGAACGCCACGCCAAATACGTACCGGTGCGAGGCCGTCAGGGCCTCTTCGATCGCTATGCGCACTACCGCTTCGCGATCGAGATCCTCGCAACTCGTCTCGCGCCAGGCACCCAGTATTCGGCGCGCACTCGCGACGTCGTCCTTCTTAAGGGCGAGGTGGATGTCCGTGAAATAATGGCTGCGCTGCCGGAACCCCATCGTCAGATAGAGCGCAGCCACATTGAAGAGTAGCGCCAAGACCGGACTGATCCGATACGCCACTGCATAAGCGAGCCCGGCGCCTAGCACCGGCGGCAGGACCGCCAACAGCCAGGCGACGGCACCGTGTTCTGCCTCCTCGGCGTTGAACTGTGTTTCAAGAAATTTTGCGTAGCGTTCCCCCTGGGCGTACAGATATCTCCGGTCGGCCAGCGGATGCCACTGCTCGATCAGGAGCGCCGCGACAAGGGCAATAAGGCTCATGGCACGCGGGACAGCCGCTCCTCAAGCGGTCAGCAAGGAGTAGAAGTTCATCAACATTCCGGCGGTCGCCCCCCAAATGTAGTAGTCCCGATACGGAAGCGCATAGTAGTGACGCTCCCGTCCTTCGTAGAAAACACTGTTGCGTTGATGGTTGCCGGGATCAAGCAGGAACCCGAACGGCATCTCAAACACCTCCGCAACCTCGAAATCGTCCAGCTTCAGCTCGAATGGCGGGATCACGAGGCCGACCACGGGCGTTACGCGATACCCTGTGACGGTCACGTACTCGTGCAGCGCTCCGAGCACCTCGACCCGTTCCGCCGCAAGCCCGATTTCCTCTCCCGCTTCCCGCAGGGCCGTATCTGCAGCCGATGCGTCCCCGGGCTCAGCACGCCCCCCAGGAAAGCTGATCTGACCGGCGTGGTCACTAAGATGCGCGGTGCGCCGCGTAAACAGCAGGGTGAACCCCTCTTGGCGTCTGATCACCGGGATGAGCACCGCTGCCGCTCGGATGTTCTCGGGTTGCCGCCACAACTGTCCGTCCCCGACGGCCACCGGTTCCACCCTTCGCGGATCGGCGAGGCGCGAGCGAAGCCATCCTTCGTCAGGAGCAAGATTCAAAGATTTCATGGCGTCGAACAAGACGGTCGCAACGACTCCATTCTACGCGGGACACGGCTTCGGCCGCGCAGCAGCCGAGTTTGCACGCGTCCCGGACAAGGGCTATTCTACCGGCGGCAGGAATAAGGCTGCCGCTGCGGGCGTTTACCGAAACCACCGCGAGCTTCCGGCCCGCGTGCGTTCAAAACACATTGAGGAGACATCATGAGATTCCGCTTACCTGCGCTGTTCGCAGCGCTAATGTTCGCGAGCGCTTCTGCATTCGCCTTCCATTGTCCGGCTGACATGAAGAAGATCGACGCGGCTCTTGCAAAGAATCCGAAGCTGACAGCCAAGCAAATGGCGGATGTCAAGAAATTCCGCGCCGACGGAGAGGCACTACACAAGGCCGGTAAGCATCAGGATTCCGTTGACACGCTCGCCAAGGCGATGAAGATCCTGGGTATCTAGCAAGTCTTTCCGCACGGAAACGCCGCGTCTCACCGCGGCGTTTTTTTTGCCCTGTCGCCGCCAGCACGAGCTGCGGGAAGTCAGTATTGGAGGTCTTTGAAGCGCTCGGCTGCTTCCAGGAGTGCCCGGAGAATTCCTGGTTCCCAGACGGAGTGACCGGCATCGGGGATAATCCGGTAGTCTGCCTGCGGCCACGCCCGACGCAGCTCATGGGCTGACACGAGCGGACACACCATGTCATAGCGCCCCTGCACGATTACTCCCGGTATCCCCTGAAGCCGGTGCGCATTGGCGAGGAGCGAGTTCTCCGGAAGAAAAATATCATTGACGAAATAGTGCGCCTCGATGCGCGCCAGTCCCAGCGCCACGACATCGCCGGCAAAATACTCCACCGTCTCCGCGCTCGGTAGCAATGTCGAACAGGAACCCTCGTAAGTGCTCCAGCTCCGAGCCGCCGGCATATGGACGGCAGGGTCTGGGTCGATCAGGCGACGGTGATAGTTTCGCAGCAGATCCCCGCGTTCTCCCGGAGGAAGAAATCCGGAGAACCTTTCCCAGGCCTCGGGAAAGATGTCGCGCAGTCCGTAGAGAAACCACGCGATTTCACTTTTTCGGCAGAGGAAGATCCCCCGCAGTATCAGCGCCAGGCAGCGCTCCGGATGAGCCTCTGCATAGGCGATGGCAAGCGTGCTGCCCCAAGAGCCCCCAAACACAATCCAGCGCTCCACGCCAAGGTGCCGACGCAAGGTCTCGAGGTCTTCGACCAGATGCGGCGTCGTGTTCTCGCGCAGCTCGCCGAGAGGCGTGGAACGCCCGGCTCCGCGCTGATCGTAGACAACGATGCGGTATGCAGCGGGATCGAAGAGGCGGCGATGCTTCGGGGTGCTGCCGGCGCCAGGCCCGCCGTGCAGAAATACGACGGGAATCCCCTCAGGCCGGCCGCTTTCCTCCCAGTACATGGAGTGCAGGCTGTTAAGCCGCAGCATTCCGCTCGCGCGCGGTTCGATCTCCGGATAAAGGACCGCTGGGATTCCATCGAAAGCACCCATCGCGAGCGTTACGGGATCAGAACCGTGGAGCCCGTCGTCTTGCGGCCCTCGAGGTCGCGGTGGGCCTGGGCAGCGTCCTTGAGTGCATAGCGGTGGTTCACCTCGATCTTCACCTTGCCCGAGAGCACGACATCGCATAAATCCTTTGCCGTTGCCACCAGGTCCTCCCGCTTTCCGGTGTAGCTGACGAGGGTCGGCCGTGTAACGTACAGCGACCCCTTTTGCGAGAGAACCACCAACTCGAACGGCGGCACCGCCCCGGAGGAGTTGCCAAAACTCACCATCAGGCCGCGCGGCTGGATGCAGTCGAGTGATGCCATGAAAGTATCCTTGCCAACCGAGTCATACACGACTGGGACGCCCTTTCCGCCGGTCAGGGACTTTACCCGCTCGACGAAATTTTCTTTGCGATAGTCGATGCAATGATCGGCGCCGTGCGCCCTAGCAAGCGCGCATTTCTCTTCTGATCCGGCAGTGCCTATCACGGTAGCGCCGAGAGCCTTCAACCACTGGCACGCTATCAGACCGACACCACCGGCGGCGGCGTGAAGCAGGATCGTTTCGCCGGCCTGGACCTTGTAGGTCCGCCGGATCAGATATTGCGCCGTCATGCCCTTCAGCATCATGGCTGCGCCAGTCTCGAAAGAGATGCCTTCCGGAAGCACCACCAGACGGTCCGCAGCCATGTTGCGCACCTCGGAATACGCGCCTGGGGCGCCGCCCGCGTACGCCACGCGGTCTCCTGCCCTAACCTGGGTCACGCCTGCTCCCACAGCTTCTACGATTCCTGCCCCCTCGTTACCCATCGCAGCCGGCATAGGGAGCTTGTAGAGCCCGCTTCGCTGGTACACGTCCAGGAAGTTGAGACCGCAGGCCTTGTGGCGCACGCGTACCTCTCCGGGCCCCGGATCACCGACCTGCACCTCCTCCCAGTTCAGAACCTCGGGTCCGCCCTGCTGCTGGATGCGTATCGCTTTTGGCATTGCCTCTCCTCTGTTGCTCTGTTGAATAGCGATCAAGAATCTTTGTGCCAAACCGCGTTGCGACAATTCCCGCCGGCGCGATTGCGGTTCATTTCACTGACGGGCCTGGAGGTTCCTCTTCCGTCTGTTCGTGCTCTTTCGAAGGCTTCGCCGGCGCGCCCTGCATTGCCTCGAGGCCCGTCTTCTGAAGCTCCAGCGCCTGGATCGTCATGCGGAGCACGTTCAGGTTCATGCTGAGCCAGTTCTCCACCGACTTAAGCTCGGCGATCCGTCTCTCGACCTCGCTTGGATTCAACATCGGCGTCAGGACTCCCGCCATCGGCAGGCCCATCGGGCCCCACAGATTCTTCAGGAATTCAAATGGGTCGGGAGGCTGGCTCATCGTCGGATTCTGCACGCCAACATGACCAGTCTAGGATCGTCCGCTCAGAAATTCCAGCACTTCGCTGCGGCGGGCCATGGTGTCCTGATACCCAAGGTCGATGAGCGCACGACAATAGCCCTTCTCGAAAAGGAGGTAGCTCGCGAGGTTCGATCCGTTTCTATTCATGGCTCCGATGCCCCGCAGCAGGAACCGCACCGTCCACGGAAGCTCGCCCGTGTGGCGCACTACCATGCGCTCAATCGGCTGGCTCGGCGAGATCACCAGCACCTTGATCTGGCGCAACGGCAATCCCGCCTCCCGGAGGTTGTCCGAAGGAATAAGGCTGATCGTGCGGTTAATCCTTTGCAGGGTCTCGATGTCGACGTTCAGGCTGTCAAGGAAAATGCTGTTCAGAGCGTGGCCCGCGATCTGCGCAAGGGAAGGATAAATGCTGCCTCGCACCCTGGGGGGCTCGGCATTGGCGAGTTGCCGTGCGGTGCTCACAACCAGGATTCGGTCTGCGCCGAGGTGCAGCGCGGGGCTGATAGGTGCGATCTGACGCATCGACCCGTCGCCGAAGTACTCGCGGTTGATCTTCACCGCGGGAAAAATAAAGGGCAGCGCCGCAGACGCCATCAAATGCTCGACCCGAAGAGGCATCGCCGCGCCGATCCGCTGGGTGCGCTCCCAAGCCTCGGCATCCGGTCCACCTTGGTAGAAGGAGACGCTCTGACCCGAGGAATACCCCGAACAGGTAATGGAGACCGCGTACAGGCAGCCGTTATCTATGTTCTCCTGAATACGGGCGAAATCCAAGTTACGCGAAAGCATTTCGGAGAGCGGGCTGTTGTCGAGCAGCGATACCGGGCTCGTGCGCGCGAGCAGCATCATGGCGGCCAGCCAGCGCGCGCCGACTCGCGCGATTCCAACCGGGTCTGAGCGATACACCTGGCGAACATGAAAATTTTCCCACACCTCGAGCAGGTTGCCCACAGCGACATCGAAATTGCTGGCGAATACGGCGAGCGTGGCAGCATTGATCGCGCCCGCCGAGGTGCCGCATAGAATCGGAAACGGGTTCTTCTCCGGCAGCGGCAGGAGCTCCCGCACCGCCTTCAGCACTCCGACCTGGTAGGCGGCCCGGGCTCCGCCTCCGGTGAGAATGAGCCCCGTCTTGGACCTGTGTGATTCTGGGATTGACATGATGCTTGGGCCAGTTTAGCGACGCACGACCGGGAGCTCCTTGCTCAGACCGGGCGCTCGAACAGGCGCATCTGCTCGCGGGAAGCGTTGGCGTCCACGACGGTGAGTGCGGTCATGTTGACGATGCGTCTGACGGTGACGGAAGAAGTCAGTATATGGACGGGCCCTGCCGCACCGAGCAGTATCGGCCCGACCGTAATGCCATCGCCGGCGGCGGTTTTCAGCAGATTGAATGCGATGTTGGCCGCATCCAGCGTGGGCATGATCAGCAGGTTGGCTTCGCCTTGCAGCCGTGAACTCGGAAAGTTCGCCCGCCGCAACTCCGCATTGAGGGCCGCGTCTCCGTGCATTTCGCCTTCGATTTCGATTTCCGGGGCAAACGACCGGATCAGCTCCAGCGCGCGGCGCATTTTCAGAGCGGAAGGAGCGTCGCTCGTGCCAAAGTTCGAATGCGAGAGCAACGCCCCCTTGGGCGCGGCACCGAAGCGGCGGATCTCCTCGGCGGCAAGTACAGTCATTTCCGCGATCTGTTCCGCGGTTGGATCGAGATTGACATAGGTGTCGCAGATGAAAATCGTGCGCCTGGGCAGCATCAGGGCATTCATCGTATAAAAGTGCTTTACGCCGGGCCGCCGGCCGATTACCTGATCGACATAGCGCAAGTGCGACGAATACGTTCCGGAGATCCCGCAAATCATGCCATCGGCCCCGCCGCGGTGGACCATCATTGCACCTATCAGCGTAGGGCGGCGGCGCATCTCGATCTGGGCATACTGCTGAGATACTCCGCGTCTCTCCGTGAGACGGTGGTACTCAGCCCAGTATTCGCGATACCGCGGGTCAGATTCCGGGTTGACGAGCTCGAAATCCGCACCGGGCCGTATGCGCAGGCCGTAGCGTTCGATGCGCCGCTCGATCACTGCGGGGCGGCCAACGAGTATGGGCTTCGCGAGGCCTTCGTCCATCAGCACTTGGGCAGCGCGCAGCGTACGTTCGTCTTCCCCCTCCGCAAAAACGATCCGGCGTTTCGCCCCCTCCTTTGCCGCCGAGAAGATGGGCCTCATCAGAAGTCCGGAGTGGTAGACAAATTGCAGCAAGACGTTGTTATAGGAGTCAAAATCGGCGATCGGTCGCGTGGCGACGCCGGAATCCATTGCCGCCTTAGCTACTGCGGGTGCGATCTTCACAATCAGGCGGGGGTCGAACGGTTTGGGGATCAGATATTCGGGTCCGAATCTCGGGCTCTGGTCCCCATAGGCTGCGGTCACCACATCCGATTGCTCCGCCATGGCAAGATCCGCGATGGCGCGGACGGCGGCAAGCTTCATCGGTTCGTTGATCGTAGTCGCGCCTACGTCGAGGGCACCACGAAAGATGAACGGAAAGCACAAGACGTTGTTCACCTGGTTCGGGTAGTCGGATCGACCCGTCGCGATCACCACGTCTGGACGGACGGCCTTGGCCACCTCGGGCCGGATTTCCGGCTCGGGGTTGGCTAGGGCAAGAATCAAGGGTTTGTCGGCCATCGTTGCAACCATCTCGGCCTTGAGTACCCCTCCAGCAGAAAGCCCCAGGAAGACGTCAGCACCCGGGATGATCTCCGCCAGCGTTCGCGCC
>DATBLP010000043.1:0-20960 GCA_036555245.1 Burkholderiales bacterium
GGCGACACAGACTCGGTTGTTCGGACCTGCACGTTCCTTGTGCCACCCTCCGGCCCATAGCCTAGTGCGACCGCGATCGCCTCGAGGACGGTGGACTTGCCGGACCCATTCTCGCCAACGAAGAACGTGACATCAGGATGGAACTCGATGCTCGCGATCTCACGCACAGCCGGAATGTTGAATGGATATGACTCGAAATTGATCTCAGCGTCTGGCCGAAACGAGGCGTGGAGGAGATAGGGCTTCGAGGCGATAGCCATGGAAAGTTTCCAGCTGCCTAACGTGTAATGGTGTGCATTCCTGCCCGTTGAGCAAGATCACGATGCGAAAGTGGGGTGAGCTTCGCCTTTGAAATTGCGGACTTGCCGTATCGCATTCGCACGTCGACTTTGCTCAATGGGCAGAATTTGGGCAACTCGTTGATTCTCCTCGGGGCGACCTCGGCAGCTCTGCGCGCATCGATCGGCACACGATTCCTGACAAGTGTACGCTCCCCCCGCGCTTATTCTTGGGAACTGAAGCGGCTCCGTGCGCGAAAGTGAGCAACGTCGAACCCGCGAGGGTTAACCGGACATTCCCTGTAGGGGTCGGACCCGACAGGGGGCTTTGAGCCAAGGCCTCCCAGGGAAAGGCGAGTGGAGGCGAGTGGAGTCATGTACAGCGAACCCGAGCAACGCGATCCCGACCGACCTCGCGCCCTGTGGGCAATCCCGCTGATCGCCGGTTTGCTCCCGGCGGTGGCAGCGCTTGTCGCGCTGCACCTTTCGGTGCGGCTGGAGCTCATACCGGCCTGCAATCCGCTTATCGACGGATGCGTTTCGATCAGTCGGGCGGCTCGGCACGACCTGTCGAACCACGTCTTTCGGGCGCTGGTGTTGCCGGCGGCCGCACTGCAGGGGCTGACCTGGATGCTATGCACGGGGTGGCTCAGGGGCCTCGGGGCTAGTCCGGATCGCTCGCTTCGGGCGCTGCCGTGGCTGGGTTTGCTCGCGGCGATCTTTCTTGTCCTGTATGCGACCTTTCTCGGCACCGAGGGCGAGGCGTACCGCTGGATGCGTCGTTACGGCGTGTGGCTTTACTTCGGATTCACATACTTCTGCATGGTGATTTCGGCCGGTCATCTGCTGCGCCTCGCGCGGCCGGGCTCGATCTCGGCGCCGATGCGCCTGGATCGCGCGCTCGTCGGTCTATGCATCGTGCTGCTCGGGCTCGGGCTGGCGAGCGCGTTCTCGCCCCTCTATACCCCGGACGAGCAGACCCACGATCGGATCGGCAACGCGCTGGAGTGGAATGCGGCTTTGATGTTCACGCTGTTCTTTCTGGCGCTCGCATGGCTGTGGCGAACAACGGGCTTCAGCGCTCGTTTCACGACGGAACGGCGATAACGCGGATCCCGCGCCCGCTCAACCGCGCTTGCGATCCCACACATAGCGCACGAAGCGCTGCCAGCGGTTCGGCTTTTGCGCGAGCGGGTTCCTCATCTTCTGCGCTTCGCGGTCGCGCTCGACCGATTTGCGCACCTGCTCGTGGACTTGCCGCAGGGTGAGGCCGCCCGGGCCTTTGAGTTGGTCGGGATCGTGTTGCGCCATATGCTTCAAGGGCTTGCGTTGCCCTCTATGCTAGACTTCAAGCGCCTTCCTTGCGAGAGTTTTCATGTCCGGCAACTCCTTCGGCCTGTTGTACTGCGTGACCTCCTTCGGCGAGAGCCACGGGCCCGCCTACGGCGGCGTGGTGGACGGCTGCCCGCCGGGACTCGAGCTTGCGGAAGCGGACATCCAGAAGGAATTGGACCGCAGAAAGCCCGGCAGCTCGCGCCACGTGACGCAGCGCCAGGAGTCCGACAAGATCGAGATCCTTTCGGGCATTTTCGAAGGCCGCACTACCGGCACCGCGATCGGCTTTCTCATTCGCAACGAGGATCAGCGCTCGAAAGACTACTCCGCGCTCGCCGACACCTTCCGCCCGGGGCACGCGGACTATACGTACTGGCAGAAGTACGGACTGCGCGACTACCGCGGCGGGGGCCGCGCCTCCGCGCGCGAGACGACGATACGCGTCGCGGCGGGCGCGATCGCCAAGAAATGGCTGCGCGAGCGCTACGGCGTGCAGGTGCGCGGGCACCTCGCGCAGCTCGGGCCCAACAAGATCGCGTTCAAGTCCTGGGACGCGGTCGATCAGAATCCTTTTTTCTCTCCCGATCCCGGGATCGTGCCCAAGCTCGAAGCCTTCATGGACGAGCTGCGCGCCTCGGGCGATTCGTGCGGGGCGCGCGTCAACGTGGTCGCAAGCGGCGTGCCGGTCGGCTGGGGCGAGCCCGTGTACGGGAGGCTCGACTCCGACATCGCCGCGGCGATGATGGGCATCAATGCGGTGAAGGGCGTGGAAATCGGCGCGGGATTCGGTGCGGTGGAGCAGAAGGGCTCGCAGCACGGCGACGAGCTCACGCCCGAGGGCTTCCTCTCGAACAACGCGGGCGGAACGCTGGGGGGCATCTCGACCGGACAGGATATCCTGGTGAGCATCGCGCTCAAGCCGACTTCCAGCATCCGCCTGCCGCGCCGCTCGATCGACCGCAAAGGCGGCGCGACCACGGTGCAGACCACCGGCCGCCACGACCCCTGCGTCGGGATTCGCGCGACACCCATCGCCGAGGCGATGCTCGCCTGCGTGCTGATGGATCATGCCTTGCGCCATCGCGCGCAGTGCGCCGACGTGAAGGCGCCGCTTGCGCCGATTCCGGGAAAGGCGCGCTAGGAGTTGGCCGGAAAGGCGTGGGCGTAGAGCAGGCGCAGCCCGATGTCCCCGGTCCTGTCCGCGTCCGCCGGATAGCGGTTCCACAGCGCCGCCGCCTCGGCGCGCCGCCCTTCCGCGAGGTAGCCGGCCATGCCGGCAGCGATCAGGTACTGGCGATGGCCTGCGGGGAGGTCGCTAGTCTTTGCCAGCAGCGCCTCGGCGAGCCTGGCCATCTGCGGCGCGTCGCGGCGTCCCACCGCGCTCAGCATGTCGATCCACCGTCGCTCCTCGGGGCGCAGGCGCGCGCTGCAAGGGCTGCCCTGGATGCGATCCCAGAGCGAACCGGCCTCTGCGGCGGAGAGCAGCGGGTTGAAGGTCCGCGCCAGCTGGTAGAGAGAGTGCAGCCAGATGTCGGATCGCTCCGGGTCGCGACAGTCGATGAGCCTGGATCGCGCAAGCTCCAGGTCCTTCTGGAAGGGACGCGGGATAGCCACGGGCTCGGGCGGCAGCGGGCGCATGAGGAAATCCCGTGCATACCGCGCCCGACGCGCGAGCTCCAGCGCTTCCAGGTATTCGTCGCCACCCGTCTTGTCTTCGGCGCTCCCGCGCTCCCTGCTCCCCTCGAGCATGGCGACCACGGGAACGCTGTAGGCAAGGAGGCCGGCGAGCTCGTCCGCCGACTCGCGCAGGAAGCGGTACTTGGCGGCGCGCAGATCGAGATACGGATAGTAGTCGGAGTTGGCCGGCGCCCCGTAGGTGAGGAACAGCGGCTGCAGCGCCTGCTTGCCGCCGAGGCGCCGCACCTCCAGTCCGGCAAGCGAGCCGATGTGCACGCGCCGCAGCTCGCGGGCGACGCCCGGCATGGCGGTGACATCCGCCAGCGGCCGCTCGAGTGCGCGAGCCTCGCCGGCGACGATGAGCAGATCGCTGCCGGTGGCGGCGTAGATCGCGTAGTCGGGGAAATTCTCCCCCAGGGCGCGCAGCACCGAAGCGACCAGGCTCGCGTTGATTTCGTACATCTGGAACCACTGCACCAGCACCCCGCCCGGGGCGAGGTGGCGGCGCACCAGGCGGTAGAACTCGGAGGTGAAAAGGCTGGACACCCCGCTGACCCACGGATTGGAGGGCTCCGAGACGATGATGTCGTACTTGCGGTTGTAGGTGGAGAAGAAGGTCTTGGCGTCGTCGAAGACGATGTGACTGCGCGGATCCGCGAAGGCGTTGGAATTGCGCGGCGCGAAGCGCCGCGAGGCCTCCGCCATTGCGGGCTCGATCTCGATGGTTTCGACCGAGCGAAGCGCCGCCGACCCGAGCAAGGTGTGCGTGGTGAGCCCGGTGCCGATGCCGATCACCGCGGCGCTCCTCGCGTCCGGGCGGTAGGCAAGGGGAATCGCCGCGGTAAGGGTCATGGTGATCTCGTCCGAGACGCGCGGGCCGCTCGGGTCCATGTTGATCGCGCCGTCGGACTTGCCGTTGGTGCGCAGGCTGCGGTCGGTGCCGAAATCCATGAGGCTGACGGTCGTCGTCTTGCCGTCGCGATGAAAGAGCATGGTGGCGTCGCGCTCGGAGTACAGATCGCCGCGGCGAAACACGCCCGAGGCCATTTTGTACGCGTCGAGCTGCACCCCGGCGAGGACCGCGGTGAAAGCGGCAAGCGTGAGCGCCAGGGCGCCGAGGCGCGGCGCAGCCGCGACGCGCCACAGCAGCGCGAGGCCGAGGATCGCATCGATCGCGGCGCCGGTGGCGATCAGGCCCTTGAGACCGAGCAGGGGCATGCCGATGTGCGCGGCGGCGAATACGCCGAGTATCGAGCCGAGCGTATTGACCGAATACACCGCGCCGATCGACTTCTCCCCGTAGCCGCCGCGCAGCAGGACATAGGTAATGAGCGGAAGCGTGATCCCGGCGCAGAAGGTCGCAGGGAACATGATGGCCAGGGCGAACCCATGGCTGGAGAGGAGGAACAGCATGTAGCCGGCGCTGGTGCGCGCGAGCGCGCTCATCACCGCCTGCATGAGTCCGAACATCTGACCGTAGAGGGGCAGCGTCGCCAGTGCCAGCAGTCCCATCGCCGTCAGGACGATGCCCAGCAGTCGCAGCGGGTCGGCAATCGAGTCGATGCGCCGGCGCAGCCACAGGCCGCCGCAGGCGATACCGAGGATGAAGGCCGACAGCATCAACTCGAAAGAGTGGGTCGATGCTCCGAGCACCAGAGACAGCATCCGGATCCAGCCGATCTCGAAGACGAAGGAGGCCGTCCCGGTGAGGAAAGCGACCAGCAGCAGCCGGGAAGGCGAATCGCCCGGGAAATCCGGGCCGGCGCCGCGTGACATGGGTGGCTCCGCGCCGCCGGCGAGAAGCCAGACGACGGCGGCAAGAGCAAGGTTCAAGGCGCCGGCGGCCTGCACCGTGCCCGGCAGGCCGAGGGCTTCGATCATGACGAAGCCGCTGGCGAGCACCCCGATCGCCGCGCCCAGGCTGTTGGTGAAATACAGCATCGCGAGCGATTCGCCGGGCGCGAGCGGGTATCGCCTTATCAGTCCGGCGCTCATCAACGGGAAAGTCGCGCCGAGCAGCACCGACTGCGGCAGAATCAGCAATCCCGCGAGCGTCCATTTGAAGAGTGTTGCGGAGATCGCGCCGCCGAGCGCAGGCAGGACGCTCGAATAGGCGGTTTCGGTCGCTGCTACGAAGACAGGATGAAAGGCGAGCGCCGCAATCCCGATCAGCGCTTCAGCCCCTGCGTATGCGCGCAGCAGATTCCGCCAACGCGCCGAGGCGCGACTGCACACCCACGAACCGATGGCCATTCCGCCCATGAACAGGGCGAGTACCAGGGTCTGGGCGTAGGCTGCATGGCCGAGAAACAGCTTGAGATAGTGGCTCCAGATGGACTCGTAGATGAGGCCCGCGAAACCCGAAACCGTGAAGAGCAGGAAAAACGCGCTGCGGGGAACCCGGGTCACTGGAAATTCGGCTGCATTCTTGTCTGGGAGCCCGCGCAGCCGGCATTATACGGGGCGTCGGGCCCGGAACTTGAGTCCCGGCCTGTCCCGGTGAAAAATTCGCCGATCGGTCCCTGACGAAGCCGGACTTGCCTAGTGTGGAGAAAGAGCGAAATGAAGCGTGATGCGTGGCTTGTGCTTGCCGTGCTGTCGGTGCTTGCCGGATGCGAGACCGTGCAGACGACCAGCGGCGGAGTCGTGGGCGTCGATCGTCCGCAGACCATGTCCCGGCTGGTGTCGTCGGAACAGATCAACAGGGACTCGGCACAGGCCTATGGCAAAGTGCTGGAGGAAGCGTCCAAGAAAGGCCAGCTCAACCGGGATCGCGCACAGGTCGAGCGCGTACGCCGCATCGCCGGCCGCCTGACTCCGACTACCGGAACGTTCCGCGCGGACGCCCCTCGCTGGGCTTGGGAGGTGAATGTGATTGCCCGGGACGAGGTCAATGCGTGGTGCATGCCGGGGGGCAAGATCGCGGTCTACACCGGGCTGCTCGCCAAGCTCAATCTGAGCGACGACGAGCTGGCTGCGGTGATGGGGCACGAGATTTCCCACGCATTGCGCGAGCATGGCCGCGAGCAGTACTCGCAGGCAGCCACCCAGGGCCTGATCATCGGCATCCTCGGCGCCGTGACCGGCGCCTCGGCTGCCGCGCAGGACGTGAGCGCGACACTACTCGATGTCTTCGTCAACCGCCCGCACTCGCGAACCGACGAAACCGAAGCCGACCGCATCGGCGTGGAGCTCGCGGCCCGGTCCGGCTACGATCCGCATGCCGCGATCTCGTTGTGGCAGAAGATGGCCAAGCTGGGCGGGGCCAAGCCTCCGGAATGGCTTTCGACGCACCCTTCCGACGAGGCGAGAACGCGCGATCTCCAGACGTACGCGGAGCGCGTCGCGCCGCTGTACGAAGCCGCGCGCAGGCGCTGATCCGCTGAATTCAGGCGAAGTACCAGAACTTCGATCGCATCAGCTCGAGCAGCTCTTTCGGGGGGAGCGCCGCGCTGAAATGAAAGCCCTGATATTGATCGCATTTCAAATTGGTGAGAAAAGCGAGTTGCTCGCCGGTTTCGACGCCTTCAGCCAGCACGCCGAGCTCCAGGGTCTTGGCAAGGGTGATGATGGCCTGGACGATCGCGGCGTCCTCCTTGTTGTCGGGAATATCCCGCACGAAGGCGCGATCGATCTTGAGCTTGTTCACCGGGAATCGCTTGAGGTAGGCAAGGCTCGAATACCCGGTGCCGAAGTCGTCGATCGACACGCGCACTCCCAGGTCCGAAAGACGGGTCAGGGCGTTGATGGTGTGACCCGTGTCGCTCATGATCACGCTTTCCGTGATCTCCAGATCGAGGAATCGGGGTGACAGACCGGTAACCGCGAGTGTTCCCGCAACCTTGGCGGCGAGCTGCGAGTCGCGGAACTGCCGGGCCGAGAGATTGACGGCGACGGACAACTGCGGCAATCCTGCCTGCTGCCAGGCTTTCACTTCCGCGCAGGCGGTTTTCAGTACCCACTCGCCGATGGGGACGATCAGCCCGATTTCCTCGGCGGCATGGATGAACTGGCTGGGCGGCAGGAGCCCCAGTTCCGGGTGTCGCCAATGCAGCAGTGCTTCGACGCCCACCGGACGACCGCTGCCGATCTCGATCTGCGGCTGATAGTGCACGACGAACTCGTTTCGCTCGACCGCGCGCCGCAAGGCCGCGCCCATCCCGACGTGATCGGCAGACCGGGCGTGCAACTCTCGGGAGTAGAACCGGTAGGTGTTCCCTCCGGCATGCTTGGCGTCGTACATTGCGATATCGGCGTGCTTGATCAGGTCCTCGATCGTGCCGCCGTCGTCGGGGTAGACCGCCAATCCGATTGAAGCCGAGGTGAACATCTCCTGTCCTTCTGCGGCAATCGGCGCGCCGAAGAGATGTCCAAGCTTGGTCGCCGCGACCGCGACCTTGTCCCGGCTGTCCAATTCTTCGAGGACAATGCAGAATTCATCTCCCCCGAGACGCGCAACGGTATCGCTGTCGCGCAACGCGCGCCTGACGCGCCCGGCCACTTCCTTCAGTACGGCGTCCCCGGCCGAATGCCCCAGGGAGTCGTTGATCTCCTTGAACCGGTCGAGATCCATCAGGAGGATTCCCACCAGTGTCGTGCGGCGCGCGGCCCGCGTGAGCGCCTGACCCAGGCGGTCGAGCAGCAGCGCGCGGTTGGGCAAGCCTGTAAGGGTGTCGTTTTGCGCGAGATAAGTCAGTTTCTCCTCGAAGTTGCGTCGCTCTGTGATATCGGTAAGCGATACTACGACCCCGCTCGCAGGCTGGTGGTCCGGCCCGGTCAGCGGCAGCACGTTCATCAACAGCCAGGTGGTCGACCCATCGGTCCTGGGATGCCCGATCACCACATTGGCCTGTGGCTTTCCCGTGCGCAGCGTGACCGTCACCGGGCGTTCCTCGACCGGGAAGGGCCTGCCGTCCTCACGGATGCTGTCGAACTGAAGCTCGGAGGGCGCCTTCCCGACAAGCTCGTCCCGTGTTCTGCGCAGTATGCGTTCCGCGCTCGGGTTGGCGCTGACGATTCGGCCGCTCGCATCGTGGATGAGGATTCCCTCGGCAGCGATCTCCACTACCGCGCGATGACGCGCTTCGCTGGAACTGAGCGCTTCCTGAACGGATCTCCGCTGGGTGATGTCCTCGAATGCAGAGACGTCGTACAGGGGCGTGCCTCGTTCATCGCGGAGCTGCGACACGGTCAGGTTGACCCAGACCGTGCCGCCATCCTTGCGCAAGTAGCGCTTCTCCAGGGAAAACGTGTCGATCTTCCCGGCAAGCAGCTGACTTCTCGCGGGGGTCGTCGCATCGCGGTCCTCGGGATGGGAAATCTCCCAGACCGTCTTCTGCAGGAGCTCATCCTCGGAATAGCCGAGTATGTCGCACAGCTTCCTGTTGACGAGCAGGAATCGCCCATTGACAGCGACGTGCGCCAGACCCACCGCAGCCTGGTTGAAAGTGACGCGAAAGCGTTGCTCGCTGGCGCGCAGGGCCGCCTCTGCGCCGCTGCGTCCCCCAAGCGGCTTGCGCCGGGCACGGCCCGCCGCGGCGCCTGCTTTCAGTCGATCCTTTGGTACCTGTGAGCCGAGGGACCCGCCGTGCCTCGATTTCTTCCCCATTTTCGTTCCGTGTGCCGATCCCTCCGGCGAGCGACCATTATAGCCAACTGCAAGCGGCGAACTTTTGCCCGAGCGTCGATTTTTTCCTGCAATTCCTGCGGCAGCCGAGACGCTCCCCGGGCCATTTCTCCGGGCGCACGGGCCGGTCGCCGCGACGAGGTATAATTTTTCCTCTGTGCGCTACTTTCGGCCGCAATGACACGAACGCTCTACGACAAACTCTGGGAATCCCATGCGGTGCACGGGGAAGACGACGGTACCACGGTACTGTACATCGACCGCCATCTGCTTCATGAGGTCACGAGTCCCCAGGCGTTCGAGGGCATCAAGCTTGCCGGGCGCAAACCTTGGCGCATTTCGGCAAACCTGGCGGTAGCCGACCACAACGTTCCGACCACCGATCGCGGGAGCGGAATCGCCGATCCGATCTCGCGCCTGCAGGTCGACACGCTCGACCGGAACTGCGAAGAACACGGCATCGTCGAGTTCAGGATGAACGACAGGCGGCAGGGGATCGTGCACGTCATCGGCCCCGAGCAGGGCGCGACGCTTCCGGGAATGACGGTTGTGTGCGGCGATTCGCACACGAGCACTCACGGGGCGTTCGGCTGTCTTGCCTTCGGTATCGGCACCTCGGAGGTCGAGCACGTGCTGGCGACACAGTGCCTGCTCGCCAAGAAAATGAAGAACATGCTGGTGCGCATCGAAGGACCCCTTGCACGGGGCGTTGCGGCAAAAGATCTGGCGCTCGCCGTGATCGGCAGGATCGGCATCGCGGGCGGGACGGGATGCACCATCGAGTATTCCGGCAGCAGCGTGCGTGCCCTGTCCATGGAGGGGCGAATGACCCTGTGCAACATGTCGATCGAGGCGGGGGCACGCGCCGGGATGGTCGCGGTGGATGAGGTCACAATCGGCTATTTGAAAGGCAGGCCTTTCGCGCCTAGCGGGGAACTCTGGAACCGGGCAGTCGAGCACTGGCGTACGCTGAAGAGCGACCCGGGCGCGAAGTTCGACCGGGAAGTGACGATCGACGCCCGATCCGTAAAGCCGCAGGTCACTTGGGGCACCTCTCCGGAAATGGTCGTGACCGTTGACGAACGCGTGCCGGATCCGGACAAGGAAAAGGACGCCATCCGGCGCGAAGGGATGGAAAGAGCGCTGCTGTACATGGGCCTCGAGCCGAACACGCGCATGACGGACATCCGCATAGACAAGGTATTCATCGGTTCCTGCACGAATTCCCGGATCGAGGATTTGCGAGCGGCTGCGGCGCTGGTTCGCGGGAGGCGCGTCGCCTCGAGCGTCAGGCTCGCGATGGTCGTCCCGGGTTCGGGATTGGTGAAGGCGCAGGCAGAGAAAGAGGGTCTCGACCGCATTTTCCGGGATGCCGGCTTCGAATGGCGCGAGCCTGGCTGCTCGATGTGCCTGGCCATGAACGCCGACCGCCTGGAGCCGGGCGAGCGCTGTGCTTCGACTTCCAACCGGAACTTCGAGGGACGGCAGGGGACCGGAGGGCGGACTCACTTGGTGAGCCCGGAAATGGCAGCGGCCGCCGCAATCGCCGGCCATTTCGTCGATGTGCGGCAGTGGAAGTGACCGGCTGAAGGAACGACGGGACCGAGGCGCTCGATCATGGAAAAATTCACCATTCTGAACGGACTCGTTGCCCCGCTTGACCGGGCCAATGTCGACACCGACCAGATCATCCCGCAGCGATTTCTGAGATCGATCCGCAGGTCGGGATTCGGACCGAATCTGTTCGACGCCTGGCGATATCTCGGCGGGGAAGGGCGGGACGACCGCGACCGCCCGCTCAACCCCGAGTTTGTTCTCAATCAGCCGCGTTACAAAGGCGCGGGGATACTGCTTGCCCGCAGGAATTTCGGTTGCGGCAGCTCGCGCGAACATGCGCCCTGGGCGCTCCTCGAATACGGCTTTCGCGCAATCATTGCGCCCTCCTATGCGGACATCTTCTTCAATAACTGCTGCAAGAACGGCCTGCTGCCGGTGGTTCTGGGCGAAGGGGACGTAGACCGCCTGTTTCACGATGTTGCGGCCTTCCCCGGATTCCGCTTGATCATTGATCTCGAAAAGCAGACGGTGGCTGCCACCGACAACGCCAAGGTCATGAGCTTTGAAATCGACCCGTTCCGCAAATACTGTCTGGTAAACGGGCTCGACGACATAGGGCTCACCCTCCGGCATGCGGACAAGATCCGCGCCTTCGAGGACAGGCGCCGCGCGGAGCAGCCCTGGCAGTTCGGCTAAGGAGCAGTCGGGAATCCGGAGTCGGGAGCACCGCCGGCGGCAGCGCCGGACTCGGATCCGGAACTTCAGACTATCGAGTCCATGCCAGCAAAGAAGGTCGCAATACTCCCCGGAGACGGCATCGGTCCCGAGGTCGTCGCCGAGGCAGCCAAGGTCCTGGCCGCCCTCAAGGGCGAAGGACTGAAGATCGAAATGGAGCAGGCCGCGGTCGGCGGTGCAGCGTACGATGCCGCCGGCGACCCGCTGCCGGCACCCACGATCCAGCTCGCGAGACGCTCGGACGCAATCCTGTTCGGTGCTGTCGGGGGTCCCCGCTACGACACGCTCCCGCGCGCAAAGCGCCCCGAGCAAGCGCTCCTGCGGCTGCGCAAGGATCTGAACCTGTTTGCCAATTTTCGACCGGCGACGGTCTATCCCGAGCTTGCCGACGCGTCCACGGTTCGGCCGGAAATAATCGCAGGGCTCGATGTCCTCATTGTGCGCGAGCTGACCGGAGACATCTATTTCGGGGAGCCGCGGGGAATCAGGAAGTCGGCAGAGGGAGTGCGGGAGGGCTTCGACACCATGCGCTACACCGAGACGGAAATTCGCCGAATTGCCCATGCGGGATTTCGGGCTGCCCTCAAGCGCAACAACAAGCTGTGCTCGGTGGACAAGGCAAACGTGCTCGAGACCTCGCAGCTCTGGCGCGATGTTGTGACTGAAGTCGGCCGGGAGTACGCCGCTGTATCACTCACGCACATGTACGTGGATAACGCCGCGATGCAGCTTATCCGGGCACCCAAGCAATTCGACGTCATCGTCACCGGAAACATGTTCGGCGATATCCTTTCGGATGAAGCCTCGATGCTGACGGGCTCGATCGGCATGTTGCCGTCGGCCTCCCTCGACGAAGCGGGCAAAGGCCTGTACGAGCCGATCCACGGTTCCGCACCCGATATTGCGGGAAGGAACGTGGCCAATCCGCTGGCGGCGATACTCTCGGCGGCGATGATGTTGCGCCACAGTTTCGATGAGGATGCCGCAGCCGCGCGCGTCGAAGCCGCCGTCAGGAAGGTTCTTGCACGCGGATATCGCACGCCCGACATCGCCCAGCCCGGAACGCAAAAGGTCGGAACCCGGGAGATGGGCGACGCCGTGGTGGCGGCACTCCATTGATGTACGCCAAGCTTTTTGCGGATGCATGCGTTAGCATACGAAGCGAGCTTGAGTTTCGAGGATTGCCATGAAACGAGTGGGGTTGGTGGGCTGGCGCGGAATGGTGGGTTCGGTGCTGATGCAGCGCATGCACGCCGAGCGCGACTTCGCCCTGATCGAGCCGGTCTTCTTCTCGACCTCTCAGGTCGGCGCGCTGGGCCCGTTCATCGGCAAGGAATCCGCGCCTTTGAAGGATGCCAAGGACGTGAAGGACCTCGCGTCCATGGACATCATTATCTCGTGTCAGGGCGGGGACTATACCAACGAGATATTCCCGCGGCTGCGCGGTTCCGGGTGGAAGGGCTATTGGATCGACGCCGCGTCCGCGCTTCGCATGCACGACGAGGCCGTCATCATTCTCGATCCGGTCAATAGGGACGTGATCGATGCGGCCATGGCCAAGGGGGTGCGCAACTACATCGGGGGCAATTGCACGGTAAGCCTGATGCTCATGGCCATGCACGGCCTCTTCAAGGCGGATCTGGTCCAGTGGATGAGCTCGATGACCTATCAGGCGGCCTCCGGCGCCGGAGCCGAGCACATGCGCGAACTCATGAAACAGATGGGATTCCTGCACGCCGGCGCCCAGCGCCTTCTGGAGGATCCGGCCGCCTCGATTCTGGACGTGGATAGAACAGTAACTTCGGCGTTGCGCGACTCCCGGCTGCCTCTTGAGCAGTTCGGCGTTCCGCTCGCGGGAAGCCTCCTCCCCTGGATCGACCGGGATCTGGGCAACGGACAAAGCCGCGAAGAGTGGAAAGGGCAGGCCGAGGCCAACAAGATTCTCGGTCGGGGCGCAGACTCGGTGCCAATCGACGGAATCTGCGTTCGGATAGGAGCGATGCGTTGCCACAGCCAGGCGCTCACCGTGAAGCTCAGGCGCGACGCTCCACTCGATGAGATCGAGCAGATGCTCGCGGAGGCAAACGACTGGGTTAGGATCGTGCCAAACGAGCGCGAGGCTACGCTGCGCGAACTGACCCCGGCTGCCGTGAGCGGCACCCTGCAAGTCGCTGTCGGGCGTCTTCGCAAGCTCTCTCTGGAGAGTGCGGGCGCACATTTGGCAGCCTTCACCGTCGGGGACCAGCTTCTGTGGGGTGCAGCCGAGCCCTTACGCAGAATGTTGCGCATTCTCCTTCAGCGCTAGAGCGCAGAGGGTGCGCGGGGCACCCGTGTTTCGGGGTTCGACTCTACCCAGGCTTTCTCCCAGGCAAAACCAGCCAAACTCTTTGCAAAAATAGCGACTTGAGGCAATTTGTGAGGTGAAGGTTTAGCTTGCAAGGCTAAGGCCATGATGGTATGTTAATTTGTTTCCACTTGGCTCTTCAGGGTGGCATGTGGGGAAGTTCGCCTCAAAAATAGGCTTGGTCGCTGCGGTGGCAGGCGTCGCGCTGCCCTCGATTGCCTGTGCGGCCGGGCTTGGCAAGATGTCACTGTTGTCCGGGCTCGGGCAGCCGCTCAAGGCAGAAATCGAAATTGTTTCTCTGCAACGCGGCGAAGGCGACAATCTTGCCGCAAAGCTCGCCTCGGGCGAGACATTCCGCCAGGCAAACATCGATCTCAACCCCGCGCTGCTCACGGTCAAGTTCGCCGTGGAGCGTCGCACAGGCGGTCGATATGTGATGACCCTCGCCTCGACGCAGCCCATAAACGAGCCGTTTATCGACATGCTGGTCGAGTTGAACTGGTCCAACGGACGTCTGGTTCGCGAGTACACATTTCTTCTCGATCCGCCCGAGTATGCGGTTCCTTCCGCTCCGGCGGCTGTTGAGCCGCCGCAAGTGTCGCTCCTCGCGCCAAAGGAGCCCGAGCCGGCGCAAGCCATGCCTGCCGCAGCCGAACCGCCGGCGCCGGCACCCTCTCAGCCGGAGACGCCTCCCCCGGCACCGCAGCCCGAGCCGGCTGAGCCGGGCCCAAGCGCCCAACCCGTGTCGCCGGCCCCCGCGGAACCCATTGCGGTCGTGGAAGCCGCGCCCGAATCGGAGCAAGCTCCAGCCCAGGCCGAGCCGGCAGAGGCTTCCGAATCGGTCCGAGCCGAATCGGCCCCTCTCGCTCCGGCTCCGACTTCCGCCCTCATCGAGGAGCCGGGAGTCTTGGACAGGTACGAGGTGAAGCGCGGGGACACGCTCTCGAAGATTGCCCTGCGCAACAAGATCGAGGGGGTTTCCCTGCAGCAGATGCTGGTTGCATGGTTCCGCGCGAATCCGGACGCGTTCGTGGCAGGGAACATGAACCGCCTGCGCGCCGGCAAGATCCTGAAGATCCCGGACCAGGACGCCTCGGTTGCGGTGCCTGCGGCCGATGCCCGCCGGATCGTTTCCACCCAGTTTGCGGACTTCAACGAATACAAGCGCCGCCTCGGCACTGCGGTGGCGGCCGCTCCGGGCCCCCAGGAGGGTGGCCGTCAGGCGTCGGGCCAGGTGGGCGTAGAGAAGGAAGAAAAGCCTGCGACACCCAAGGGAACCCCGAAAGACCAACTGCGCCTTTCCAGTGCGGATGAGGCCAAGCGCGGCGCAAAGGCCGCTGCTGCTGCGACCGCCGACGATCTGGCGGCGAAGGACAGAGCTTTGAAAGAAGCCAACGAGCGCATCGCTCTGCTCGAAAAGAACTTGCAGGACGTGCAGAAGCTCGCCCAGATCAAGAGCCAGAGCGGAGCGCAGATGCAGCAGCAGGCCCAAGCGGCGAAGCAGCCCGAGCCCGCGCCCAAAGCCCCGCAGCCGGAGCCTGCGAAATCCGCCCCGGCCGCCAAGACTGTGGAGCCCGCCAAAGCGCCGTCGGCGGCGGCAAAAGGCGACGTCCCGAAGCCGGCGGAAAGTCCCAAGGCAGGCGTGACCGCCGCTCCGGCGGCCAAGGCACCCGAGGCACCTAAGCCCGCGGATGTCGCGAAGGCGCCGGCGCAGCCAGGCGCCAAAGCGCCTGAGGGCACGAAAGCGCCTGAACTCGCAAAGGCTCCGGAAGCGGCAAAGACGCCTGGAGCTGCGAAGGCGCCCGAGCCGGCAAAGGCGGCCGCGGGCAAGGCCGCTCCCAAGGCGGCGCCGAGTCCAGCCTTGCCCGAGCCGAGTTTTGTAGACGAACTGCTGGAGAACCCGATGGCCTTGGGTGGAGCGGGGGGCGCGTTACTCCTGCTCGCGGGTTACGCCGCGTACGCGTGGCGCAGGAAGCGTTCCAGCCAGTTTGAGAGCAGCGTGATGAGTGTCTCGCCTTCCGATGCGGACTCGGTATTGGGAACCGCCGGGGGCCGAAGCGTGGACACCGGCTCGAGTTCGTTCCAGAGCGACTTCAGCAAAGATGGCGCCGGAAAGCTTGATACGGAGGAGATCGATCCAATCGCGGAAGCCGATGTATACATGGCGTACGGCCGTGACGCCCAGGCCGAGGAGATTCTGAAGGAGGCGCTGGCGAAAGATTCCAGCCGCCAAGCGATCCGGGTCAAGTTGCTCGAGATCTACGCCAATCGCAAGGATACCCATGCGTTCGAGGCGGCGGCGAAGGACCTCCACGCTGCGACCGGCGGGCAGGGCCCGGAGTGGGGGAAGGTCGCCGGCCTCGGTCTGTCGATTGATCCGACCAATACCCTGTACGGAGGCAAAGAGGCGGCAGCAGCCCCGGTGTTCAACGAAACCGCGCAATTCCCGGCGTTTCGCGCCCCGGAACCCGAGCCGACGACCCAAGGCGAGGCCCCGCTGAACATCGATTTCGACATAGGGGCGAGCACAGCGGGAGCGACTCCGGCTCCCGACATCAATCTGGATGCCGGGACGTCGCTGGCCGCCGCCCCGGCGGGGCTTGATTTTGACTTGGGTCTGGGTACGGGCAAGTCTGGCGCCGCGGGTGGGCCGCCCCGGACGGAGGCAACTGCGGAGACTGCGGAAACTGCCATCAGCATCGACTTCGATTTGCCGATTGGCGACAGACCGGGACACGCTCCTCCACCACAGCCTGCTGTTCCGGCTGCGGTGCCGGATTCCGGCGGAATCGATTTCGACCTCGCTCCTTCGGTGGGTGGGGGAGGAGGCGATTTGCAGGCCCCTGCGGTGGACCTGGGTTCAATCAGCCTGGATCTCGGCGCTGGCGGCGGCAACGGTGCAGGCGCCGCACCGGATGCGCGATGGCAGGAAGTTGCCACGAAACTCGATTTGGCCAAGGCGTACGAGGAAATGGGTGACAAGGATGGAGCGCGCGAGCTGCTCAAGGAAGTGATAAAAGAGGGTGACACGGCGCAACAGCAAAGGGCCCAGACGATGCTGCAGGCAATCGGCTGACCATTCCCGGAATACCCCGGATAGTCGGCGCCGCGTGCGCCGATTTTTGTTTTTGGAAGACGAGCGTGAGAATTGCGATTGGGCTTGCCTATCGAGGTGCAGGGCTGAACGGCTGGCAGTCGCAGCCCTCGGGCAACACCGTCCAGGATCATCTCGAGCGGGCGCTTTCGGAAATCGCCGGAGAGCGAATCAACGTGATCGGCGCAGGCCGGACCGACGCCGGGGTGCACGCAGTCGGTCAGGTGGCGCATTTCGACACGGCAGCAGCGCGCCCCGAATCCGCCTGGATACGCGGTGTGAATTCTCTCCTGCCCAGTGCAATTGCCGTGGAGTGGGCACTGCCGGTGGCTGAAGCCTTCCATGCTCGCTACTCGGCGATTGCGCGAAGCTATCGCTACGTGCTTTACAATCACCCGGTTCGGCCCGCCGTGCTTGCCGATTTTGTCGGATGGTTTCCCCTGCCGCTCAACCTGAATCTGATGCAGAGCGCGGCCGAGTGCCTGCTTGGAGAGCGCGACTTCTCGAGCTTTCGCTCTGCCGAATGCCAGGCGAAAAGCCCGGTGCGGATCGTGGAACGCGCACAGGTTCGCGCCTGTGGCCCCTACGTGCTGTTCGACTTCACGGCCAATGGGTTTCTGCATCATATGGTGCGCAATATCGTCGGCTGCGTCGTCTACGTCGGCAAAGGGGAGCACCCGCCGGAATGGTTGGCCGAATTGGTCGCGGCTCGAGACCGTCGGCTTGCCGCTCCCACGTTTGCCGCGGCCGGGCTTTATCTCTCGCAGGTGTGCTATGCGCGGCATTGGGGACTCCCGGTATTTCCGCGCATGCTGCCGTTCCATGGTGAGCCCGAACAATGAGGACCCGGGTCAAGATATGCGGCATCACTCGGCCTGAGGACGCGCGTGATGCCGTCACCCAGGGAGCCGATGCAATCGGTTTGATGTTCTATCGTCCGAGCCCGCGCTACATCTCGCCGGGCCGGGCGCGCGATATTGCCCGGCAAACGCCGGCGTTCGTGACGACCGTTGCCGTATTCGTCAATCCTTCCCGGGAAGAAGTCGAGGAAGTGATCCGCGAGTGCGACATCGCCTTGCTGCAGTTCCACGGCGAAGAAGCGCCGGAGTTCTGCGCGAGCTTTTCACGCCCCTATGTCAAGGTGGCGCGGATTCGCCCCGGACTGGATTTGATAAAATACCTTTCCTCCTATGCAACTGCCAAGGCGTGGATGCTCGACGCGTTCCACGACGACCTGTGGGGCGGAACGGGTGGTGCATTCGACTGGGGCGTAGTGCCCAACAACATGGCGAAGCCGGTGATTCTATCCGGCGGGCTGACGGCGGATAATATCCCTGACGCAATACGCCGATTGAGACCCTATGCGGTCGACGTCTCGACTGGTGTCGAGATCGCAAAAGGCGTCAAGGATGCGGCAAAGATCGCGGCTTTCATCAGGGCGGTGAAGAATGAAGATGTATGAGCTTCCGGACGCGCGCGGGCATTTCGGTCGGTATGGCGGTGTGTTCGTCGCCGAGACGCTGGTGCACGCGCTGGAGGAGCTGAAGGACGCATATGCGCGCTGTCGCAAGGATCCCGAATTCATCAAGGAACTCGAGTACGAGCTGAAGCATTACGTTGGCCGGCCGAGCCCCATCTACCATGCCCGGCGCCTGTCCGCGCGGCTGGGAGGGGCGCAAATCTACATCAAGCGCGAGGACTTGAATCACACTGGCGCGCACAAGATCAACAATACGATGGGCCAGGCGCTGTTGGCCAGGCGCATGGGCAAGCCGCGCGTCATCGCAGAGACGGGCGCCGGTATGCACGGAGTTGCCACCGCAACCGTCGCGGCACGCTACGGCATGGAGTGCGTGGTTTACATGGGCTCGGAAGACATTGGCCGCCAGGCGCAGAACGTCTATCGCATGAAACTGCTGGGCGCGACCGTGGTGCCGGTCGAGTCCGGATCGAAGACCCTGAAGGATGCGCTGAACGAAGCGATGCGCGACTGGGTGACCAACGTCAGCAACACCTTCTACATCATAGGCACTGTTGCCGGACCGCACCCCTATCCGATGATGGTGCGGGATTTTCAGTCGGTGATCGGCCGCGAGTGCATCGGGCAAATGCTGGAACTCGCCGGGCGCCAGCCTGACGCCGTCATCGCCTGCGTGGGCGGCGGGTCCAATGCGATGGGCATCTTCTATCCTTACATTCCGTACGACGCGGTCAGGCTGATCGGCGTCGAGGCCGGCGGTCTGGGAATCGCAAGCGGCAAGCACGCCGCCTCGTTGTGCGCGGGCAGACCGGGCGTGCTGCACGGCAATCGCACTTACCTGCTGCAGGACGAGCGCGGCCAGATCGTGGATACGCATTCGATTTCAGCCGGTCTCGACTATCCGGGCGTGGGACCGGAGCACGCCTGGCTCAAGGACACGGGTCGCGCAGAGTACGTCGCCATCGAGGACGCTGCGGCGCTTGCCGCATTCAACGATCTTTGCCGCTACGAAGGGATCATTCCGGCTCTCGAGTCTGCGCACGCCCTTGCCTACGCGGCGGAGCTTGCGCCGCAGCTTTCCAAAGAGAAGATCCTCCTCGTGAACCTGTCCGGGCGTGGCGACAAGGACATGCAAACGGTCGCGGAAAAATCGGGAATCCGGTTTTGAGCGACGCCCGCGCCAGGCTGCTGAACGAGGATTTCTTCCACGGGGTCGAGCGCGTCCGTGATGCAAGCGTCGATCTGGTCATCGCCGATCCGCCCTATGGTCTGGGCAAAGACTACGGCAACGATTCCGACCGCCTGACGGGGGACGCATACGTCGCCTTCAGCCGTCGTTGGATCGAAGCGGCGATTTCCAAACTCAAGCCGAGCGGCAGCATGTATGTCTTCCTTACCTGGCAGCACGCTCCCGAGGTGTTCAGCTACTTGAAGACACGGCTTACCATGGTCAACGAGATCATCTGGGACCGCAAAGTCCCGAGCATGGGCGGGAGCACGCGAAAGTACTCCTCGGTGCACGACAACATCGGCCTGTTCGTGCGCTCCAAGGACTATTTCTTCGACATCGATGCCGTGCGCATTCCCTACGACGCCCGGACCAAGCGCGCCCGCACCCGATCCATCTTCGTGGGCAAGAAATGGCTCGAGGTCGGCTACAACCCCAAGGACGTGTGGAGCGTCGCGCGCGTGCACAGGCAAGATCCCGAACGCGAGAATCACCCGACCCAGAAGCCGCTCGAGATCATAGAACGCATGGTCCTGGCGAGCTGTCCCCGGGATGGACTGGTCCTCGATCCGTTCATGGGAAGCGGCACCGCTGCGGTCGCCGCGCTCAAGCATGGCAGACGCATCGTCGGCTTTGAAATCAACCAGGACTACTTCGCGGTCGCCAGCAGACGCGCGGCGCGGTGGTTCCCGTCCTCAGACACGCACCCTCGCAGCAGCATGGGCGACACGGTTGCGGCCGGCTGAAGATGTCTCGGATCCAGGCCACCTTTCAGCGCCTGCGGCAGGCAGGAAGGAAGGCGCTCATTCCGTACATCACGGCCGGAGATCCGGATCTGTCGGTGACAGTCCCGGTCATGCATGCGATGGTCGGCGCCGGAGCCGACGTGATCGAGCTCGGGGTGCCGTTTTCCGACCCAATGGCCGATGGCCCGGTCATCCAGCGCTCGGGAGAGCGGGCGCTCAGGCGCGGAGTGGGACTCCCGCAAGTGCTTCGGATGATTGTCGAGTTCAGGCGCGAGGACACTGCAACACCCGTGGTCCTCATGGGCTACGCCAACCCGGTTGAAGCGATGGGGCCTGAACAATTCGTCCGAGCCGCACAGGAGGCCGGCGTGGACGGCGTGATCGTTGTCGACTATCCGCCGGAGGAATCCCGGGAATTCGCCGAGCTGGTGCGTGCCGCAGGCATGGACCTGATCTTCCTGCTCGCTCCAACCTCAACCGATGACCGGGTTGCAAGCGTAGCGCGGTTGGCGAGCGGATACATCTATTACGTATCGCTGAAAGGAACCACCGGAGCGGGCCATCTTGACCTCGCCGACGTGGCGGCCAATGTCCAGCGGATACGGCGCGAAACCAATCTGCCGGTGGGCGTCGGATTCGGCATTCGGGATGGCGTCACCGCAAGGGCGATCTGCGGATTCGCCGATGCGGCGATCATTGGCACGCGCGTGATTCAGGAGATGGAAGGGGCTCCCCCTGCAGAGGCGCCGGAAAAAGTCCGCATATTCCTGCGCGGTGTGCGTCAGGCGATGGATTCCTGAGGTGGCATCTTGAGCTGGCTGCAAAAACTGCTTCCTCCCAAGATCAACCGCACCGGGACC
>DATBLP010000046.1:0-1940 GCA_036555245.1 Burkholderiales bacterium
TCGTGGGCCTTCTCGAATTTTCACGCCGAGCTCGAGAGGCTGTATCGAACGGTTTCTGGTTCTGCCGTGTTTACGTCTTATGAAGGACAACTCGAGCTGACGTTGACGTGCAACGTTACCGGGCAGATTCAAGTTCGTGGCGAGGCGACGGACTATGCGGGAACCGGAAATAGACTGAGGTTTCGCTTGGACATAGACCAAACTTACGTGCCAGCTATTCTGGAGGACCTGCGGCTGGCTCTAGAGAGGTACCCACCGCGTGCCGTCTAACAAGCAGTTGGAGCGGACCGTCGTACGGCGTCACGTGCGCGCCGCCTGTGCGTCATTTCATTGTGCACACGCGGCGCGCTGGACACATGGTCGCGCGGCCGCTCAACTGCGGCGTTAGGCACTTGGAGGACACTGTGAAGAACACCCATTTATCCCGCGCGCGCGGACTCACCTTAGTCGCGCTTCTCATAAGCGGATGTGCAGCAGGTCCCGCCCCCAAGTCTTCACTTCCGGGGACGACAACAGCCAATCCTCAATTGGAACGCGACACTCTCGCGCTTTTGCTAGGCATAGATAGACTCGAGGACTGCACATGCAATCAACGCAAGGTCATAGATCGTGAGGTTATCGCAGATGAAGCATCAAAGGTATTGGAGCACTGGACTATCGACCGCTGCGGCACACTCCTGCGATACGCCGTCACATACTCGCCGAGTCCGGTCCGCGGCACCTTGATCAGCCCCAGCCTTTCTCCGGAGGTTATTCGAAAGGGACCAGACAGGGCCGCACTTCCATTGCCGGTTGTGTTCGAAGACGTCTGGTATCGACCCGGTGATCGGGGCCTATCGCTCAGGGCCTATTCGGCATCCGGAAAGCTCGTCATTTCTGAACAGCGAATCGCTTTCGGTGACGGTGGCGATGCCTTTGAAATTGACGTGACCGAGATCAAGTCAGCCTGTTGGGGCAAGATGGCTGGGGATAACTACAACGAGTGGGTCATAGTGAGATACGGTAGTCCAGAAAGGATGGCCGGATTCAAGGACGGCAGTCGGCTTGGCTGGGGTACGGGAACGCCGTCAATCATGTCGGCGCTGTCCTCCGCATTGAAAAAGAGGTCTGGGCAACCAAAGCGCTGACCATGGGCATGGCGCAGCCAAGAAGCGGCCGCGTGCGAGGCGGAGGAGGCACATCGCAGTGCCTAACACCTCGCTCAACCGGACGCGCCACGGCGCGCCGGTTAGCAACACCTTAAACGTCCGCGTTCGGGAAACGCGACCGGCAGCAACGGGTCGGAAGCAGACATCTGCATTGGGGCTGAGTTCTTCGGCCTCTCGGAGCCACCAAGCGGCGAAACCATGGTCTGATCCCGCCTGAGCTGACCCCCGATCGTTGATCTCGGCTAAGCTAGCCGGCATTCTCTCGCGGCAGGCACCTCATGGCGGAGCGGACCCGGGTTGCGATCATCGGCGGCGGGCCGGCAGGGCTGCTCCTGTCACACATGCTCGCGCTCAACGGCATCGACTCCGTCGTGCTCGAGCGCCAGAGCCGCGCGCACGTGCTGCAGCGGATACGCGCCGGCGTGCTGGAAGCCGGAACCATTCAATTGCTGCGCGACGTCGGCCTGGGCGGGCGCATGGACCGCGAAGGTCACGTGCACGACGGGGTGGCCATCGCGTGGGAGGGAAAGCCGCGGTTCCTGATCGACACGAAAAGACACACCGGCAAGCCCATGATGGCCTATGGCCAGACCGCCATCACGGAAGATCTCTATGCCGCGCGGGATGCGGTGGGCGGCTGCATCATCGACGAGGCGGAGAACGTCCAGCTGCACGATCTCGCATCGGATCGCCCGTTCGTCACCTTCGAGAAGAACGGCTCGCGCCGCCGGATCGAGTGCGACTACATCGCCGGCTGCGACGGTTCCCACGGGGTAAGCCGCCACGCGATGC
>DATBLP010000052.1:0-17547 GCA_036555245.1 Burkholderiales bacterium
AAGCGCAGTTCGTCGCGATCTGACCGGAGCCGAGTCCGCCATGCCTGCCGCCGAAAGGATCAAAGTTTTCTGGCAACCCGGATGCACGAGTTGCCTGCGGACCAAGGAATTCCTCACCAAGAACGGGGTCGACTACGAGTCGATCAACGTGCACGGCAACGCCGCCGGGATGGAGGAGCTGCGCAGGCTCGGTGCCCGCAGCGTCCCGGTCGTGGCCCGCGGAGGGAGATTCGTATTCGCGCAGACGCTGACCGACGTCGTCCGGTTTCTCGATCTCAAAGTCCGGCTGCAGGAACGCCTGAGCCCGGAGGACCTGATGAAGAAAATCGGCATCGTGCTTCCCGCGGCCGCCAGATATGTCAGGCAGATTCCCGCCGACTGGCTGGACAAGCCGTTCCGCAACCGCAACCGTCCGATCCGCGTGCTGGCGCACCATGTTTTCCGCATCCCGGAGGCGTTTCTGGAGTCGGTGCACGACGGCCGCGAACTCACCTACGAGCGCATCATGCGGGAAGCCCCCTCGACGATACGCTCGGCTGAGGATATCGCGCGGCACGGAGAGAGCGTACTGGCCGGGATGCGGGAATGGTGGAACACTCTTCCCGATCGCAGTTGCTCCCGGGTCATGGAAACCTACTTCGGCAGGCACTCCCTGCACGTGGTGCTCGAGCGCACCGCCTGGCATCCGGCCCAGCACACGCGCCAGTTGATGCTGATCCTGGAGACGCTCGATATCGCGCCCGATCGCCCGCTGACCGCGGCGGACCTCGCCGGACTGCCGCTCCCTGAGAAGGTTTGGGACGACGAGAAAGAGGCAGCGTGAACCCCTAGTGCAGGCGGGGCTTCTTGAGAAGATCCTGCCGATCGACGGAATGCACGCGGACGCGGGACACCGCGCCCTCGCGGGCAAGCGTAAGCGGGACATCCACTCCTGCCGCACCAACGCTCCAGATCTTGCGAAAAAGATCCGCAAGGCCGGTGACGCGCTGGTTCGCAACTTCCATAACCAGGTCGCCGGCTTGTACGCCCGCCTGCTCCGCGGGCCCGCCGCCGGCGAGCCCGGATATCACCACGTGTCCCTTTACCTCGGTTGCGTATAGGCCAAGCCAAGGGCGCGGCGGTCGGCTTGCGCGTCCGAGTTTTGCCATATCGTCGAGGATAGGTTCGATAAGGTCGATCGGCACCAGCATGTTGCCTTGAACGGTGCGGCCGGCCAGTTCCTCCTGCACCATCAGCGAGCCGATGCCGGCCAAGCTTCCGTCCCTGCCGATAAGTGCGGCCCCGCTCCAGTGAGGATGCGCCGGAGCCGTGAAAAGCGCCTCGTCCAGTACGTATTCCCAATAGCCGGCGAACTCACGCTTTGCGACGAGCTTGGACCGGAGCGCATGTCTGCGCCCGCCATGACCCGCGACGACCACCTCATCGCCGATGCGGGAGGCCGCCGCAGTACCGCGCGCCAGCGCGCGCACACCGAGGCGGCCGAGTGGCTGCACCAGCCCGAAGCCGGTCGGCTGATCGTAAGCGAGCGGATGTCCCGCCACGACCGCACCCTTGTTGGTCGTGAGCCATACGGCCGTTGCTTCGGTGATCAGGTAGCCAATGGTCAGCACCAGACCGTCATCGCGGATAACCACCCCGTTGCCGATGCGCTCGGTTCCGAGGATTCCGGCCGTGAACGCATCCTCGGGAACTTCGGCTCGCAGCAGCACCAGCGAATCGAGCGCTGCCTCCAGGTCGAAAGGCGCAGACTCGGGATTCGGCTGCATCTCCGGAGGGAACGCCCAGTTGGTCAGGTCTGCCATGGGATCCCTAGTATCTTGCCTGCGGAGAACGAGTCAGCGCAAGGGTAGCGGGCTGCCAAGGGCGCAGGTCCCCGCCGACAATGCACCAATGCCGCTATTGGCCGGCGACATTCTTGCCCAGCAGGGTCTCGCGAAACCGGTGCCTGAGAACACTTCCGTCTCTCGGGGGCAATGCGAGCGGCAGTACTTCCGCCCCGACCTTCACCTGGAAGAAAAGCGGGCCGCGAGCCCGGTGTACTCCGGAGCGCATGGGCTCGAGCTCCGCGTTGCGTCTCACGACGCGAGCTTCGGCAAACCCGCAGGCTTTGGCGGCAGACGCCAGATCGACGCCGTACCCGGTGTGTGTCCTTTGCATCCCGGTTTCCCCGTAACGTTCGTTGTCCAGCACGACAATCGCGAGATTCTCCGGGCGTTGGGCGCCGATGGTGGCGAGGCTTCCCAAGCCCATCAGCATCTCGCCGTCCCCGGTGACGACGAGGACGCGCCGCTTCGGCTGAGCAAGCGCCAGGCCCAGTCCGATCATTGACGCCAAACCCATTGCGCCCCACAAGGGAAACGTGAGTGGGTGATCGCCCGCATCGGTGCAATCCCATGCGGGCGACCCCAATCCGGCGACCACGAGCAGGCCTTCACGCCGCGCGAGAAGCGTGCGTACCACCTTGCGCCGATGCAGGGGCGTCACGGCTTTTCTCCGAACGCCTTCGTCCCGATGAGGCGCTGCGAAATCAGGAGGGCAACGCTCGCGTAGCCCTCGAAAGCGAGCTTCGCCGCCGCCGCGGCTGTAGCGTACGCATCCTCGGCACGTTCCAGGCGCAGTGAGCGCAAACCGCTCAAGCGCAGGATCTCCGGCGTCGCCTGCCCCATGGGGACCTGCCAAGGATTGAATTCGCCCCACTCGCCGCGCATCGTGACCAGCATGAGCAGGGGAAAGCCGCAATTGCAGGCTAGCGTGAAAGCGTTCACGCAGTTGCCCACGCCGCTCGACTGCATGAGAAGCGCCGCGCGTTTGCCGCCCAGCCAGGCGCCGGCCGCAAGGCCAATGCCTTCTTCCTCGGTGGTCAGCGGCACGACCGCCATTTCGCCATCACCGTGGCAGAGCTCGATCAAGCGCTTGTGGCCGGCGTCGGGAACGTACGAGACCTGGCCGACGCGGTGAGTCCTGAGCGCGCGATGAAGTTCGCCTGGCCAATCGAGCGCCCTTGCGCTGGGAGAATTTGCCTTTCTCGACATTTCCGGGTGAGGGAAGTGATTCCGGAACGGATTTTCGCAGGCTTTGCTCTTTTTTTGAACCGACTGGCTCAGCCTGCGAACCCCTACTCCGTCGCAGCAGGTTTGCCCGGGGGAAGCACGCCGGCCGTATTGGGTGCGGCGAGCCTGCTTGTCTGCGGCCCGTTCTGCTGGGATGATCGCTCCAAGTCCCAGGATACGGAATATTCGACAGACCGGCCATGAACATTCCCATCAGCATTGCAGTGGCGTCGAACCCGAGGACTTGGCCGATTCTTGACGGCAGGGTTAAGCCTGGCGGTGTCGACCTCGTACCAACCGTGCTGCACCCGTCGGAGCTCTTCTGGCGGCAGCTGCGGTTTGCCGATTTCGACGTCTCGGAAATGTCGCTTTCGTCCCTGATGATGGCTAGAGCCAAGGGCGACGAGCGTTGGGTCGGCCTGCCGATCTTCACCACGAGGAAATTCTTTCATACCGAGATACTGGTGAGGCGAGACGCGCGCATCGAGAAGCCCGCTGATCTGAGAGGCAGGCGTGTCGGGGTGCCCGAATACCAGCAGACGGCGGCCCTGTGGACCCGCGGTGTGCTGCAACACGAGTTCGGAATAGCGCCCGAGGAGATGGAGTTCTGGATGGAGCGAGTGCCGTCGCACAGCCACCGCGGCGCGATCGGGTTCGTGCCTCCGCGGGGAGTGACAATCCATCAGATACCGCCGGAAAAGAATATCGGCGCAATGATGCTCTCAGGGGAGCTCGAGGCGGCGATTCACTATATCGTCGATCCCAACCTCGTCGATCGCAGCACCGCCGACCTCTGGAATCACCCGGAGGTGAGACCGCTTTTTGCCGACCCGGTCGCGGAAGGCGTCCGATACTATGGAAAAAGCGGAATTTTCCCCATCAATCACGGGATGGTGATTCGCAGGGAGATCGCTGAAAAGCACCCCTGGGTGCTCCTGAATCTCTACAAGGCGTTCGAGCAGGCCCGCGCGATTGCAGACAAAGAGCGCCTGCAGCATGCGGAATACCACGTGGCAGCGGGGCTCGTTTCGCGGGAATCTGCCGAGAGCCTGCGCACCCCGCTTCTGCAGCACGGGATCCAGGCAAACCGCAGGGTTCTGGAAACTGCGGCGACCTATTCCGTCGAACAGGGCCTGACGCCGCGTTTGGTGAAGCTTGAAGAGCTTTTTGCGGCCAGTGCGATGGATCAGTGAGCGCGCCAGGACTTGCTCTCACCAGCGCTGCCGGTGCCGGTACCAGGGCTGCTTGGGCGTCTTCTTCTTGCCGGGTTCAGGCGCTCGGGCCGCGTTCGTGTCTTCCGCGACAGGGTCTGCAGCAGACGCGGGAGCTTGCCGCCCGGACCGTTTGCCGCTCTCCTTGGGCGCCCGGGGACCTTCCGGAGCCGGCTCGATCAGCTTTCGCAGCCGGTTCAGAATCGGAACCGAAGGCTTCTTCGCCATGAAGGGTCTTGTCAGCGGGATGATGTACGCTGTGATTGTATTACAAGCGACCCGACGAAAATGGCTACTTATGCGATCGGCGATGTACAAGGTTGTTTCGACGAGTTGCAGGCGCTTCTCGATGCGATTGCGTTTGATCGGGGCAAAGACCGGCTTTGGTTCGTCGGCGATCTCGTCAACCGCGGGCCAAAGTCGCTCGAAACCCTGCGTTTCGTGCGCGACCTGGGCGAGCGATCGGTGTGCGTGCTGGGGAATCACGATTTGCACCTCCTGGCACTCGCGTCGGGTCTTGTGAAGGGAAGAGAAGGCGACACCCTGGAGGAGGTTCTCGAAGCTCCCGATTGCGGCGAGCTGCTCGATTGGTTGCGGAGGCTTCCGCTAATTCACCTGAACGCCGGTCACTTGCTCGTGCACGCCGGCTTGCCGCCGCAATGGGATGCTGACGAGGCCAGAGCGCGTGCCGGGGAGGTCGAAACCGAGCTGCGCGGGCCGCGGCACCGCGAGTTTCTCGCACGGCTCTACGGCTCGCGGCCAACCCGCTGGAGCGACAAGCTGCAAGGGGCCGAGCGGCTGCGGGTAATCGTAAATGCCTTGACACGGATGCGTTTCTGCAAACCTGACGGCACCATGGAATTTCGCGCCAAGGGCGAAGCGACGGCGGCTCCCGCCGGCTACCTCCCGTGGTTCGAGGCACCGGGCAGAAAAACCGCTGCCGTGACCGTGATTTGCGGTCATTGGTCGGCGCTTGGTCTGCGCGTGATGCCGAATCTTCTTGCCCTCGATTCCGGCTGTGTTTGGGGAGGAACACTCACTGCGGTGCGTCTGGAGGATCGGCGTGTGTACGAGATTCCCTGCTTCGCGAATGCCGGGCTGCCGGTGCGTGCACGCCCAGGGCCGCGGCAATAGCAGTCTGGGCTTTCTCCGCGAGCGAGCGGCGGGTGTGGCCGTGGAATGGGATCGGAGCGAGAAATCGCAGTTCCGCGACGATGTGGCGTGTGGAGACGATGGTCCAGACTGACTGGAGCAAAGAAGTCTCGCCAACGTAGCCGGCGGCGTCGGTATGCCGACCTGCCGAGTCCAGATAGCGCAAGGCCACGGGCTGAACGGTGGCTGCGGCGTCGACTGCGGGTTGAAACAACGCCGCGTGAAAGCGCTCCAGACTTCGCCCGAAAGTCGTCGTGCCCTCGGGGCACACGGCGATCAGCGAACCCCGTTCAAGCTCTCGGGAAACCGTATGGCGGGCGTGTCGTGCAGCGGAGCGCTTGCCGCGCTCGATGTAAAGCGTTCCCACCCTTGTGCATAGCCATCCCACGAAGGGCCACTCGCGGACTTCCGACTTGGCGATGAACGTCGCCGGGAATCTTGCGTCGATTACGAAGATGTCGATCCAGGAAATATGGTTGAGCGCCAGCATGCATCGCTCCGGCAGCTTTTTCGGGATATTGTGCTCGCGCACCGACACGGACAAGATGGAGAGCAGCTTTCTTGACCACCGGCGCTTTTCTGCGTGCCGCTCGGCTTCGCTCAGCTTCGGAAAGCGCAGCCAGGCTGCTGCGAGGCCGCGCACTAGATGCACGGCGACCCTGACCAGCCTGGCCAGACGCGACAAAACCGGGGTGCGGTTGACCACTATCTTCTTGTCCCGCGAAAGCGGCTGCGCTGCAAATCGCGGAATGGTTCTTCTCAGAGATCGGACTGAAAATGTCGGCGAAACAGCCGCACGATTTCCCCGCGGCTGAGAGAGTGGTTCTGCCCCCCGCGCGAGGCAATCTTGATCGCACCCATCAGCGCAGCGAGCCGGCCCGTCTTCGGCCAGTCAAAGCCCGCTGCAATCCCGTAAAGAAGCCCGGCCCGGTAGGCATCTCCGCAACCGGTAGGGTCGACTTCCTCGGTTGCCCTCACGCAAGGTATCTCGAGCTTCTGGCCATCTGCGTAAATGATGGAACCTTGGGCACCCTTGGTGAGAATGAGGGCCTTGGCCTGCCGGGCAAGCTCATCGAGTTTGCGACCGGCTCGCTCTTCGAGAAGTTTGCCCTCGTAGTCGTTGACGGCGATATAGGTGGCCTTGTCCACAAAGTCGACAAGTTCTTCGCGGGAGAACATCGGCAATCCTTGTCCCGGATCGAACATGAAAGGGATATTGAGCCGCGCGAGTTCGAGCGCGTGCTGCAGCATGCCGTCGCGCCCATCGGGGGCGATGATTGCCAAGCCCGCGCTTAGCGCCGACGTAATGCTGTTCAGGTGGGAGTAGTTCATCGCTCCGGGGTGGAACGCCGTGATCTGGTTGTCATCCAGATCGGTGGTGATGAATGCCTGCGCGGTCAAGGTATCGGGAATCCGGCGCACGCAGTCGCGGGAGAGCCCCAAGCCTTCGAGTCGCTCGTAGTATCGCGTGGCGTCGTCCCCGACCGTCGCCATTACCAGCGGATCCGCCCCCAGAAGCTTGAGGTTGTATGCGATATTGCCGGCGCATCCGCCGAAATCGCGACGCAACTCGGGGACGAGGAATGCGACATTCAAGATGTGAATCTGTTCGGGCAGTATGTGGTCGCGGAACCGGCCGGGGAATACCATGATGTTGTCGTAGGCGATCGAGCCGCAGATTAGGGTGCGCATGGGATGGGTGGTCAGGGATGTCAAGTCAAGGGCGAAGCGAGCGCAATATTTCCAGATCAGTAGCGCTTTTGCGACGCGGCGAAGCATAGCGGAAACCAGCGCGCACGGCAGCTTTTCAGGGATAGAACAGGTAGAGCCGGTAGCCGCTTGGCCGCAGGGCCGCCGCTTCAACATATACCCTGACTTGGAGGTCACTTGCTGCGGCGAACCCGGATGCCGTGCGCGTGCCGCGCGGAACATAGTCCGTCGGCATCAGTACGCGCCGCGCGACGGTTTGATCCTGGGCATTGGTCAGCGAAAGCTCGAGCGCCGGGAAAGCTTGGACGAAGCCGGCGCGGTTTCTCAGCGTTGCGGTGAGCACCATGACATTGGGGCTGGCGTTGTCAGCCTGCAGATCGGAAGACTCGATGCTCAGCAACTCGACACGGCGAGGCTGCGGGATCTCGCAGTCGAATTTGGCGCAAAATTGCTCGACCACGGATTTGGCTTCGGGAAAGAGCAGCACGACGTCGGTTCGATTGTAATAAGCAACCTGCAAGGCAAGCGCCAGCGTCGCGACTGCAATTGCGACCCACCACAGGCGACTTCTCCTGGCTCGGTCAGGCGGGCCGAAATCGAACGCAGGTCCGGGGAGGACCGGGTTCCCGGGCACAGTGCGTGCCGCTTCTGCTACGCCGGTTCCCGTGCCGGGATCTGAAGTGAGCGCGGCGACCGCGTCGAACATTGCCCCGCAACGCCCACAACGGACTTGGCCCGCGCGCGCCTGGAGCTGGGCGTCGCTCACACGAAACGCCGTGGTGCAGGACGGGCAGCGGGTGATCTTGCTCACTGGCGGACGCCTGAAAGGCAAACCCAACCTTCCGCCTCTGACCGCTCCCTGAACTGTATCCAGGGAGCATAGGCCTTCTCGACTTCAGTCGCCTGAAACGAAAGAATTCCCGCGAGGGCGATCCAACCGCCGGGCGCGCAGCGCGACGCGAGGAACGGCGCAAGCAGCTTCAGCGGATTGGCAAGGATGTTGGCGACCACAATGTCCGCCACGATGGAAAGCGGCTCGCTGCCATCGAGAAACTCGGCGGCCGCGCGGTTGCGCTGGGCATTGGCGCGGGCCACAAGGATTGCGCTTGGGTCAATGTCCACCCCTATTGCACGATGAGCACCGAGTCTGAGCGCTGCGATTGCCAATATACCGGAACCGCAGCCGTAGTCGATGATCGTTTCTCCGCCGCGGATAGTGTGCTCCAACCAGCGAAGACACAGGAATGTGCTTGGGTGGCTGCCCGTGCCGAATGCAAGCCCGGGATCGATGATAAGGTTGATTGCGGTGGGTTCGGGTGGGGTGTGCCAGGTAGGGACGATCCAAAGACGATCCGAGACGCGAATCGGCGAGAACTGCTCCCTGGATTTCTCGACCCAATTCTCGTCATGGACGGCGTGAGACTTGTGGTCGGGCACGCGAATTCGGGCGGCCTCGCAAGCGCGCACAAGGACCTGCTCAGGATTGTCCTGTGTCCGGCACAGGGCTGTCAGCTGGACTAGCGGCCAAGATCCTCCGCTCACCTCGGGTTCTTCGGCGGGGATCGAGTTGGCGCGCGTTCCCGGCGGTGCTTCTTCATGGGTGACCGAGATCGCGCCGACTTCGAGCAGCATGTCCGAGAGACGATCTGCGTCTACAGAGTCAAGTTCGAGAACGAGTGCGACAAGCGTCACTCAGCCCTCGCTACTTGGCTCCGTTTCGCTTCTGTTGTTGGGCGAGCTTCTGCTCAAGGTAGTGTATGTTGACTCCTCCGCGGACAATGCGGCTGTCGAGCAGAAGCTCCTGGTGAAGGGGAATATTGGTTTGTATGCCTTCGATAACCATTTCGGACAGGGCAATGCGCATCCGGCGCAGAGCCTGGTCGCGATTCGCCCCATACGCGATTACTTTTCCAATGAGAGAGTCGTAGTTGGGGGGGACGGCGTATCCCTGGTAAATATGCGAATCCACACGGATGCCTGGTCCCCCGGGCGGGTGATAGGAGGTTATGCGGCCCGGTGAGGGTGTGAAGCGAAAGGGATCTTCGGCATTGATGCGGCACTCGATTGCATGACCGCGAAATTCGATGTCCTTCTGGCGCACTGAAAGCTTTTCCCCCGCAGCGCCGCGAATCTGCTCCTGCACGATGTCGACGCCCGTTATCATCTCGGTGACCGGGTGCTCGACCTGGATGCGAGTATTCATCTCGATGAAGTAGAACTCGCCCTCTTCATAGAGAAATTCGAAAGTGCCCGCACCACGGTAGCCGATCTTGCGACACGCATCGACGCAACGGTCCCCGATCCGCTCGCGCAGCTTGGGTGCGAGGTCCGGAGCAAGAGCTTCCTCCATGACCTTCTGGTGTCGTCTTTGCAGTGAGCAGTCGCGCTCGCCCAGGTAGATGATGTTCCTGTGACTGTCGGCAAGCACTTGCACCTCGATGTGGCGAGGGTTCTCCAGATATCGTTCTATGTAGAGGGTCGGATTGCCGAAGGCAGCCTCAGCCTCAGCGCGCGTAAGGCCGATTGCGCTTTTCAGCGCTGCTTCGGTATGCACCACTCGCATGCCCCGTCCGCCGCCGCCGCCCGCTGCTTTGACAATCACGGGATAACCGATCTTTCTGGCAATTCTCAGCGCTTCTTCCGGGGACTCCGGCAGCGGTCCGTCGGAGCCGGGCACGCAGGGCACCCCTGCTTTGCTCATGGCCTGTTTCGCGTTCACCTTGTCGCCCATAAGGCGTATGGTTTCCGCTTGAGGGCCGATGAATACGAAACCGCTCTTTTCCACGCGCTCGGCGAAATCGGCATTTTCGGCAAGAAACCCGTAGCCTGGGTGAATGGCTTCGGCGTCAGTCACCTCAGCCGCACTTATGATCGCGGGGATGTTGAGATAGCTTGCACTGGACGCAGCCGGCCCGATACAGACCGATTCGTCTGCGAGCTTCACGTACTTTGCCTCGCCGTCGGCCTCTGAGTGCACGACCACAGTCTTGATGCCGAGGTCGCGACAGGCGCGTTGGATACGCAGGGCAATCTCGCCCCGGTTGGCGATCAAGATCTTCTCGAACATGCCGGAGCTAACCGATCATCATCAAGGGTTCACCGTATTCGACGGGCTGTCCATTTTCGACCATGATTGCCTTGATAACGCCGTCTTTGTCAGCCTCTATTTCATTCATGAGTTTCATTGCCTCGATAATGCAGATGGGCTGGCCGGTCTTGACGGTATCGCCGACTTCGACGAACGGCTTGGCGCCAGGGGAAGCAGATCGATAGAACGTCCCGACCATGGGCGACTTTACGATATGTGCCTCGAGCGACGAGGGAGCCCCATTTGCCGGGATCGCTGCGGGGGTTCCAGCAGCAGGCGGTGCGATCACCGCTCTAGTTTGATCGAGCCCAGGGGTTGACCCTGCCGGTGCAGGGACCACGACGACTTCTCTGCCGCCCAAGCCCCCCCGTACGATCTTGACCTTTTCTTCTCCCTCGGTTACCTCGAGCTCCGCGATACCCGAAGCTTCGACCAAGTCAATGAGTTTTTTCAGTTTGCGCAAATCCATGCTGGCCTCCTGCAGTACGGCAGGCAGAATATCGGTGAATCGCAGTCAGGCTAGAGCAGACCCGACACAGCCCTGAGGTGAATGGGTCCGCGCCCTACTTCCGAGGGGTTGAGGCACGCGAACTCCCTTTCCGCTTTTCTGCGGCGGATTCCAACGCAAACTGCAAGGCGAAGTCATAGCCCCGGGTACCGAGGCCGCATAAGGTGCCGACTGCCAAGTCAGAAAAGTAGGAGTGGCGCCTGAATGGTTCCCTGGAATAGATGTTCGACAAATGCACCTCAATGAAGGGAATTTGGACTGCGGCAAGAGCGTCCCTCAGCGCCACACTGGTATGGGTAAAGCCCCCCGGATTGACAATAATCCACGCAATACCTTGCCGCTTCGCGGTATGCACGCGTTCGATCAACGCCCCTTCGTGATTGCTCTGAAATATCTCCACTGGTGTCCCGTGGCGCTTCGCCATCGCGCTTAGCCGTTTGTTAACGCTACGGAATGTTTCCGATCCATAGATCCCGGGTTCACGGGTACCGAGCAGGTTGAGATTCGGCCCGTGAAGGACGAGAATTCGCTCGATTCCGCGAGTCTTTCTTCCAGCAGCGCGTTTCGCTTTTGGCATGATAAAGAAAGGAGTTTGACGCAGATGGGTGCAAGTTGTCCAAAACTTTAACAGGGAATCGGTGCACCCTGCTTGAGAGACCGATTTGTACTTGGCAGATTCGAAAGTTAGTAGGCTATTTCCAAGACATTAACGACATTTCGACACAGAAGACACCAAATTACAGCTGGAAAGGACGACTTTCGAGGGGGTCCTGCATGTCCGCGTGCTTGCCTTGCTCAACCATCTCGAGGACGCTCTGCAGTCCCGCTCGCTCCATGGGTCGCCCGGATAAGCTGGCCTTCAATGTACCCCGCTCATCCTTGAGAGCATAGATCGCCAATTTGATCGAGACGCCCAGCCGTTCAAATTTGAGTACGGATACCGCCCGGGCGCGATCCCCAGAAAAGTGACGCAAGTCGGCCGTGTCGTAGGGAATATCTCGATTGAGGAGAAACAGCTCGATGGCCTTGCTGTCATCAGTGAACAGCTGCAGGTTGATCTCGCTATAGCGGCCGGCCGTGCCCTTCAATACCGGTCCTGACAGATAGGGGCGAAACTGTTCGAGCAGTTGCATGACTTCGAGCGCTCGCTGGCGCAGGTACTGGATGCGCTCGCGGTGCTCCTGCCCCTGATAAAGAGATTGATAGGCGCGCAATTCCGCTTCGACCTCTTCGTTTCTTGGGAGCGACTGCGTGCTCGGTGCCCCCAGCTGTCGCGATGCCTTGCGCTTGGCGAGCGCAAAGTCGGTGATTCCATCCTCAGCCATCAGACGCGCCGCAGTCGCCGCAATGCGTGTGCGCATCAGGTGCTGTTTGGACTTGGCATTCTTAGGCATCTATGGGAGATCGAGCGGAAGTACCAAAGCCAAGCGATAATACCGCAGCCGGGAATCTCGGCGAACTGAGCTAGAATCCTTTCCTTTTCGGGCTGCCACCGTCTGTATCCGGCAGCTCAGTTGGCCACTTCCGTGCACATTCATATCCTCGGTATCTGCGGCACCTTCATGGGCGGCATCGCGGTCATTGCCAAAGCGCTGGGCCTCCGCGTCACCGGCTGCGATGCGCACGTTTATCCACCCATGAGCGCTCAACTGGTCGCACAAGGCATCGATCTGATCGAAGGCTACGGCGCTGATCAGCTTGCCCTGAACCCCGACCTTTGGGTCGTCGGCAACGTGGTTAGCCGCGGCAACCCGCTCATGGAGGCGATACTGGACCGTGGCGATCCCTTTGTGTCCGGTCCCCAATGGCTGGCGGATTCCGTACTGGCAAGGAGGTGGGTCCTCGCAGTTGCCGGTACGCATGGGAAAACAACGACTTCCTCAATGCTTGCATGGATCCTGGAGGAAGCTGGGCTTGCTCCAGGATTCTTGATTGGAGGAATCACGGGAAATCTTGGCGTGTCCGCAAGATTGGGTGAGAAAGACCATTTTGTCATTGAAGCCGATGAGTACGACACGGCGTTCTTCGACAAACGGCCCAAGATGGTGAGCTACAGACCCAGGACGGCAGTCATAAACAACATCGAGTTCGATCATGCAGATATCTTCTCCGATCTTGCTGCTATAGAGACTCAATTTCACTATTTTGTCCGTACCGTGCGCCCCTCGGGTCATCTGGTCGTGAATGGCGCTGACCCTTCCGTTCAACGCGTGCTGGCACGGGGCTGCTGGAGCCACGTAGAAAGTATTGGTGTGGAAGAGGGATGGTCCGAACAGGATCTTGGAAAAGACCGCTTCGAAATACTGTACCAGGGGAGATCACTTGGGCAACTGCATTGGAACCTGCTAGGCAAGCACAATCGTGCAAATGGCCTTGCTGCAATCGCTGCGGCATATGCCGCGGGGGTGCACCCAACGGACGCGATTCGCTCGCTCGCGAAGTTCCGAAACGCGAAACGCCGCATGGAATTGCGGGGAACCGAGGCGCGGATAGCTGTGTGGGATGACTTTGCGCACCACCCAACCGCAATTGCCACAACGCTTGCTGGTCTCAGGGCAGAAGTGGGGCGAGCGCGGATATTGGCTGTGTTCGAGCCGCGCTCCAATACGATGAAGCTGGGAGTCATGAAGGACCGCCTGTCTGCAAGTCTGGACAGCGCAGACCGGATCTTCTGCTACAGCGCCGGGCTTGAGTGGGACGCGGCAGCGGCGCTCGGGCCGCTCGGTTCTCGCGTGACCTGTGAAGTCGATTTCGAGCGGCTCATATCCACGATAGCCGCTGAAGCCCGGCCGGGGGACCATGTACTCGTCATGTCCAATGGAGACTTCTGTGGGATCCACGATCGGTTGCTTGCCGCCTTTGCAAGTCGCCGGAAGTCCAATGCAGCAATATGAAGCTAGCGCAGTACCTTCCAGGTGGACTTGCCATCCCTGAGTGCATAGCGCTCTATTGCCTTTTCGTCGAACCGGAAACCCAAGCCCGGCGTCTTTGGCAGAACCAGTGCGCCGTTGCGCTGAGTAAGCTGAGTGTCGATCAAGCGTCGAAAGTTGAGGACCTGATCGTCGGGAAAGAATTCGACGTAGCGAGCGTTTGATGTCGCGGCGACAAGGTGCACGTGCAGGTCGTGAAACCAGTGCGGGCAGACCGTGGCGCCATAGCTAGCCGCCGTCGCCGCGATCTTTCTCCACTCAGATACGCCGCCGCATACAAGTGCATCTGTCTGCAGTATTTGGGCTGCGCCCTTGTCAAGAATTTCCTTGAAGTGCCAACGTCCCGCGCCGATCTCGCCGGTAGCCACCGTGATCCGGGTGAGCTTTGCCAATCGCGCATGGTTGTCGATGTCATCCGGGAAAAAAGGCTCCTCGATCCAATAGGGATCGTAAGGCTCGAAACGCCGCACGTACTGCATGGCTGTCGGTACATCGTGCCAGGCGTTATTGGCGTCAAGCATGAGTTTCACGTCCGGTCCCACAGCCTTGCGAGCTGTCCGTACTCGCGCTTCTTCTTCCGCGGGTGAGAGCCGGCCAACTTTCATCTTCACTGCGCGGAACCCTGCCTTCACATAGCCTGCCATCTCGGCGCCGAGCTTCTTCGGAGTCTTGCCGGGCAGGTAGTAGCCGCCGCTTGCGTATGCCGGAACCGCCTCGTCCATGGCGGCTCCTAGGTACCTGTAAAGCGGAAGCTGCGCCGCGCGTGCATTCAGGTCCCAGAGAGCGCAGTCGACAATCGAAATTGCGCGCATAACGCTTCCCGCACGCCCGTGCAGCACCGTCTCTTGGAACATGCGCTGCCACAGTCCTTCGACGAGGTGAGTGTCGCTGCCAATTAGCAGAGGCGCGAGCAGTTGCTCCACTGCCTGAGCGACCAGAATGCCGCCCGATGAGCCTGCGTAGCAGAAGCCAATTCCTTCGACTCCGCCCGCGCGCACTTTGACCAGACCGTAGTCCCGGGCCGATACAGTACGCGTTGCGAAACTAGTGGCGACGTTCAGCGCAACACGCGCAGTTGCGACGGAAATTGAATCAATCTTTGCCACGGTTATCCCCTGAGGTTCCGCTGCGGAAAAAGCGCAATGCTACGATATAATTCCTGCCTGTCCGGGTCAACGCGACCCGGGTCACTTTCCGGTTTGCTTCCTCTGTGAATGTTCTATACGAAGATCATGGTGCCCTCAAGGTCGCCGCAGTTGTGGCCGACGGCGAGAATACCCTTCAGGTCGAGGCGCCGCACGGGAAGCGCGCCAAAATAAAGGCAAGAGACGTACTGTTGCGTTTTCCGGAGCCCGGGGCTGCCGAGCTGCTTTCCCGGGCGGAAGTGATGGCCGCGAACATAGACACCGACTTCCTGTGGCAGTGCTGCGGAGCAGAAGAATTCGACTTTGCCGGCCTCGCGCGAGAGTACTGCGGTCGCGCACCCTCAGCAGTGGAAGCCGCGGGAATTCTGGTAAGGCTGCATTCGGCGCCGATGCACTTTTATCGCGAGGGGAGGGGTCGCTTTCGCGCGGCGCCTCCGGAAACCTTGCGAGCCGCCCTAGCGAGCATCGAACGCAAGAAGCGGCAGCAATCGCAGATTTCTGCGTGGGCTGAGAGGCTCGCGCGCGGAGAACTCCCCGAGGCACACCGCGCGATTCTGCCCCAGCTGCTCTACAGACCCGATCGAAGCCGACCTGAATCGAAGGCGCTCGAAGCGGCCTGCGAGATGACCGGATTGTCGCCAGCCAAGCTGGTCGGACGCTGCGGCGCCCTTCCCGCAATCCACGAATATCATTTCAATCGTTTTCTCTACGAGCACTTTCCCACGGGGACGGAATTTCCGTCGGGACTCGAAATAGCCGAACCCGCGGGTCTGCCGCTGGCGGAAGCAGCGGCATTCAGTCTGGACGATGCCGCCACCACGGAGATCGATGACGCATTTTCGCTTGTTCGTCTTAAGGGTGGGTCCGTACGCATAGGCATCCATATCGCCGTCCCGGGGCTCGGGTTTGTCCCCGGTTCACCGATCGATGCAGTAGCGCGCGGGCGGCTATCGACGGTGTACTTGCCTGGGGGGAAAGTCACGATGTTGCCTCCCCAGGTGATCGACCGCTTCACGCTGGCCGAAGGGACTGAGCGTCCTGCGCTATCGCTGTATCTCGACGTGCGCACCGATGATTTCACGATAGAGGCTCGCCACACGCGTATTGAGCGCGTGGCGATTGAGGCGAACCTTCGTCACCACGCGGTGGAGGAGGTTGACGCGGCGTTTCTCTCTGGCCAGACGCGCGCTGACATTCCGTATTTCAGCGAATTGAACACTCTCTGGAAGCTTGCCGGTGCGCTTGAGCGCTCGCGCGGCAAACCGTCGGTGGCGTCCGAACGTCCCGATTACAGCTTCAAGGTGGTGGGTCAGGGCGACGACCTCCGGGTCACCATTACCGAGCGCAGGCGCGGGACCCCGCTTGACAAGCTGGTTTCCGAGCTGATGATCGCGGTCAACAGCACTTGGGGCAAGCTGCTTGACGACCACGGGCTGGCCGCGATCTATCGAGGCCAGTCGGGGGGCAAAGTGCGAATGACCACCTCAGCCATGGAGCACGAAGGGCTGGGAACCAGTCATTACGCCTGGGCCAGCTCGCCACTTCGACGTTACGTCGATCTGGTCAACCAGTGGCAGTTGCTGGCGTTTCTCAACGGCGCACCGCCTCCTTTCTCCGCAAACGGCGACACCATGCTGTCGACGCTGCATGATTTTGAAACGAGCTACGCCGCGTACAACGAATTTCAGAGCCGCATGGAGCATTTCTGGTGCCTCAAGTGGCTCCTCCAGGAGTCCGTAGGAATTGCCGGGGCGACGGTGGTGCGCGAAAATCTAGTCAAACTTGACGGATTGCCGCTGTACGCGAGAGTGCCGTCCTTGCCGCCAATCGCCCCCGGGGCACGTGTTGACGTCGAGGTGAAGGAGATTGATCTCATTGAGGCGAACTTTCGATGCGTCTTCCGCGGCCCAAGGGTGCTCACTTAGGGGTCGATCAACCACTTGAGACAAAACTCAAAGTTTGTCCTAGAATTATATGATTCAGCACACTTTTGGAGATCAAGCCCTGAGGCTCCCTGAGTCGCTGTCTGGCACACTGGACTGGCCCCGGCCATTTGCGGATCTCGATCCGGATTCCCGTGCGCTCGCCGCGGCTTTGTCGATCTCCATCGTGCTGCATGCAATCGTCTTGTCGATCCAGTTCAGACTGCCGGACCGCCTGCCTAGGCTCGCCCCATCCCAGCTCGAAGTGGTATTGGTCAATTCAAAGACGCGATCGCAACCTATCCAACCTGATGTCCTTGCGCAGGCCAATCTGAACGGGGGCGGCGATACTGACCTCAGCCGCCGCGCCAAGTCGCCACTGCCTCGCGTGCAGTCCAAGGAGCAGGGCGCCGACCTGAAACACGCCAAACGGCGCGTGCAGGAGCTTGAAGCGCGCCAGCGACAGCTACTGTCGGGCCAGTCGCGGGAAAGGATCGCCGCCCTGGAACCGGGACCGCGATCCGAAATCAGAATACCGCTGTCAGGTACCGAGCTTACTGAAAGCGCCCTGCTTGTTGCGCGGCTGGAGGCGCAGATTGCGCGCCAGATCGAGGAATACAATAAGCGCCCGAGGAAGGTCTTCGTGGGCGCGCGGGCAGCCGAGGTGCGCTACGCACTTTACGCGGAGGACTGGCGACAAAAGATCGAGCGCATCGGAAATCTCAACTATCCTGAAAGCGCCCGCGGCAAGATCTATGGCAGCCTGCGCCTTACAGTTGCGATCAACTACGACGGAACTGTAGCGGCCATGGATCTTGAGCAATCCTCGGG